>NZ_JBKQJR010000141.1:0-10487 GCF_052326845.1 Acidocella sp. | reverse complement strand
ATCGACCATCCGGCGGTGCAGCAGATGATCCCGTCGCTCTCGGATCATCGTGTCGTCACCTACGGGTTTTCGCCGCAGGCTGATGTGCGGGCCGAGCGCATCATCTCCTCCAAGGATGGTGCCAGCTTCGAGGTGCGCATCTCCGATCGCATCTCCGGCCGGGCGCGCCGGATGGGGCCATTCAAGCTGCCGATGCTGGGCAACCACAATGTGCAGAACGCGCTGGCGGCGATCACCGTGGCGACGGAGATGGAGATCGACGAGGCGCAGATCAAGGCGGCGCTGGCCAATTTCGCAGGCGTGAAGCGGCGCTTCACCAAGACCGGCGAGACGGGCGGGATCACCGTGATCGACGATTACGGGCATCACCCGGTGGAGATCGCGGCGGTGCTGAAGGCGGCGCGGCAGGCCGGGGCGCGCGATGTGATCGCGGTGGTGCAGCCGCACCGCTACACGCGGCTGCGCTCGCTGTTCGAGGAATTCTGCACCTGCATGAACGATGCGGGCACGGTGATCGTGGCCGATGTGTATGCGGCGGGCGAGGAGCCGATCGAGGGCGTGGATAAGGAAGCGCTGGTCGAGGGCCTGCGCGCGCGCGGGCACCGGCAGGTGGTGGCGCTGTCCGATCCGTCGCATCTGGCCGAGATGGTGCATGCCATCGCCCGGCATGGCGACTACGTGGTGTGCCTCGGCGCCGGGAATATCACGCAATGGGCCGCGGCGCTGCCGGCGCAGCTGGCGGAGTTGCAGAACGCGGCGCGTGCCGCGGGGATGAGACGCTGATGATGGCGGTGATTCCCGCCACGCGCGGCCGTCTGGCCGAGCATGCGCCTCTGGCGCCGATAACGTGGTTCCGCGTCGGCGGACCTGCGGAGTTTCTGCTCCGCCCGGCGGACGTCGAGGATCTCTGCGCCTTCCTCAAGGAACTGCCGCTGGAGATGCCGGTGACGGTGATAGGTGCTGCCTCCAACCTGATCGTGCGCGATGGTGGCATCAATGGCGTCGTCATCAAACTGGCGCGCGGTTTTGGCGATGTGGTGGTGGAGGATGGCGCCATCATCGCGGGGGCGGCGGCGCTGGATGTGACTGTGTCGGAACATGCGGCCGAGGCCGGGCTGACCGGGCTGGAATTTCTTTCGGGAATTCCCGGCACGATTGGCGGTGCCGTGGCGATGAACGCGGGCGCCTATGGCGGCGAGATCGCGCAGGTGCTGGACTGGGCCGAGATCGTCACCCGCGCGGGTGAGCTGATCCGCGTGAAGGCGGAAGACCTTGGTCTCTCCTACCGTCATGCCAATCTGCCGTCTGACTCCGTGGTGGTGCGGGCCAGGTTGCGCGCGCGGCCGGGCGAGTCGGCGCTGATCGGCGCGAAGATGGCGGAAATCAAATCCAAGCGCGAAGCGAGCCAGCCGGTGCGGGCGCGCACGGGCGGCTCCACCTTCGCCAACCCGGAAGGGCAGAAGGCTTGGGAGCTGATCGATGCCGCCGGCTGCCGGGGGCTGACGAAGGGCCAGGCCCAGGTTTCGGAATTGCACTGCAATTTCCTGCTGAATCTGGGCGAGGCCACGGCGGCCGAACTGGAAGGCCTGGGTGAAGAGGTGAGGCGGCGCGTTCAGGAGAATTCCGGCGTGGCGTTGCGTTGGGAAATCAAACGGATTGGAGTGCCGGTATGACGCGTGTGGCTGTTCTGCTTGGTGGCATGTCGTCGGAGAGTGAGGTTTCCCGCCGCTCCGGCGCGCAGGTGATCGCGGCGCTGGAGACAGCCGGATTCGAGGTCTCGCGCGTCGATGTGACGGAAGACTTGGGCGCGCTGCTGCAAGCCCTCACCCCGCGCCCCGATGTGGTGTTCAACGCCCTGCACGGGCCCTTCGGCGAGGATGGGACGATCCAGGGCGTGCTCGACTATATGGGCATTCCCTATACCCATTCTGGCGTGAGGGCCTCGGCGCTGGCCATGGACAAGGCCGCCGCCAAGGCGGTGTTCGCCGCTGCCGGGCTGCCGGTGGCGCCGCACCGGATCATCGACATCGCGGAGCTGGCCGACCATGATCCTCTGCCACCGCCCTATGTGGTGAAGCCGGTGAATGAGGGCTCGTCGGTTGGCGTATCCATCGTCAAGGCAGGGGACAATAACCGCACCGAGATCGTGGCCAACTGGCATTACGGCCCGGCCATGGTGGAGCAGTATATTCCGGGGCGGGAACTCACCGTCGGCGTGTTGGAAGACCAAGCCCTGGCGGTGACGGAAATCCTGCCCGCCGAAAAATTCTATGACTACCACGCCAAGTATGCCGCTGGCGGCTCGCGCCATGTGGTACCGGCGGAAATCCCCGATGAAGTGGCCAAGCAGGCGATGGATATCGCGCTCGCCGCGCACCGGGCGCTGGGGTGCCGTGGCGCCTCGCGCGCGGATCTGCGCTACGACGATGAGACCGGCCGGCTGGTGCTCCTGGAAGTAAACACCCAGCCGGGCCTGACGCCGACCTCCCTGCTGCCGGAACAGGCGGCTTATACCGGCATGGATTTTCCTGCGCTCTGCACCTGGATGGTTGAGAGGGCGGCATGCCGCGTGTAGCCACGCCGCCACCGATCGATATTACCGCGGCGTCACGGCTGGACGTGGCGCCGCAGCGTCCGCGTACGTCACGCGCGCGCAAGCCGGCGCCGCCGCAGGACCGGCTGACGCAGCGCAAGCTGTTTTTCCGCCGCGTCAAGCGCAGTCTGAAGCCCGGGCTGTGGTTCCTCGTTATCGCCTCCGTGTTCATCGTCGGGTTCGAGCTGGTGCGCAGCCTGCCTTCCGCCGCGCCCGCGCCGCAAGTTGCGGAGACAACCGCCGCTGCCGCGCCATCGTCCTCGCCGCTGGCGAATTTCGCGGCGGACCTTGGCCTGCGCGTCACCAGCGTGCAGATCAACGGCGCCCGCACCACCGATCCCGACTTGCTGCGACAGGCGATCGGGGTGAAGCCGGGCGACCCGACGCTGGGGTTCTCGCTCGCCGCGATCCGTAACCAGGTTGAGCAGCTGGGGCCGGTGCAGAGCGCCGTGGTCTCGCGCGAACTGCCGGGCACGCTGGTGGTGACCGTGACCGAGCGCGATGCCTATGCGATCTGGCAAACTGTGAGCAACGGGCAGACGAAATTCGTGCTCATCGACAAGCAGGGCAATGTCATCGCCAACCAGGACGCCGCCGAGGCGAAGCGGCGCGAACCTTCGCTGCTGCTGCTCTCGGGGGAGGATGCGCCGGCCAACGCCAATGTGCTCGTCACCGAGTTGCAGGCGGCGCCCGCCGTGCTCTCGCATGTGGCGGCGGCGCAGCGCGTGGACGGGCTGCGCTGGAACCTCATCCTCAAAAACCAGACGCTGGTGAAGCTGCCAAGCGAGAACGAGGCTGATGCCATCGGCCAGCTTGCCGCGTTGCAGACCAGTGTGCAGCTGCTTGACCGGCCGGTCGAGGTGATCGATCTGCGCCAGGCAGGGCGGCTGGTGGTGAAGCCATATCCGGCGCCCGCGCCGCCAGCGCCGGAGAAACAGGGAGCGACGCAGAAACATGAGTAGCATGACACGCCGCCCGCCCGCTGTTGAGACGCCCGCGAGGCCGCAAATGGATGATGTGCCGCGCGCGCGCCGGGTGCGCTCCGGCCCGTTCGGCGTGCTCGATATCGGTTCGACCAAGATCGCCTGCCTGATTGGCCGCGCGGAATCGGATGGGCGGCTGCGCTCGCTCGGTTTTGGCTGGCAGAAAAGCCATGGCATCAAGTCCGGTGGCATCGTGGACCTGGACGCGGCGGAGCGGGCGATCCGCGCCGCCGTGGGCACGGCGGAGGAGTTGGCGGACACGCGGCTCAAATCCGTCTATGTGAACCTCTCCTGCGGCCAGCCGGAGTCGCGGCTGTTCAACGTGCAATGGCCGGTGGATGGCCGGGCGGTGACCGCCGATGACATCCGCCGCGTGGTGCGCGAGGCGCGCGCCCGCGCCGCCGCCGATGGGCGCGCGACGATCCATGCGCTGCCGCTGAGCTTCTCCACCGACGAGACGCTCGGCATTACCGATCCGCGCGGGCTGTTCTGCAACACGCTCACCGCGCAGCTGCATGTCATCGACTCGGGCAGCACCGCATTGCGCACGCTCTCGGCCTGTCTCTCGCGCTGCGAGCTGGATATCGCCGGGCTGATTTCCGCGCCGCTGGCCTCGGGCCTCGCCACGCTGGTGGGTGATGAACGTGAGCTCGGCACCACGGTGATCGACATGGGCGGCGGCACCACCACCATGGCGGTATTCTCCGAGGGGCAGGTGCTGCACACGGCGCAGATCCCGGTGGGCGGCAACCATGTGACGACCGACATCGCGCAGGGGCTTTCGACATCGATTGCTCATGCGGAACGATTAAAGGCGTTGTTCGGCAATTGTCATTCAAGCCCCGACGATTCGCGCGAGCTGCTGCCTGTGCCGATGGTGGGCGAGGCTGAACACCAGATCGCGCAGATGCCGCGCTCGCATCTCATTTCCTGCATCCGCCCGCGAATCGAGGAAATTTTCGAACTGGTGAAGGACCAGCTGGAAACAGCCGGGCTTGGCCGCGCGGGCGGTGTGCGCGTGGTGCTCACCGGCGGCGCGTCGCAGCTTGGCGGCGTGCGTGAACTGGCCGCGCAGATTCTTGACAGGCATGTGCGGCTTGGACGCCCGGGTGAAGTTATTGGCTTGCCCGACTCGGCGAATGCTCCCAATTTCGCCACGCTTGTCGGGCTGCTCGCCTTCGCCACCGGTGACGGCCAGAATATGCAGGATATCAATTTCGATGCCGAACGGGGTCGCGGTTGGTTTGGGCATTTTGTTGATTTTTTGAAAAATCGTGTTTGACATGAAATCGGCGCGTTCGTTACCGATTGTTCCTGAGGAGATGAGCAGATGACATTGAACTTGACAATCGAGAAGCCGTTGCACACGGATTTCACGCCGCGGATTACGGTCTTCGGTGTCGGTGGTGGCGGGTGCAATGCCGTTAACAACATGATCAGCCTGAATCTCCCGGGGGTTGATTTCGTCGTCGCCAATACGGACGCGCAGCAGCTGCAGCGCTCGCTGGCGGAGAAGCGGATCCAGCTCGGGCCGCATCTCACTCAGGGCAATGGCGCTGGCGGGCGGCCGGAGATCGGCAAGCTCTCCGCCGATGAAGCCGCCGAGGAACTCGCTCGTCACCTCGAGAATACGCACATGGTCTTCATCACCGCCGGCATGGGCGGCGGCACGGGCACGGGTGCGGCGCCGGTCATCGCCCGCATGGCGCGCGAACGCGATATCCTCACTGTTGGTGTTGTCACCAAGCCGTTCTCCTTCGAGGGCAAGCGCCGTTTGCGCGCCGCGGAGGAAGGCATCATCGAGATGCAGGCCTACGTTGACACGCTCATCGTCATCCCCAACCAGAATCTCTTCAAGGTCGCCAACGAACGCACGAGCTGGAAAGAAGCGTTCGAGATGGCCGACAACGTGCTCTACATGGGCGTGCGCGGCGTGACCGACCTGATGGTGATGCCCGGCCTCGTGAACCTGGACTTCGCCGACGTGCGCTCCGTGATGCGCGAGATGGGCAAAGCCATGATGGGCACCGGCGAGGCCGAGGGCGAGGATCGCGCGATCCGCGCCGCCGAGGCCGCCATCAGTAACCCGCTGCTGGAAGACACTAACATGAAGGGCGCGCGCGGCCTGCTGATCAACATTACCGGCGGCTCCGATGTGACGCTGTTCGAGGTGGATCAGGCTGCCAACCGCATCGGCGAGGAAGTCGACAAGGACGCGAACATCATGTTCGGCATGTCGCTGGACGAAGGTATGCAGGGCCGCCTCCGCGTTTCCGTGGTGGCCACCGGCATCGACTCCATGCCGCAGGCGATGCCGAACCTGAAAGTTGTGAATGGTGGCAATGCCGAGCACGTGCAGTTCCCCAATGCCGTGTCTGGCCACACGCTGAACCAGCAGGGCGCTGCCGCCCCGGCGATGCCGGGCGCGTCCCGCCCGGCGGGTTATGTGCCGGAGCCGCCTGCCGCGCCGCTGGTTTCCAAGGCTTTTGTCGACCGCGGCTACGAGATCGCGCTTGGCGCCGAGCCCGCCCCGGCCCAGCCGGCTGCTCACGCTGCTCCGGCGGCTGAAGCCGCGCGCATGCCGCAGCCGCAGCGCCCTACAGTGCCGGTGCGTAACGTGGCGCCGGACCCGGTGCGCGCGCCCGAGCCGCCCAAGAGCACCAGCATCTTCAAGTCCGTGTTCGGTTTCGGCAGCTCCAAGCCGGCCCCGGCGCCGCAGCCCACTCACCGGCAGGAGCCGCCCATGCGCGCTGAGCCGCATGCGCATGAGGAACTCCGCGAGCCTGCCCGCGCCGCCGTGCGCCCGGCGCAGATCGACGAGGTGGGGCTGGAAATTCCGGCCTTCCTGCGCCGCAACAACCCGTAAGCGGTACCAGACTTTACGAAAAACGGCCCCGGAAGGGGCCGTTTTTTATTGCCCGCGCGCCACGTAGCACCGTTCGCCGCTGGTCTCGTTGTACCAGACCTCGACGATCGCGCCTTTGGCCGGGTCCTTGAAGATTTCCCCAGTGTGCTCCCAGCCAGAGCCAGGGGCTTGCACTTCATTGCGGTGGTAGTGCGGCTCGAAGACAGTGCCGACGAGCAGCAGCAGGCCGAAGATCATCGGCCCCACCATGCCCGGCCCGGCGCCCGCAAGCATCCCGAGCAGCCCTCCGGCCAAAGCCAGCAGGCTCAGGCCAATGACAAAGCCGCGCAGCATCTCAAACCGGCTCGATAATGACGGCGGTGCCGTAGGCTACGACCTCGCTCATGGTCTGGCCCATTTCCGAGGAGTCGAAGCGCATCATGGTGACGGCGTTGGCGCCCATCATCGTGGCGTTGGCCACGAGCCGGTCCACGGCATGGCGCCGGGCTTCCTCCAGCATGCGGGTATATTCCACGATCTCCCCGCCAACGAGCGAGCGCAGCCCGGCCATGATGTTGCCGCAAAGGCCCCGGCTGCGCACAACCACGCCGAAGCATTGGCCCAGCGTCTCCCGCACCCGGTGATTGGCGACATTTTCGGTGGTGACGACGATCATGATTTCGCTCCGTCAGAGTGGCGTCAGCACAGCATAATCCACCGCCCCCGGCAATGCGGTTAGCTTGACGCGGGGGCGGGCGATGCGGCAGCAGGAAAGCGTGAATAACAAACGTGCCGCCTGGCCCAAAATACCGTTGCCGCCCTTGGCAGATACGATCCGCGCCAACGAGCGACGCGGGATTATGAGGCGTGGGCCCAAGGATCTTTATTACGATCTGATGACGATGCCGCTGTGGCTGCTGCTGGCGGTGCTGGTCGGCTATTTCCTTTTTCTCAACCTGGTGTTCGCCTGTTTGTACCAGCTGGTGGGCGGGCTGGGCGGCGCCTATAATGGGCATTTCAGCAGCGCCTTCTTCTTCTCGGTGCAGACGCTCTCCACCACCGGCTACGGCTCGGCGTACCCGAAGTCGCTCGGCGCCAATATCGTCAGCACCGCGGAAATTATGCTCGGCCAGCTCAATACCGCGGTCAGCACCGGCGTCGTGTTCGCGCGGCTTGCGCGCCCGCATCCGCGCGTGCTGTTTTCCAAGGTCGCGGTGGTGCGGGAAAGCGGCGGCGTGCCGGTGTTGATGTTCCGGGTGGGTAGCGGACAGCGCAATGAGATCGCCCAGGCGCGGCTGAGCGTGGTGGTGACGAGCTACGAGGATGATGATGGCGAGGGCGGCATTATGCGCCGCCAGCGGCCGCTGAAGTTGGAATGCGATGAAACCCCGGTTTTTGCCCTGAGCTGGATGGCGATTCACAGGATAACGCCGGACAGCCCGCTTTATGGCAAAACGAGCGAGACCCTGGCCAAGGATGGCGATGTGCTGGTCTGCTCGCTCACCGGCACCGACGAGGCTCTGAATGCCACGGTTACCGCCCGGCATGTTTATGGCGCCGGGGATATCCGCTTCGGCTACCGGTTCGTGAATATTCTCACGCGCTCGCAGTCCGGCGATATCAAGGTCGATTACAGCCAGTTCCACCGCATAGAGCATCTTGAAAAAGACGAAAAATCAGAGGCTTCTTCCGAAATATTCGGAAATAATGATTGACTGGAGGCAGGGGCGCCGCCGGGGGTAGATTAAATCCGATATTAACCGACGGATTCACCATGTCGTCCCTGCGCGAGAGATACAGCTTTACCCCGTCCGAACCGGCCCCGGCCCCGCGGCGCACGCTGAAGGCGGCGATTTCTGCGGTTGGCCGCGGGCTGCATAGCGGCGCGGAGGTGACGCTGTGGCTGAAGCCCGCTGCGGTGAATAGCGGCATCATGTTCCAACGCGCCGATCTGGGCGTCGGCATCCCCGCCCGGTTCGATTACGTGACCGATACGCGGCTGTGCACACTCATTGCTGTAGGCGAGGCGAAGATTGGCACCATCGAGCATCTGATGGCGGCGGTGGCGGCTTGCGGCGTGGATGACATGCTCATCGAGGTGGATGGCCCCGAATTGCCGGTGTTCGATGGCTCCGCCGCGCCCTTCCAGTTCCTGGTCGAGAGCGCCGGGATTGCCGAACATGGGGGCTTACGCGAGCACCTGGAGATCCTGCGGCCGGTGCGGGTCGAGCATAACGGCGCTTTCGCCGAGTTGCGCCCGCATAATCCGGGCGGCTCCGGGTTCGACATCTCGCTCTCCATCGAATTCGCCGCCTCCGCCATCGGCGCGCAGGCGTATCATTTCCACCTCTCCGAGGCGGGCTTCGCGCAGGAGATCGCCCAGGCGCGCACCTTCACCCTGCTGGGCGAGATCGAGGCGCTGCGCAAGGCCGGGCTGGCTCGTGGCGGCTCGCTGGCCAATGCCATCGTCGTCGATGACGCCAAGGTGCTGAACCCGGAAGGTCTGCGGTATGCCGACGAATTCGTGCGCCACAAGCTGCTGGACGTGATCGGCGACCTCGCACTTGCCGGCGCGCCGATCTCCGGTCGGTTCATCGGCAGCCGCACCGGCCATGCGCTGAACAACCAGCTTCTGCGCGCCCTGTTTGCCGACCAGGCGAATTACCGCCTGACCAACGGAACCGTGGCCAAGCCGCTGCAACTCACCGTCGCCTAGAATAATCTACGGGAATGCTAGGGTGAGGGGATAATCCTCTCGCCTTTTTGGCGTTTGGCATGATTTTGCCGTGGTAATCGCCTATTTGTAAAAAGCTTTTCCAATTTGCGGTGGTTCGCCGGGCATGCCAAGAGAGCCTGATAATGCCCTGCCGTGGGTGCGGCGGGGGTGGCTAGACGGAGACTTGCATGACGGCCGCGGACGCGACGGTGGGACTGACGCATTTACAGCGTCTTGAGGCGGAATCTATCCACATCATGCGGGAGGTCGTGGCCGAGACCGAGAAGCCGGTGATGCTGTACTCGGTGGGCAAGGACAGCGCGGTGATGCTGCATCTGGCGCGCAAGGCGTTCTACCCCAGCCCGCCGCCGTTTCCGCTGCTGCATGTGGATACGACCTGGAAGTTCAAGGCCATGTACGAGCTGCGCGACCGCATGGCGCGCGAGAGCGGGATGGAGCTAATCGTCTACCATAACAAGGAGGCGATGGAGAAAGGCATCAACCCGTTCGACCACGGTTCGCTGCACACCGATATGTGGAAGACCGAAGGGCTGAAGCAGGCTCTCGACAAGTACGGGTTCGACGCGGCCTTCGGTGGCGCGCGGCGCGATGAGGAGAAATCCCGCGCCAAGGAACGCATTTTCTCTTTCCGTTCGACCAACCATCGCTGGGACCCGAAGAACCAGCGTCCGGAGCTGTGGAGCCTGTACAACGCCCGCAAGGCCAAGGGCGAGAGCATCCGCGTGTTCCCCATCTCCAACTGGACCGAGCTGGATATCTGGCAATACATCCATTTGGAGAACATCCCGATTGTGCCTCTGTACTTCGCGGCCAAGCGGCCGGTGGTGGAGCGCGACGGGCTGCTGATCATGGTCGATGACGAGCGTTTCCCGCTGCGTCCGGGCGAGGTGGCCGAGGAACGGAGCATCCGCTTCCGCACGCTGGGCTGCTACCCGCTCACCGGCGCGGTGGAGAGCACCGCCACGACGCTGCCCGAGGTGATCCAGGAGATGCTGCTGACCACCACCTCGGAACGGCAGGGCCGCGTGATCGACAAGGATGCTGGCGGCGCCAGCATGGAGAAGAAGAAGCAGGAGGGGTATTTCTGATGGATAAGCAAGCTTCCTCCTACCAGACCGACGAGCTGATCGCGCAGGATATCGATGCGTATCTGGAGCAGCATCAGCATAAGAGCCTGCTGCGCTTCATCACCTGTGGCTCGGTGGATGACGGCAAGTCGACGCTGATCGGGCGGCTGCTGTACGATTCGAAGATGATCTTCGAGGATCAGCTGGCAGCACTCGAGGCTGATTCCAAGAAGGTCGGTACGCAGGGGCAGAACATCGACTT
>NZ_JBKQJR010000140.1:0-12929 GCF_052326845.1 Acidocella sp. | reverse complement strand
AAGCCATAGCCCATGTCCTGCTCGTACTGCTTGAAGGTGGCCAGCGAAGCGGCGTCATGCGTCTGCCCGTATTGCTGCAGGGCGTTGATCGCCTTGATGCCGTTCAGGATGCGCGGGCCAGCCTGCTGTTCCAGGGTCAGCAGACCGGGGATAACTTGGTCCTCGGAGTGCGTGATCAGCGGGGTCAGCACGTAAGGAATGCCGATCTCGGCCGAGCTGGTCTGGGTGGCGTCATTCGGCAGGGCGAAGAGCAGCCAGGGCGCGGCAGCAGCGGAGCTGTGCGCGTTGCTGTCTTCCCACAGGCCCTCGATGGCGGCGATTTTGGTCGGCTGAACCAGGTAGTCCAGGCGGCCCAGCGCGTCACCCAGCGTCACCACCGCGAGGGAGGAGATGATGCCGAACACCGAGGCCATGCGGAAGGAGCGCGCAGCCAGCGCCTTGTGGCGGTTGGTGAGGATGTAGAACGAGGAAACGCCCATCACGAACAGCGAGCCGGTCACGAAGCCCGCGATCGAGGTGTGGACGAACTTGGCCTGCGCGTCGTCGCTGAACACCAGGTTCACGAACGAGTTGAACTGCATGCGCATCGTGTCGGCGTCGAACGAGGCGCCCTGCGGGTTCTGCATGAAGCCGTTGGCCACCAGAATCCACAGCGCGGAGAGGTTGGAGCCCAGCGCGGTGAGGTAGGTGACGGCAAGATGCGCCGGCTTGGACAGACGGTCCCAGCCGAAGAACATCAGGCCGATGAAGGTGGATTCCATGAAGAAGGCCATCAGGCCCTCGATGGCGAGCGGCGTGCCGAACACGTCACCCACGAAATGCGAGTACATCGACCAGTTGGTGCCGAACTCGAATTCCATCGTCAGGCCGGTGGCGACACCAATGGCGAAGTTGATGCCAAAGAGCTTGGCCCAGAAATGGGTCATCTCCTTGTAAATCTCCTTGCCGGTGATGACATACACCGTCTCCATCGCCGCGATGAGGAACGTCATCCCGAGCGTGAGCGGCACGAAAAGGAAGTGGTAAAGCGCGGTTAGCGCGAATTGAAGTCGTGATAGTTCGACGACACTAGGATCGATTAACGGCATGCCCGTGAGCTCCAGCTGCTAGAAAAGCCTTTTATCAGCAGCCTCGGCTATAGGAGATATTAGCTTCTAGTGTAGTTGATTTAGATCAATAGGCGGAAAGATTGAGCCGGTTAGGTATTGCTGGAACCGGCGATCTGCCCCGATTTGAGCGCATGCACCTCGTCCATCAGCGCCAGCCCGGCCGGGCGGTGGGTGATGTAGAGAACGGTCTTGCCATCCAGCAGCGGCTTGAGGTCGGCCAGGAATTCGCGCTCCGTGGCGGCGTCCAGTCCTTCGGTCGGCTCGTCCAGCACCAGCCAGGGTGTGTCCTTCAGCACCGCGCGTGCCAGCGCCACGCGCCGCGCCTGCCCGCCGGAGAGCTTTATCCCCGCCTCGCCCACCAGCGTATCCAGCCCGTCCTTCTGTGCGCGCACGAAGTCCGCCAGCTGTGCCACCTCCAGCGCATGCCAAAGTGCGGCCTCGTCGGCATCGGCCTTGGCCAGCAGCAGATTGTCGCGGATGCTGGTGTGGAACAGATAGCTGCGCTGGGAAATCACGGTGACGTGAGCAGCCAGATCCTCGCTGCCATAGGCGCGCAGGTCGTGCCCGCCGAAGCGCGCCTCGCCTTCCTGAAATTCATGGAAGCGTAACAGCAGGTTGATCAGCGTGGTCTTGCCGGCACCCGTGGCGCCGGTGATGCCCACATGCCAGCCCTGCTGCACGCGCAGGTTCAAATGGCGCAACGCCCAGGGCGCGTCCGGCGCGTAGCGCAGGGACACATCCTTCAGTTCCAGCGCATAGCCTTGCGGCGCCGGGGCAGGGGCTGTGGGGGGCGCGACGGCGGGCGCCGTGTCCGCCAGGGCGAAGATCCGCCGCGCCGCGCTGCTGATCTGCCCGAGATACTGGAAGGCCAGCGGCAGCGGGGCCACGGCCTCGAACGCCGCCATGCTGCCCAGGGCGAGCAGCGCGAGGTCCGCCGGGTCCAGGTGAGCCGCCGCCACTTTCGCCCCGCCCGCGATGACCACGCCGAGCATGGTGAAATTGGTGGCCAGGCTGGCGGCTGCCGCGCCCAGGCCGGTGACTTTGGCCATCTTGCCCTGCGCCGCGATCAGCTCCGCCTGCAACGCCGCCGCCCGCGCCTGCAACGCCGGGGCGGCGCCATAGGTGAGCAGCTCGCCCATGCCCTGCACCGCATCGACGTATTCGGCGCGCAAGGTCGCATTCACGCGCACCATCTCGGCCCCGGCCGCGCGCCCGGCAAAGCCGGTGAAGCCCGGCACGCCAACCCCGGCGGCGAGCAGCCCCGCCGCCAGCGCCAAGGCCGCGGGCCAGGAGAAGATCGCGAAGAACAGCACCATCACCAGCGTGGTGAGCGCCGCGGTGAGCAGCGGCACATAAACGCGCAGGTAGAACAGGTTCAGCGTGTCGATATCCGCGACGATGCGCGAGAGCAGGTCGGCGGCGCGGTAGCCCTGCAACGCCGCCGGGGCCAGCGGCTCCAGCTTGGTGTAGAACCACACGCGCAGATCCGCGAGCAGGCGGAAAGTCGCCTCATGCGTCAGCAGCCGCTCGGCATAGCGCGAAGCCACGCGTAGCGTGGCGAAGAACCGCACCGAGGCCGCGGGGGTGAAGAAGTTGAACGTGTTCTGCACCGCGTAGCTGGCAAGGCCGGTGAGCGCCGTGGCGGCGAGGAACCAGCCGGAGAGCGTCATCAGCCCGAAATTGGCGAGGATGGTGACGCAGGCCAGGGCCAGCCCGCCGAACATCCAACGGCGCTGCGGCTTGAACAATTGGTGCAGGCGGATCAGATCGTGCATTCTTCTGCTCCCTCGCCCTCATAGGCGCGCAACAGTTCGCGGTATGGCCCTTCCTGCGCCGCCAGTGTTTGCGGCGGCCCGGCCTGGGCGACGCGGCCATCCATCAGCACCAGCACCTGATCCGCCCGCGCCGCCATGGCGAGGCGGTGGGCGATGACGATCACCGTGCGGCCCTGCGCCACCTCGGCGATGGCATCCAGCACCAGTGTTTCGCTCTCCATGTCGAGATTTGCCGTGGCTTCGTCGAGGATCAGCAAACGCGGGTTCTTCAGATACGCCCGCGCCAGCGCCAGGCGCTGGATCTGCCCGCCAGAGAGTTTTGCCCCGGCCTCGCCCACATCAGCGTCAAATTTTCCGGGCAGAGCTTCGATGAATTCCCACGCGCGGGCGCGTTGTGTGGCCTCCCGCAACTGCTCCCACCCGGCCTCCGGCGCGCCCAGGCGCAGATTATCCGCTATGCTGCCATGAAACAAACGCGGGTTCTGCGGCACCCAGGCCAGCGCCTGCCACCATGGCTCCTGCGCGATTCCCGCCAGATCCTGCCCGTTCACCAGAATTTGCCCCGCTTGCGGGCGGGAGAAGCCGAGTAGCAGCCGCGCCAGCGTGGTCTTGCCCGCCCCGCTCTCGCCGACGATGGCGGTGATCTTCCCGGCCGGGAAATGCGCCTCCAGACCGTCCAGCACCGCCGCGTCGCCATAGGAAAAATCCAGCCCATGGCAGGCGATTTCCAAAGCCCCCTGCGGCACCGCGCCGGTTCCTGCTTCCGGCACCGGCGCATCCAGCAGCGCGAAAATGCGCGTGGCGGCGGCAATCGCCGTCATGCGCGCATGGTAATGCACCGAGAGCCCGCGCAGCGGCACGAAATACTCAGGTGCGAGCAGCAGCACGAGAAACGCCGGGTAGAAATCGATGCGCGCATGGAGCAGCCGCGCGCCGAACAGCACCGCGACCAGCGCAATCGCCACGGAGGCGAAAAACTCCAGCACCGCGCTGGTGAGGAACGCGACGCGCAGCCCCGCCATGGTGGTGCGGCGGTAATCATCGGTGATGCGCGCGACGATGCCGATCTCATCGCGCGCCCGGCCGAACAGCTTCAGCGTTGTCAGCCCCTGCAGCATGTCGAGAAAATGCGTGCTCATCAGCAGCAGTTTTTCCCATTGCCGCTGGTTGATCGCCTCCGCCTTGTAGCCGACGAACACCATGAACACCGGCACCAGCGGCCCGGCGACGAGCAGGATCAGCCCGGAATACAGATCCAGCGGGAACACCAGCGCCAGGATGGCCAGCGGCACCGCCACGCATAGCGCCATCTGCGGCATGTAGCGCGAGAAATACGGCTCCAGCGCCTCGATGCCCTCGATCATCGTGGCGGCGACATCGGCACTCGCCTCATCCGCGGCCCCCACCGGCCCGCGGGCCAGCACCCGCGCCAGCAGTTCGGCGCGCAACCCGGTCTTGATCTGCGCCGCGGCCTTAAAGGCGGTGATCTCGGCAGCAAAGGTGAGCCCGCCGCGCAGCAGGAACAGCCCGGCCAGGCCCCAGAGGAACGGCGCCACCCCGGCCACGGTGGCGTGGTGGAAGGAGATGCGGGTGACGATCTGCGCCAGCAGCACGGCCTGCGCGATGATCAGCCAGCCGGAAACCAGGCCGAGCCCGATACTGGCGCGGAGCGCGCCGCGCGTGCGGCGTCCTTCCTTCATTAGCCGCGGGTCGATACGGGTACTCATGCCAACAAACCGCTCCACAGTGCTTCCGGCGCGGCGTACCGCGCGCCCTTGGCACTAACCGTCATGGGCTCCGAGAACAAGAACCCGCCTTGTTTTGATCCCGATCAATTCCCGCAGCCTTGCCGTCGCCTATTCTGCGTCAACGGAAGGCGATAGCGAGGAAGCGGTATGCCGGAACCAGCCAGTGAGACCAGGGTGCGCGCCGTCATCCCCGCCACGGCGTTGCAGGCGCTCATCGACGCGCTCGCGCAAACGCACACCGTTATCGGCCCGGTCCTGCGCGACGGCGCCATCATCTACGACCGTATCGCCAGGACCGAGGACCTCCCGGCTGGCTGGACCGACCGGCAGGAGGCCGGGCGCTACAATGTGGAGCGGCGCGACGATGCGGCGCTGTTCGGCTACAATGTCGGCCCGCATAGCTGGAAGAAGTTCCTGCACCCACCCCGGGAAACCTTGTTCACCGCGCGGCGGGAGGGCAGCGAGCTGACGATCACCCCGGATGAGAGCGCGGGCCAGGAGCGCTACGCCTTTCTCGGCGTGCGCGCCTGCGAGGTTGCGGCCATCGCCCGGCAGGACCGGATTTTCATGGGCGGGGCCTACCGGGATGCGGGCTACGCGGCGAGGCGGCGCAACGCCTTCATCGTGGCGGTGAATTGCACCGAGGCCGGGGCCACCTGCTTCTGCGCCTCCATGGGCACCGGCCCGCATGTGCAGGCGGGGTTCGACCTGGCGCTGACCGAATTGCTCGACGACAACCGGCACGATTTCCTGGTCCAGGCCGGGAGCCCGGCGGGGGCGGCGCTGCTCGCCACTCTGCCGGGGCGCGTGACGGAGGGGGCGGATCTGGCGGCTTCGGCGGCAGGCAAGGCGCGGGCCGATGCGCAGATGGGCCGCAAGCTGGAAACCAAGGGGCTCAAGGAAGCGCTGCAAGCCAACCCCACCCATTCGCGCTGGGACGAGGTCGCTACACGCTGCCTCTCCTGCGCCAACTGCACCATGGTCTGCCCCACCTGCTTCTGCACCACGGTCACCGATGTCAGCGATCTCTCGGGCACGGAATTCACGCGCGAACGGCAGTGGGATTCCTGCTTCACGCTGGATTTCTCCTACGTGCATGGCGGCGCCGTGCGCCAGAGCGGTGCCGCGCGCTACCGGCAATGGCTGACACACAAGATCGCCAGCTGGATCGACCAGTTCGGCGAGTCCGGCTGCGTCGGCTGCGGGCGCTGCATCACCTGGTGCCCGGTGGGCATCGACCTCACGGTGGAAGCCGCGATCATCGCCGCGGGGGATGCCAAATGAACAACGACAACCCCTGGGCCCTGCCGTTCTTCGCCGGGCTGAAGCCGGAATGGCTGGAGCGGCTGGCCGGTTGCGCTACCCCGCGCGCCTACGCCGAGGACACGTATCTGTTCCGCGAGGGCGGGGCCGCCGCGCAATGCCAAGTCATCACCCAGGGCCATGTCGCGCTGGAAATCGCCGCCCCGGGCTGCCCGCCCGTGGTGTTCCTCACCCTTGGGCGCGGCGATGTCGTGGGTATTTCCTGGCTGCTGCCGCCCTACCGCTGGTCGTTCGACGCCCGGGCCGTGGAACCCACGCGCACCCTGGCGTTCGACGCCGTGTGTCTGAACGAGATGTTCGAGGCCGACCATGAGTTCGGCTACGCGATGATGAAACGCTTCCTGCCGGTGCTGGTGCGGCGCCTGCAGGCAACCAGGTTGCAGGTGCTCGATGTTTACGCCAGACACTGACGTGGCCCTTCAGCCGGACCCGTTCCTGCCCGCGCTCTATTGCGTGGCCAGCGTCCGGCGTGACCTGGGCGATACCGTGACCATCGAGCTGCTGCCGAAACACGGCGCGCGGCCCGATTTCACCCCCGGCCAGTTCAACATGCTCTACATCCCCGGCGTGGGCGAGGCCGCGATCAGCATGAGCGGCCATGCCAGCGAGAGCCCGGGCTATCTGCACACCATCCGCGATGTTGGGGCGATCAGCGCAGCACTCACCCATGTCGCCACCGGGGCGCAGATCGGCGTGCGCGGGCCGTTCGGCGCGGGCTGGCCGATGCGGCAGGCCGAGGGGCGGGACGTGCTGATCATCGCCGGCGGGTTGGGCATGGCGCCGCTGCGTCCGGCCGTGGTCGGCATCCTTGCCAACCGCACGCGCTATGGCCGCGTCTCGGTACTCGCCGGCAGCCGCAACCCCAACGACATCCTCTACCGCGAGGAGGTGAAGGACTGGCGCCAGCGCCTGGACCTTGACGTGCTGGTCACCGTGGACCGTGCCGATGTGGACTGGCGCGGCAATGTCGGCGTGGCGCCGATGCTGATCTCCCGCGCCGCCATCGACCCTGGCAACACCATCGCCATGGTCTGCGGCCCGGAGGTGATGATGCGCGTGACCGCCGACATGCTGCTGCACGCGGGCGTGCCAGCGGAGCGCATCTATCTCTCGATGGAGCGGAACATGAAATGCGCCATCGGGCTGTGCGGGCATTGCCAGTTCGGCCCCGGCTTCGTCTGCAAGGACGGCCCGGTGATGCGCCTCGACCAGATCGCGCATCTGCTCGCCGTCAGGGAGATTTGAGCAATGGACATGCAGCGCCGCCCCCGCCTCGCGGTCTGGAAATTCGCCTCTTGCGATGGCTGCCAGCTCTCGCTGCTGGATTGCGAGGACGAGCTGCTCGCGGTCGCGGGTGCCGTCGAGATCGCGAACTTCCCCGAGGCCACTAGCGCCTTCCTCCCCGGCCCGTACGATCTTTCGCTGGTGGAGGGCTCGATCCTCACCGCGCACGACGCCGAGCGCATCCAGGAGGTGCGCAGGCAGTCGCGCCATCTCGTCACCATCGGCGCCTGCGCCACGGCGGGGGGCATCCAGGCCTTGCGCAATTTCCGCGACGTGCAGGAATGCATCGCGGCGGTCTATGCCTCGCCGCAATATATCGACACGCTGGCGACATCGACGCCGATTTCCGCGCATGTGAAGGTGGATTTCGAGCTGCGCGGCTGCCCGATCAACAAGGCGCAGCTGGTCGAGGTCATCAGCGCGTTCCTCATCGGGCGCAGGCCGGGCGTGGCCGCGCATAGCGTGTGTGTCGAGTGCAAGCGGCGCGGCACGGTCTGTGTCATGGTGACGGGTACGCCCTGCCTGGGTCCGGTCACGCATGCGGGCTGCGGCGCCATCTGCCCGGCCTATGCGCGCGGCTGCTATGGCTGCTTCGGGCCGATGGAAACCCCCAATACCGCCGCCCTGGCCAAGGAATGGAGCTTGCTGGGTGCCAGCGAGCGGGACATCCAGCGCGCCTTCCGCAGCTTCAACGCCGCCGCCACGCCGTTCCAGGAAGAGAGTGAAGCGCATGACCACTAGAACCATCAAGGTCGACACCCTTACCCGGGTGGAGGGCGAGGGCGCGCTCTCGCTGCGCATCGAGAATGGCGCGCTCGCCGCCGCCGAGCTGCGCATCTACGAGCCGCCGCGCCTGTTCGAGGCGGTTTTGCGCGGGCGTTCCTACATGGAAGTGCCGGATATCGTCTCGCGCATCTGCGGCATCTGCCCCATCGCCTACCAGACGAGCGCGGTGCAGGCGATCGAATCCGCCTTCGGCGCCACGGTGGACGGGCAGTTGGCCGCGCTCAGGCGGCTGATCTATTGCGGCGAGTGGATCGAGAGCCACGCGCTGCATATCGTCATGCTGCACGCGCCGGATTTCCTCGGCTTCCCCGACGGCATCCAGATGGCCGGGGCGCATGGCGAGGCGGTGCGCGCCGGGCTGGCGGTGAAAAAAGCCGGCAATGAGCTGATGCGCATTGTCGGCGGACGGGAAATCCATCCCGTCAACGTGAAGCCCGGCGGCTTCTACCGTCTGCCCACCAAGGCCGAGCTGGCGGCGCATGTGGATGCGTTGCGCGCCGCGCAGGAGCAGGCCGTCGGGCTGGTGCGCTGGGTTGCCGCGTTCCCGTTCCCGGATTTCGAGAGGGATTATGAGTTTGTCTCCCTGCATGATGGCGAGACCTACCCGATCATCGGTGACCGGCTGGTGTCCAGCGCGGGGCTGGATATCCCGATTTCCGCCTTCGAGGAGGAGTTCGAGGAGCGCCACGTGGAGCATTCCACCGCGCTGCACGCGGTGCTGAAGCGGCGCGGGAATTATGTGGTCGGGCCGCTGGCGCGCTACGCGCTGAATTCCTCTCTGCTGCCCGTGAGGTTGCAGGCGCTGGCGTGCGAGGCGGGGCTGGGGCCGGTCTGCCGCAACCCGTTCAAGAGCATCATCGTCCGCGCGCTGGAAGTGGCCTATGCCTGCGGCGAGGCGCTGCGCCTGATCGCCGCTTATGAGCCGCCCGCCGAGGCCGCCGTGACGTTGCAGCCGCGCGCGGGCGTTGGCTTCGGCTGCACCGAGGCGCCGCGCGGCATCTGCTGGCACCGCTACGAGTTCGAGGCCGATGGCAGCGTGGCGCGTGCCCGCATCGTGCCGCCCACCTCGCAGAACCAGCCGAGCATCGAGGCCGACCTAGCCGCGCTGGCGACCCCGCTGCTGGAGGAGCCGGATGACATCATCCGTGCCCGCTGCGAGTTCGGCATCCGCAATTTCGACCCCTGCATCTCCTGCGCCACGCATTTCCTGAAGCTCTCGGTGCATCGCGGGTGAGCCTGCGGCTTGTCGCCGGAATCGGCCATCCGGACCGGGGGGACGACGCGGCCGGGCTGCTCGCCGCCAGCCAACTTAAGGGCCGTCTGCCGCCCGGCGTGGAACTGCGCCTTTGCACCGGCGACCTGCTCAGCCTGGCGCAGGGCTGGGCGGGGGCGGAACTGGCGGTCTGTATCGACGCCGTGGCCCCTTCGGGCCAGCCCGGGCGCATCCATGTGCTGGACGGGCAGACGGGATTCGCCACGGGGCATCCCGCTTCCTCGCACGGGTTCGGGCTGGCGGAGGCAGTGGCGCTCTCCCGCGTGCTGGGCACGCTGCCGGAGAAGCTGCTGATCTACGGGATCGAGGGGGTGGATTTCACGCCGGGTGCCGCAATGTCGCCGGACGTGGCGAGCGCGGCGGTAGAGGCGGCCCGGCTTATCCTCGCCGCGCTGGCGGATTAGTGCCCGGCGGCGCTGATATGCGACAGCGCCAGCAGGCTGAGAATCAGGGCGATCAACAGCGGCGGGACCAGCCCGCTTTTCTCGTGGGCGTCGTCAGGGTGCGAATACATCTCGCTCTCGCCCGGCCCGGGGATGGTTCCCGTGCCAAGATGCTGCGCACTCCGATCCCGCAAAAATTTGTCAAATAGATCTAACATCACATTATCACCGCTTCGGATAATACCGACACTTTACAAAAAACGACACTGAAATTTATGCAAAACTTATTCGCGGCGCCGCGCGGAATGACGATTTTCCGAGAAAGTTGCCAATTTGGCACGTTCTGCCTCCAGCATGAATCTACGCCGCCGCCATCCATGCAAACTCCTCCCGGCCCGGGTTCGGGCAGAAATATTCCGCCCCGGTCCAGCCCGCATAGGGCAAATGCCGGATGGCGCGGAACAGGCGGGGGAAGTCCAGCTCCCCCGTGCCCGGCGCGCCCCGGCCCGGATAGTCGGAGACCTGGATATGGCCGATGCGCCCCAGCCGCCGTGTCAGCCCCTCCAGCGCATCCTCGCCGCCTGCGCGGGCGTGGTACACGTCGTATTGCAAGGCCAGATTATCCTTGCCGACGGCGGTGAGCAGCGCATCCGCCTCGGCATAGCCGTTCAGGATGAAGCGCGGATTATCCACCCGGTTCAGCGGTTCCACCAGCAACTGCACGCCGCGCACGGCCAGCATGTCGGCGGCGAGGCGCAGGTTCTCCACCAGCACGTCCCAGCAGCGCTCCGGGGCCTCGCCCTCCGGCAGGTTGCCGGCCAGGCAGTTCACGCGCGGGCAGCCGAGCGCGTTGGCGTACTCCCTGGCGCGCATCACGCCGCGCAGGAATTCGTCCTCCCGCCCGGGGATGCAGGCGATGCCGCGCTCCCCCCCGGCGAAATCCCCGGCGGGGATGTTGATCAGCACGAACTCCACCCCCGCAGCACCTGCGGCGCTGGCCAGGGTGGAGGCTGGCAGCTCGTAGGGGAACTGCATCTCCACGGCCGTGAACCCGGCCTTGGCGGCGGCGGCGATGCGCCCGGGCACCGGCAGGGCGGTGAACAGCGTGCTGATATTGGCGGAGAAACGCAGCATCCTTAACCTCTCCCGATGAACGGCATGTTCGTCGCCATCACGGTCATGAACTGCACATTGGCCGAGAGCGGCAGGCTCGCCATGTGCAGCACCGAGGCGGCGGCATGCTCCACGTGCATCATCGGCTCGGGCGCGATGCTGCCATCCGCCTGCATGGAGCCGCGCGCGATTCCGGCGGAAAGTTCCGTGGCGGCGTTGCCGATGTCGATCTGCCCGCACGCGATGCCGCAGGCCCGGCCCTCCAGCGACAGCGCGCGGGTGAGCCCGGTGACGGCATGTTTCGAGACCGTATACGCCACAGCCTGCGGGCGCGGCACATGCGCCGAGATCGAGCCGTTATTGATGATCCGCCCGCCCTGGGGCGATTGCGCGGCCATCACCCGGAAGGCGGCGCGGGCGCAGAGGAACATGCCGGTCACGTTCACCGCCAGTGCCGCGGAGAAATCCGCCAGCTCTATTTCGGGCAAGGGGGCAGGGCGGGAGAAGGCGCCGGCATTGTTGAACAGCAGATCCACCCGGCCGAAGCGGCGCACGGTTTCGTCGAACAAATGCTGCACGGCGGCCTCAATGGTCACGTCGGCAACGATGGGCGCCAGGGCGGGATGCGCCGCCGCGGCCTCCTCCAGCGCAGCCAGCCGCCGCCCGGCCAGCACCACCTGCCAGCCGGCCTCGGCCAGTTTGCGCCCGGCGGCGCGGCCAATGCCGCTGCCCCCGCCGGTGATCACCGCCACCTGCGTCATGTCTTCATCTCCTGTCGTGTCTATCGCCCGGCATCCACCAGCACGCGCTTTCCCGGCGCCTTCTGGCGCAGGGGGACGATGCCGTGCAGGTCCTTGCTTGCCTCGGCGATGGTCAGCCCCGCCAGTTGCGGCGCCAGCAGCCGTCCGGTTTGCTCGTACAGTCCGAACCCGCGCAGCATTGGCGTCCAGCCGCAGGGCGGGGCGAACAGCGCGGGCACATGGGCTTCCACATGGAAGAACAGGTTGCCGAGCAGCCGGCCGAGCTGGCCCTCGGAATAAGGCTGGCCATGGCCGAAGGGCGTGCTCTCCGCGTGCGCCCACATGCCGTGCCGGTTCGGCACCACCACGATCAGCCGCCCGTCATCCTTCAGCAGCCGCCAGGCCTCGCGCAATATGCGCCTGGCGTTGTCCGCCTGCTCCAGGCCATGCACGAGCAGGATGCGGTCGAACATCAGGTCGGGGAAGGGCAGGGCGTCCTCTTCCGCCAGGCAGGAGAGCGAGGCCCGTCCCGCCGGCCAGGGTGCTGGCCCCATGTCCCGGGGCGAGATGGTCAGGCAGCGCACCGCCTGCTCCCGCCACAACTCCAGATACGGCCCGGTGAAGCCCAGGCCCAGCACCGAAAGCCCGGCGCAATCCGGCCACAGCGCCGCGAGCTTCTGCCGAAGCAGCCCGGCTGTCAGCCGCCCCAGGGGCGTCGCGTAAAATCCAGCCGCATCTCGCGCATCGATCGCCATTGCCCCTATATAGCGCGGCAGACGGAAAGGAGCGACCCACATGGCGGTGACGGTACAGGCGATCCCGATGCTTTCGGACAATTATTCCTGGCTGCTGCATGAGCCGGTGACGGGCAAGACCGGCATCGTCGACCCGGCCGAGGCCCAACCCGCCATCGCGGCGCTGGAGGCGGCGGGCTGGGGGTTGGACTACATCTTCCTCACGCACCACCATTTCGACCATATCGGCGGCGCTGAGGGGCTGGTGGCGCGCTACGGCGCCAAGGTGGTGGGCAATGGCGCGGACGCACACCGTCTGCCCAGGCTCGACATCGCGGTGCATGAGGGTTCGCTGGTGGATTTCGGCGCGGCGAAGCTGCGCGTCATCGAGGTGCCGGGCCACACGCTCGGCCACATCGCCTATTACATCGCCGATGGCGGCATCCTGCTGCCGGGCGACACGCTGTTCAGCCTGGGCTGCGGCCGGCTGTTCGAGGGCAGTGCGGCGCAGATGTTCAGCTCCATCGCCAAATATAGCGACCTGCCGGACGACACGCTGGTCTGCGCCGGGCATGAATATACCGCTTCCAACGCCAAATTCGCCCTCGCCATGGAGCCGGAGAACGAGGCCCTGCGTGCGCGCACCAAGGCGGTTGAGGCC
>NZ_JBKQJR010000139.1:0-30920 GCF_052326845.1 Acidocella sp. | reverse complement strand
GGCGGGTTGGTGGAATAGCGGAACAGCCCGCCAATGGCGCCCGTGGCCAGCAGCACGCGGTCCGCCGGCAAGACGAAACTCTCGCCGCCGCGCGCGGCGAGCACACCGGTCACACCGGAATCATTGGTGAAAATGTGCCGCGCTGTGGCGTCCAGCACCTTAACATGCCCAGCCGCCCGCACCTGCTCGGCCAGAGCGCGCATGATCTCCGCCCCGGTCTGGTCGCCATGGGCGTGCAGGATGCGGTGGCGGGCATGCGCCGCCTCCAGCCCCAGGGCCAGCGCGCCGGTCGCGTCGCGGTCGAAGCGCACGCCCAGGCGCAGCAGCGTCTCCACCAGCGCCGGACCCGCAGCGATGATCCGTTCCACCACCGCGCGGTCGCACAAGCCAGCACCCGCCGCCAGCGTGTCGGCCACATGCAGCGCCACGCTATCCTCGGGCCCGACGGCCGCCGCCATGCCGCCCTGCGAGAGCCGGCTCGCCGCCCCCTCGCCCAGCTTCCCAGCGTTGAGCAGCGTGACCGGATGGGGTGCGGCGGCAAGTGCTGCCATCAGCCCCGCCACCCCGCCACCGATGATGATCATTTGACCGCCAGCATCCGCGCTCATTTCACCGCGAGCATCCGCGCTCATTTTACCGCGAGCATTCGCTCGACCGCCCGCCGCGCCGGAGCAAAGAACTCGGCCGGAATCGTCACCTCGGTCTGCATCTCCTCCAGCGCCTTGCGGATGTTCTTCAGCGTGATCCGTTTCATGTGCGGGCAGAGATTGCAGGGGCGGACGAACGCCGTGTCCGGATTGGCCTGGGCGATATTGTCGCTCATCGAGCATTCGGTGATCAGCGCCACGCGGGCGGGTTTTTGCGTGCGCACGTAATCGGCCATCACCGCGGTGGAGCCGGAGAAATCCGCCACCTCCACCACCTCGGGCGGGCATTCAGGGTGCGCCAGGATGACCACGCCCGGATGCGTCTGGCGCAGCTGCAAAATCTCGGCAGCGGTGAAGCGCTCATGCACCTCGCAATGGCCCTTCCAGGCGATGATCTTCACGTTGGTTTCCTTGGCGACATTCTGCGCCAGGAACTCGTCGGGGATCATGATCACTTCCGGCACGCCAAGCGATTCCACGACCTTCCTGGCATTGCCCGAGGTGCAGCAGATGTCGGACGCAGCCTTCACCGCCGCCGAGGTGTTCACATACGCCACCACCGGCCGGCCGGGGTACCTGGCCCGCAGCAGCGCCACATCTTCCGCCGTGATCGATTCCGCCAGCGAGCAGCCCGCGGCAGCGTCCGGGATCAGCACGGTCTTTTCCGGGTTCATCAGCTTCGCCGTCTCGGCCATGAAGTGCACGCCCGCCAGCACGATCACATCGGCGTCGGCTTTCTCGGCCTCGCGCGCCAGGGCCAGGCTGTCGCCCACAATATCGGCAACGCCGTGGAAGATGTCCGGGGTCTGGTAGTTATGCGCCAGGATCACGGCGCGGCGCTTGCGCTTGAGGTCGAGGATCGCCTCGGCATCCTCTGCCATGGTGGCCCATTCGATGGGAGGGATCACACGGGAAACACGGTCGTACAGGTCAAGCGGCATCGCGCACTCCTTTTATACTCAATGTGAGTATAAATCTTACAGACGCAATTATACTCACCTTGAGAATAAGGTAGCAACAATTATTTCACGAGTGGCAGCTTTGTGCCTGAAACATCGCGCTCCTCCAGCACCGCCTGGCGGAAGCGGAACAGCTTGGCAGGGCGGCCCGCGAGGCCCGAGGTGTATTTCCCGGTTTCCTCCACCAGCTCCTGCTGCTCAATGAGGCGGCGGAAATTCGGCTTGTGCAGGGTCTGCCCGGCCAGGGCCTCCATGGTCTGCTGCAGTTCGAGCATGGTGAACTCATGCGCCAGCAGCTCGAACACCACCGGGCGGTATTTGATCTTGGCGCGCAGCCGGGCGATCGCCGTGGCCAGGATGCGGCGGTGATCGTGCGTCATCTCCTTGCCGGGCACCGGCTCGCCCTCGCCTGGGCGGGGGCGGCGGGCTTCGGGAACAAGGGCCGCCTCCCAGAGCAGTTCGTAGCGTTGCAGCACCAGCTCCTCGTTCCATCCCTGCGCGCCGAACAGCCCCGCCACCCGCGCCTGCCGCGCCGCATTCGCTCCGGCCCAGGCGTGCAACCGGGGCAGAATGGCCGCCACATGCCCTGCCGCAGCCCCCTGGCGCGCATCCTCCCAGGGGAAGTACTCGTACCAGCTATGCCATTCGGCGCCGGGATATTCCGCCACCGCCTGCCGGCTGAGGCCGAGATAAGAGATGGAAATACCCCGGGCCGAACCGGGTAACTGCCCGGCGAAGGTGTAGAGCTGCTCGACATAGCCGAGCGGATGATGCGTCTGCCGCTCCACCCAGGCCCGCAGCCCGGATTGCAGGGAGCGATGCCCTTCCTCCAGCGGGCCGGACGGCAGGGCGTAGCCGGAGCCGATGGTCAGCACGCGCGGATCTCCATCCGTCACGGCGGCAAGAACCGCAATCAGCTCGGCCTGGACCGTTCCACCTTCCATGGGCCCTTGTCGCGCATTTGCCGCCGCGCGGGAAGCAGCTCAATCCAGTGATTTGTCAAAGCGCAGCACACTCACCCCAAGCATCACGGCGGCCAGCAGGAACAGCGCCAGGAAATCCGGCCAGAGCACGGCGAAGCCCACGCCCTTGAGGAACACCGCGCGGAGGATGACGAGGAAGTAGCGCAGCGGGTTGATGAGCGTGAACCATTGCAGCACCGCTGGCATGGCGGCGATGGGAAAGGCGAAGCCGGATAGGATGAAGAGCGGATTCACCAGGAAGAAGTTCAGCGCGAAGGCCTGCTGCTGCGTGCGCGACGCCGTGGAGAGCAGCAGGCCTAGCCCAATGGATGCCAGCAGGAACAGCGCGGAGCCGAGCAGCAGCACCAGCGGATTGCCGACGAAGGGCACATGGAACCATGTGCAGCCCAGTCCCGTGACCAGTGCTACATCGCCAAAGCCGATGAGTAAGAACGGCACGGTCTTGCCCAGGATGAATTCCACCCGGCTGATCGGGCTGACCATGATCTGCTCCAGCGTGCCCATCTCCCGCTCGCGCACCACGGCGAAGGCGGTGAGGCTGACCACCTGCATCAGCGCCAGCGTGCCGATAACGCCGGGAATGAAGAACCAGCGGTCGTCCAGCCCCGCGTTGAACCAAGGCCGCTCCTGCAAGGAGACGCTCACCGCCCCCGGCGCGGCGGCGCTGCCGCCTCCCGCCGGCGGGCTGGCCTCATCCTCCTCGAACAGCGTGACGATCTGGCTGACATAGCCGAGCGCGATCAGCGCGGTGTTGGAGTTCGTGCCGTCCACCACCACTTCCAGCGGCGCGGTCTGGCCGTTGGCGAAATCCTTGGCGAAACCGGCATGGATGATGATCCCGGCGACCGCCTGCCCGGTGTCGATATCGCGGTTGAGCTGGTCCTGGCTCTCCACGTTATCCACGACATCGAAACGCTTCGTGGCGGTGAAATGCGAGACCAAGGCGCGGCTGGCTTGGCTGTGGTCGAGGTCGAGAACGGCTGTGGCGACATGGTTCACGGTGAAGGTGGCGGCATAGCCGTAGATGAGGAGCTGGATAACCAGCGGCGCGACTAGGCGGAAAATCGCCCAGGGGTCGCGCTTTAGCTCGATGAACTCCTTCATCAGCATGACGCGGATGCGCTCTAACATGGCTAGTCCAGGCTCTTGCGGAAGGCCCGCGCCGCCGCGCGGATGATGATCGCGGCATAGACGAGCAGCGCAATGACGGGGACCGCCATCTCCCAAAGCGAGCTGCCCTTGAGGAACACCGCCCGCAGGATGGTGACATAATAGCGCGCCGGCACGATCCAGGAGATGACGCGCACCGGCTCGGGCATCTGGTCGAGCGGGAAGGTGTAGCCGGAAAGCATCGTCGTGGGCAGCATGGTGAGCATGAGCGCGATCTGGCTGGCGCCGAGCTGGCTGTGGATGCGCACCGAGAGCAGATAGCCGATCCCCAAGACCACCAGTGCGAACAGCGCGGTGGTGACGATGAGCGTGAACAGGCTACCGCGGAACGGCACATGGAACCAGAAGGCGGTGGCGCCGAGGCAGAAGGCGGCATCCAGCAGGCCGAGGGCGAAATACGGCGCCAGCTTGCCGAACATCAGCTCCAGCGCCGTCACCGGCGTCGAGATCAGCTGCTCCATCGTGCCGCGCTCCCATTCGCGCGAGACGGTGAGCGAGGTGAGCTGCGACCCGACCAGCGCGAGGATGACAGCGACCACGCCGGGCACGATGAAGTTGCGGCTGTCCAGCCCCTCGTTGAACCAGACGCGCGGGGAGAGATCGACGGTGCCGATGGTCTGCGCCTTGTCCCCATGCGCGGCCTGCCAGCGTGCGTTGATGTCGGCATTCAGCTGCGCGGTAATGCCCTGGGCATAGCCGGTGGCGACATTCGTGGTGTTAGTGTCGGTGGCGTCGAACACCGTCTGCACCTCAGCCTGACCCGTGGTGAACAGCGTGCGGGAGAAATCCACCGGGATCACCAGGGCGGCGATGCAGCTGCCGCGGTCCATCGCCGCGCGCAGGTCGCGGTCGCTGTACAGCACCGCCACGGGCTGGAACCAGTGCGAGGCGGTGAAGCTGTCCACGACCTCGCGGCTGAGCTGGCTGCGCTCCTGGTCATAGACGCAAAGCGGCACGCGCTTGATGTCCAGGCTGACGCCATAGCCGAGCAGCCCCATCTGCATCAGCGGCATCAGCAGCGCGATGGCGAGGCTGCGCGGGTCGCGCCAGATCTGCAGCGTCTCCTTGTAGGCGATGGCGATGAGGCGGCGCAGGTTCATGCGGCCTCCTGCGCGCGGCGATGCGAGACGATGCGGACGAACACATCCTCCAGGCTGGGCGTGATAAGCCGGGGCGGCCCGGCGGCAATGCCATGCGCCGCGAGCAGGGGCGGCAACGTTACCGGGTCGGCCCCGGGCGCCACCAGCACATGCAGCTTGTCGCCGAAAATCGCCGCCTCGATCACGCCTGGCGTCCGGCGCAGCACCGCCAGCGCCGCACCCAGCGGCGTGGCTTCCAGCTCCACCAGCACGCCGCCAAGATCATGCCGCCTGAGTTCGCCGGGGCTACCGATGGCCACCAGATGCCCGCCATCGATCAGCGCGATGCGGTTACAATACTCGGCTTCGTCCATGTAATGGGTGGTGACGAGGATGGTCACGCCATCCCCGACCAGGCTGTGGATCAGGTCCCAGAAGCGCCGCCGTGCCTGGGGCTCCACGCCGGAGGTTGGTTCGTCGAGGAACAGCACCGGCGGGCGGTGCAGAATGGCGCAGCCCAGCGCCAAACGCTGCTTCCAGCCGCCGGCCAGCGTTCGCACCAGCGCGGTCTCGCGCCCCGCCAGCCCCGCCATGGTGATGGCGAACGCCATGCGCTCCTTCAGTTCGGCACGCGGCACGCGATAGATGCCGCCGAAGAAACGCAGGTTCTCCGCTACCGTGAGGTCGCCATAGAGCGAGAATTTCTGCGACATGTAGCCGATATGCGCGCGCACCGCCTCCGGCTGGCGGGCGACATCGAACCCCGCGACGGTCGCGGTGCCGGCACTGGGGCGCAGCAGGCCGCAGAACATGCGGATGGCGGTGGACTTGCCCGCGCCGTTGGGGCCGATGAAGCCGACAACCTCGCCCTTGGCGATGTCCAAATCGAGCGAATCCACGGCCACGAAATCGCCGAAGCGCTTGGTCAGGCCGCGCGCCTGCACCACCGGGGGGCTGCCGGTCATGCCGAGCCCTCATCATCGCCGGTGAGGGCGACGAACACATCCTCGATCCCCGGCTCCTCCTGGGCAATGGCGCTGTAAGCCACGCCTTGCGCCCGCAGCCGGCCGGCGAATTCCGCCATCCGCCCGGCTGAGTCGGCGCGCAGATTCACATGGTCGCCCTTCAGCAGCACGCCCAGCACACCGGGCGCATCGGTCAGGGCCGCCCGAATTGCGCGCGGGTCCGGCGCGGTAATGGCGAGCAGCACGCCCGGCATGTTCCGCTTCATCCGCGCCGGGGTATCGCAGTCATGCACCCGCCCGGCATGCATCAGCGCCAGGCGCGAGCAGCGCTCGGCCTCGTCCATATAGGCGGTGGAGAACAGGATGGTGACGCCGCTTTCCCGCAAATTATACAGGATACCCCAGAAATCCCGGCGCGAGACCGGGTCCACCCCGGTGGTCGGCTCGTCCAGCAGCAGCACGGCCGGCGTGTGGATCAGCGCGCAGACCAGCCCGAGCTTCTGCTTCATCCCGCCCGAGAGCTTGCCCGCGAGGCGGCGGCGGAACGGTGCCATCCCCGCGGCTTCCAGCAGCTCCGCCGCGCGTGCCTGCCGGGCTTTCCGCGCCACGCCGAACAACTCGGCATAGAAGAAGATGTTCTCATCCACGGTCAGGTCCTCATACAGGCCGAACCGCTGCGGCATATAGCTGAGCCGGGATTTCGCCGCTTCCGGGTCGGCCAGCACATCCACGCCGTCGAGCGTGATCTCTCCCGCATCCGGGCGCAGCACCCCGGCGAGCATGCGCATCAGGGTGGTCTTGCCAGCGCCGTCCGGGCCCACGAGGCCGAAAATCTCACCGCGATTGATGCTGAGGCTGACCTCGCTCACCGCCGCCAGCTCGCCGAAATGCCGGGTGACGGCGCGGGCGGCGACCGCGACCTGCCCGCCTGCCTGGCTCATGGCCCGGGCGGCAGTAGCGGAATGCGGGCATCCGCGGGCATTCCGGGCAGGAGCTCATGTGTCGGATTGTCGATATCGATGCGCACACGGTAAACCAGGGTGATGCGCTCGGCGAAAGTCTGCACGGTTTTCGGCGTGAACTCCGCCTCCGGCGAGATGAAGCTGATGCGGCCGTGATAGATCTTGCGCGGGTAGGTGTCGGTGGCCACCTCCACCGCCTCGCCGAGCCGGATCTTGCCCAGGTCCGGCTCGTTCACATAGGCGCGCAGCCAGATATGGTCGAGATCGTCCAGCGTGAAGATGGCCACCCCCGGCCCAGCCAACTCGCCAAGCTCGGCCTCGCGCACGGCGATGACGCCGAAAAACGGCGCGGTGAGCGTGGCATAGCCAAGCGTGATCTCGTCGAGACGCAGCTTCGCCTCGGCTGCGGCGAGATTGGCCTGCGTCAGCCCGATATTGGCCTGCGCCTGCTCCACCACGGACTGGTCATGCGCCAGCGTGGCGGCGGATTGCTTCTCCGCCGTCGCGGCGAGGTCGCGCGTCTGTACCGAAACCGTTCTGGTCGCGACCAACCGCTCGGCCCGCATGTAGTCGAGCTGCTTCTCGGCCAGATCCGCCTCGTCGCTGGTCACATTATGCTGCGCGGCGGCAAGGCCGCTCTGGTTGGCCGCCACCTGCGCCTGGGCCACCTGCACATTGGCACGGTCAATCTCGACCTGCTGGCGGTAGAGCCGGTCATCGACCCGCGCCAGAACCGTGCCTTGTTGCACTGTCGCCCCCTCGTCGAATGGCAGTTCGGAGATCGGCGCCTGGACGCTGGTGAAGCTCAGCACGCTCTCATGCGCCTCGATATTGCCGGAGACGATGACATTGCCCGGCCCGGCCGCGCCGAACGGCCCTGTCTCCTCCGTATTCCAGCGCCAAGCCGCGTACAGCCCGGCGGCCGCGAGAAGCACGGCGGCAACCGCCAAAGCGCGGCGGCGGTTCATGCCTGAGGCCGTTTGTTAAATGTTATCATTCGGTAACGTCGTAATCTCCCATCTCCGGCACCGCTTTGACCTGAGTCAATACGCTCAATCCGGCGCCGCCAGCGCCATGGCCTTGATCTGCGCGTACACCGCATCGCCCACATTCAGGCCGAGCGCATCGAAGGATTTGCGGGTGATGCTGGAAAGCAGCCTGACCCGCCCCACACCCAGCACAAGGTTGACATGCGGCCCCGCCGAAGCCTCGGCGGCCAGAATGCGCGCGGGCAGCGTGTTCAGGATGCTGCTGCCCTGCGGCTGGCCCTTGCAGATGCTGACATCGCTGGCGCGGATGCGCAGGCGCACCGGCGCGCCAGCCGGGCCAGGTTGACCGGGCACGATGAGCGCCAGATCCTCCCCGCCGCAGACGGTGAGGCCATAAACCTCGTCATACGCGCCGGCGCGCAGTTCCAGAACCACGGCGGCATCCTGCCGCGCGGCGAAGGGCAAGGCCGGGTCGGTGAGCAGCGCGGCCAGCTCCCCAGTGGCGGCGACACGGCCATCAGCGCGCATCAGCACGAGGTGGTCGGCCAGCCGCTCGATTTCGGCCAGATCATGCGAGACATGGATCGCCGGCACCGAGAACAGCCGCGACAGTTCCCGCAGCTTCGGCAATATCTGGTGCGCGCTGTCGCGGTCGAGCGCGGCCAGGGGCTCGTCCAGCAGCAGCAGCCTGGGCTGCGCCAGCAGGGCACGGCCAATCGCCACGCGCTGGCGCTCACCGCCGGAAAGCCCCTCTGGGCTGCGGTCCAGCAGCTTTTCCAGCCCGAGGCTCCCGATGACGGCATCTTCCGTGATGCGCGCCACACCGCCCCCGGCCCGGCGCAGGCCGAAACGCAGATTCTCCCGCACCGAGAGATGCGCGAACAGCCGTGAATCCTGGAACACCACGCCAAGCGGGCGGCGATAAGGCGGCAGGAAGACGCGCCCATCCTGCCAGACTTCCCCGCCCACCCGCAGGTAGCCGCCCGGCAGCCGCAGCAGCCCGGCCAGACAGCGCAGCAGCGTCGTCTTGCCGCAGCCGGACGGGCCGAACAGCCCGGTTATGCCCTGGGCGGGGATTTCCAGCGCCGCGTCGAGCGAGAACGCCCCAAGCCGCCCGGCGAAGCGCGCGGTGATCATGCGCGCAGCCTGGCCATGCGCTTCTCGGCCAACAGGGTGACGAGGATGACGACGAAGGAAAACGCCGCCATGCCTGCGGCCAACGCCCCGGCCTCGGACCAGCGCAGCGTCTCGACATCGTTAAAGATGACGATGGAGAGCAGCTCGGTCTTGCCGGGGATGTCCCCGCCGATCATCAGCACCATCCCGAACTCGCCGAGCGTGTGGGTGAAGCTCAGGATCGCGCCGGTGATGATGCCGCCCTGCGCCAGCGGCAGGATGACGGAACGAAACGCATCCCAGGGCGAGGCGCGCAGGGTCAGCGCGGCCTCCCACGGCGCCGGGCCGATGGCCTGGAAGGCGTTGCGCACCGGCTGCACCATGAAGGGCAGCGAGTAGATGACCGAGCCGATGACAAGGCCGGTGAAGCTGAAGGCCAGGGTGCGCAGCCCGGCCAGGGCCAGCAGCGGCGCGAACGGCCCGTACGGGCCGAGCAATAAGAGCAGGTAGAACCCCAGCACCGTGGGCGGCAGCACGATGGGCAGCGCGATCACCGCGCCCAGAACCTCGGCCCACCACCCCTTCGCCCGGGCCATCCCCCAGGCGATGGGAACCCCCAGCGCCAGCAGCAACGCCGTGGTGACCGCCGCCAGCTCCAGCGTGAGGATGATGGCGGAGGTCATGTGTGGCTAGGGTCCCGTCGCGTAGCCATAGCCGAGGATGACGGCGCGTGCCTCCGGCGTTTGCAGATAGGCGAGGAAGGCCTTGGCCGCGGGGTCGGCCTCGCCCGCTTTCAGCAGCACGGCGTCCTGGCTGATCGGCTTATACAGGCTTTGCGGCACCAGCCAGGAGGAGCCAGTATTCACGTGCACCACCTGGGAAAGCGCCACGAAGCCCAGCTCCGCATTGCCGCTGGCGGCAAACTGGTAAGCCTGGGTGATAGACTCGCCCGTGACGAGCTTCGGCGCCACTGCGTCATAATCGCCGAGCGCCTTCAGCGCCTCCACCGCCGCCGCGCCATAAGGGGCGGTCTGCGGGTTGGCGATGGCGAGATGCGCGAAGCGCCCCGTGCCCAGCACCTTGCCCTGGGCATCGACGAAGCCCGGCTGCGCGCTCCACAGCACCAGCCGCCCCACGGCATAGGTGAAGCACGTGCCCGGCACGGCCAGCCCCAGCGCCTCCAGCTTTTGCGGCCGCGCCTGGTCAGCGGAGAGAAACACCTCATAGGGCGCGCCCTGCGTGATCTGGCTCAAGATCTGCCCAGAGGCGCCAAAGCTTAGCACCAGCGTGTCTCCGGTCTTCTGCTCGAAGGCGGCGGCGAGGCGCTTCGCCGGCTCGGTGAAATTGGCGGCAACGGCGATGGAGGTCTCGCCCGCCCGGGCCGGAGCGGACAGCAGGCAAAGCGCCGCTGCGCATAGCGGCAGCAATCGGCGGCGTAGCGACAGGTTTTGCATCATCAATCCTCCTCTCTTTGTTGTAAGCTGAAAGGCCAAATCCCGGCAATTCGGCGGCGCCATGCAGCCCTGTCCTGGCTTCTATTGATCCCCGGGCGGTGAGAGCATAGGTTGCGCCATCCCCGCCGCGCGCTGCGCGGCTTTGTTATTGGCGCCGCCGGCCCTCCCGGCCGGAATTTGATGGTCTAGCATGAGAATTTTGTTCGCTTTCGAAAACCCTCTGCCCAACGCCGAGGCTGATGCCGAGGTGTTCGCCACGACTGCCAAATATCTCGGCCCGCTGACCGAAGGCTCCTGGCTGCACGCGCCTGTCGCCGCGGGCTCCACGCCCGAGGTGGTGAGCCGCGCGGTGGGCATGCCGATCGTCCGGGCCTGGGCCCCGCTGAAGCCCGCGGCGCTGCGGCATTTCTGCTGCGGGCTGACCATTCCGCTGCGCCGGGAATTCCGCCAGGCGGACCTCGTCTATACCCGCAACCTCTGGGTGGCGTGGATGTCCATCCTGTCCGGCCAGCGCGTGGTGTTCGACCATTACCGCCCCTGGCCTGACCAGATCCCGCCGCTGCAATTCTGGCTGTACAAGCTGTTCACGCATGAGCGGTTCCTCGGCAGCATCTGCCATTCGGAATACACGCGGCAGAAATACATCGAGCTCGGCGTGCCCGCCGCCAAGCTGCATTGCGTGCATAACGGCTTCGAGCCCGCGCGTTTCGAGGCGGCGATCCCGCTCGACGAAGCCAAGCGCCAGATTGGCGTGCCGCCCGAGACCAAGACCGTGGTCTATACCGGTCGCATCAACCACAAGAAGGGGCTGGAGCTGGTCATCCGGGCCGCGCGCCAGCTGCCCGAGCTGCTGTTCATCCTGGTCGGCTCCTATGGCGACGGCCCGATCGAGCGCCTGGCCGCCGAGCTGCCAAATGTCCGCGTCGTGCCCTGGCAGACCGAGGCGACGCTGGGGCGCTACATCTTCGCGGCCGATGTGCTGCTCATCCCGCCCTCGCTCCAGCCTCTGGCCAAGTTCGGCTCCACCGTGCTGCCGCTGAAGCTGTTCTTCTATCTCGGCTCCGGCCGGCCGATCCTGGCCGGGGACACGCCGGATGTGGCCGAGGTGCTGCGCGCTGACGAGACCGCCCTGCTCTGCCAGCCGGATTCGCTGGATGCGCTGGTGGACGGGCTGCGGCAACTGACCACCGATGAGGCTCTGGCCGCCCGCCTCGCCGCCGCGGCCCAGGCGCACAGCCGGAACTATACCTGGGAAGCCAGGGCGCGGAAAATCGCCAATATTATCGCCAACTGGCGGCAATCCGCCCCGCCGGCGCCGGGCAGCTGGGGCCGCGGGCAATCGCGCAACTGGCTCGGCCAGTCCCGCCGCTGGTTCGTCCACTTCGCGCGCACACGCTCCTGGATCCTGCCGCCGGGCGCACTGGCCCCGGCTGACAAAACCCCGCCGCGCTGAATGGCGGAAGAGCGTAACGCGCCGGAAGATGCCATGGCGCAGCAGCGCCGGGCTCTGGGCCGGGGGTTCAACTGGCTGGGCGGCGCCACGATCATCGCCAAGGTCACGGATTTTTCCACTATCCTGGTAGTCCTGCTGTTCCTGAGCAAGCAGCAGGTCGGCATCGGTTCGCTGGTCGTCTCGATCGGCATGGTCGTCGAGGCGTTCGACGGTCTGGGCACCGGCGACGCGCTGGTGCAGGCCCGTTCCGTCACGCGCCGGCAACTCGATTCATTATTCTGGTTCATCCTCGGCGCGGCGGGCGTGGTCGCGGCGCTGACGCTGGCCGCCGCCCCGGCAATACAGGCCATCTACGGCGTGCCGGGCATGGCGGCGTATTTCATCGCGGTGGCGGCGAAACAGCCGCTGGTCGGCGCAGCGGTAATCCCGCTCGCCCGGCAGAACCGCGCCCTGCGCTACGAGCGGATCGCCATCGTCAATGTCGGGGCGACGTTCGGCGCGGCGCTGGCGCGGGCCGGCATCGCCCTGGCAGGCGGCGGGGTCTGGGCGCTGGCCGGAGGCTACGCGGCGAGCGGCGTGTTCATCCTGGCGGGCGCGCTTCTGGTCAGCCCCTTCCGGCCGCGGCTGCACTTCAACATGGCCGAGATCGCGCCGCTGCTGCATTTCGGCCTGCGCTCCTCCTCGGCCAACATCTTCGAGCAGATCTTCAAGAACATCGACTTCCTGCTCGTCGGCTGGTTCTACGGCGCGGCACCGCTGGCCGTGTACCGCGTGGCGTTCGACGTGGCGATGGAACCGGCGATGGCCATCGGCACCATCATCAACCGCACTGCCCTGCCGGTGTTCGCCAGGGCCGCCGCCGTGCCGGAGCATCTCACCGGGGCGCTGCTCTGGTCGCTGCAACGGCTCACCGTGCTGAACGCGCCGCTGATGGCCGGGATTCTGCTCCTGGCCACCCCACTCACCGGCTTGCTGCACGATAGCCAAGGCCACAGCTACGCCGCCGCCGCATTGCCGATGCAGATCCTCGCTTTGGCGGCCATATTCCGGATAACCTCGCAACTGCTCACCCCGGTGCTGCTGGCCACGGGCCAGCCCGGCCGGGCGGCCAGGCTCTCAGCCGCGACCTTGGCGCTGCTCGGCACCGGCATTCTCGCCGCCGGGCTGAGCTTCCCGGCGCGCACCGGCATTGTCGCCGTCTCAGCGGTCTGGCTCGCCGTGTACCCGCTGCTGCTCGGCTGGGGCATGCTGTACCTGTACCGCCACTGGAAAATCCGCCCCGGCGCGCTGGCACGCCCTTTCCTCGCCCCGGGCCTCGGCATCGTCATCATGCTGCTGGGCGCGGAAACGGCCCGGCATTTCGCAGCACCTTACGGGCCGGAGGTGCAGATCGGCATCGCTTTGGCCGCGACGCTGCTGACCTATGCCGGGCTCTCGCTGCATGCGCGCACGATGCAGCACGCCGCGGTGACCGTGGCGCAGGAGACCTAGCCGGGTGGAGCCGGAATATTAATTAAGGCTGACTCATCCTTCACTTGCAACGGCCGATGCCGATCCTGTTCTGTAACGTTCTGGAGGAGACATGGACCAGTTACATCAGATGGGTTGCCTGTGCGGCAGGGGGCATAGCTGGCCGCGCCGGGATTTTGTACGGAGCGGCATAGGCGGGCTGATCGCCACCGCCGCGATTGGCGCGGCATTTCCGAAACTTGCCTGTGCGCAGACCACGCTTGCACCAGATGCCGCGTTGCAGGCACTGCTGGACGGCAATGCACGGTTTGCCAAGCATCAGCTGACATCATGCAGCAATGATCTGGCGTTGCTAAAGCAAAACACCGTGGCCAAGCAGGAACCATTCGCCGCCGTGTTGTCCTGCGCGGATTCACGGGTTCCGGTGGAACTGGTGTTCGATCAGAGCATCGGCCAGCTTTTCGTGACACGGGTGGCGGGCAATATCGCATCGCCGGACATCATCGCCAGCCTGGAATATGGCGCGGCGGTGCTGGGGACAAAGGCGATTTTAGTGCTCGGCCACGCTAATTGCGGCGCGGTGAAGGCCGCCATGGCGGGCAAGGCCGTTCCCGGCCAGATCAGTGCGCTCTACGCGCCCATCCAGCCCGCGGTGGAGGCGGCTGGCGGCAATCTGGAAGCCGCGATAAAGGCCAACGCAAAAAATCAGGCGAACCTGCTGGCCACCGCATCGCCCGTGCTGGCGGGACTGATCCAACAAGGAAACCTGAAAGTCGCAGCCGGTTACTATGCTTTGGATACCGGAACAGTTACCCTGCTTTAGCAGGCCACAAAAATTTGTCTTTATTGTTCCTCGTCCAGCACGCGCGAGGCGCTGCCCAGCCGCCACCAGCGCAGCCTGGAGATGTCGAGCAGCGTCTCGCCCTTGAGCGTGTAAAGCGTCTCGCGGCGCCCTGCCGGGGGTTGGGCGTAGAGCGTCTCGTGCCGCGGCCAGCGATAGGAAAGAATCCAGGTCCAGGCACCGTGGCGCAGATAGACCCAGCGCCAGCGGCGGGCCAGTGTGGTATCGGGGCGGACGATCCGGCTCTGCGCCCAGCATCGCCGGGCGGCTTCCTGCCTGGCCAGTGGCCAGCTCAGCGGCGCTGCGTAGTTGGAGAACCAGATCGTGTAGCCCAGCTCCGCCTGCAACGCGGCGACGGCACGGTACACCTGGACATGCTCGGGATGCCCGTACTCGCCCCAGGGGTTGTGCGTATAGACATCGGCGCACCCGGCCAGCACCGGGCGCAGCGCCGCCACCAGGGCGGTGAAATTCACCTCGTAGCGGGCCCGCCCGGCTTCATCGGCGATCTCGATGCCATAGGGCGTGGACCGTGTGTGCTCCCAGTCCACCAGCTTGCGCGTACCACTCTCGGGCAGCTTGAGGTCGGTAAGGTTGGGCAGGTTCAGCGCCGCGACGGCGCGGCGGCGGGCGGCGGAACGCTTCGGGTTGCCGAACAGATCACCGAAGCAGAAGACGATCCGCTCCGCCGAGGCCAAGGCGGAACTCAGCCAGAGGATCTCGTCATCCGGATGCGCCACGACCACGGCGCTTTTGCGCGGCGTCATGCCCCCTCCAGCGCGGCGTCGTAGAGATCTTCCAGCGCCGCCGTCTGCCGGGTGATGTCGAAGTCCCGCTCCGTGCGCTGCCGTGCCGCCGCGCCCAGCCTCCGGCGCAGCGCCTCGTCATCCAGCAGGGCCAGCATCCGCGCCGCCAGAGCTTGCGGATCGCGCTCCGGGACCAGGAAGCCGGTTTGCTGATCCGCCACCACCTCGGGGATGCCGCCAAGCGCCGAGCCGATGACCGGCACGCCGATGGCCGCCGCTTCCAGCGTGACCATGCCCAACCCCTCCACCCGCCCGGAGGCGGTGCGCACGCTCGGCAGCACCAGCATGGAAGCACAGCGCATCCGCGCCAGCACCTGGGCATGCGCCATCGCGCCGAGGAATTCTACGCGGTCCGCCACCCCGCAGGATTGTGCCAGCCTTTCCAGCTTCCGGCGCAACGGGCCATCGCCGATGATGACAAGCCGGGCGGCAGGATGCTGTTGGGCCACTTCGGCAAAGGCGCGGATGAGGTATTCGGTGCCCTTCACCTCCACCAGCCGCGCCACGTGCAGGATCTCCGGCATTTCCTCGGCGGCCTCGCGTTGCTGGACCGCGCCGCAATCGACCCCGATATAGTGCACCCTCGTGCGCTCCGGCGGGAAACCCATCGCCAGCAGCCGCTCGCGGATGAAGCCGGAGGCGCAGAGGAAAAGATCCCCTTGCCGGGCCAGGCGGGAGCGACGCAGCGCATAATGCGTATAGGCCGGCGAGCCGAGCAGTGCTGCGGTGGAGAGCGTGGCGTCGAAGCCGTGGAACGTCGTGACGAGCGGCACGCCGAGACGCGCCGCCAGCGGCAAAGCATAAACGCCCTCGACCCCGAAATGCGCGTGGATCAGCGCCGGGCGGCGGCCCGCCAGCAGGCGCTCATACGGGGCCGGGTTCATCGTCAGCATCTGCCGGGCGACGAAGGGGATCGGCCAGCCTTTGACCAGATCTTCCAGCGCCAGGGACTCCGCCCCCGGCGGCGGCGCGCCGTAACGCAGCCGCCCCACGTAAAGCGGCCGGTAGCGGCGCAGATGCTCCGCCTGCTCGGTGATGAACGGCTCCGACACCTTGAACAGGTTGTGGCGGAAGATGGCGACTTGTTGCATCTGCCTCTCCGGCCCGGGCGGCGCTCCGCCCCCGCCCCTACTTCGCCGAGACGAAAACGGTTTCGCCCTGCTTCTGTCCACGGGCGGGGGAAATCAGCCCCAGCTCCCGGCCTGCCTCAGCGAACATGGCGATGGCATGGTCGATCTGCGCGGAGGTATGCGCGGCGCTGACGCTGGAGCGCAGCAAGGCGAGGCCCTTCGGCGTGGCGGGCGGCAGGCTGACATTGGTGTACAGCCCGGCATGAAGCAGCCGGGACCAGAAGGCGAACGCCGCTTCCGGGCTGGGCATGACCGTGGAAACCACCGGGCTCGGCTCGGGCCCGACCGTGAAGCCAAGCGCGGCCAACCCATTATAGAGCCGGTTGGCGTTCTCGCTGAGCTGACGGCGCAGGCCGGGGCGGGTCTGCACCTGATGCAGCGCCTCCAGCGTGGCCGCGATCACGCCCGGCGGAAGCGAGGCGGTGAACATATACGGCCGGGTGACAACGCGCAGGATATCGAAGCCCTCGGCATCACTGACGCAGAACCCGCCGACGCCGCCGAGGCTCTTGGAGAAGGTGCCGACGACGAAATCCACATCCCCCTCGACGCCAGCGGCTTCCGCGAGGCCGCGCCCGTTCTCGCCGAGCACGCCAAGCGAATGCGCCTCGTCCACCACCAGATAAGTGTTGGCATATTCGCGCTTCACCGCGGCGAATTCGCGCAATGGCGCGGTATCGCCCAGCATGGAGTAGATGCCCTCGACGACAATGACCTTGTCGCCCGGCGTGCCCTCGAGCCGGCGCAGGCGGTTGGCCAGATCCTCGGGGCTGTTGTGGCGGAAGCGCGTCACCTGGGCGTGGCCGAGCCGCGCGCCATCGTAGATGCTGGCATGCGAATCGGCATCCAGGATCAGGTGGTCGTCCTTGCCCGCCAGCGTGGAGAGGATGCCAAGATTGGCCTGGTAGCCGGTGGAGAACACCATGCCATGCTTGCGGTTGTAGAAACCGGCGAGCGCGCGCTCCAGCTGCTTGTGGCCGTCATAGCTGCCATTGGCGATGCGCGACCCCGTGGTGCCGGTGCCGTACAGCTCCGTGGCCTCCACGGCCTTGGCGATCACGGCGGGATCGTAGGTCAGGCCGAGATAGTTGTTCGTGCCCAGCAGCAGGACCGGGCGGTCCTTGATCATCGCCTCGGTCGGCGAGAGCACGGAATCAAACGACACGTTGAAGGGGTTCGCGCCAGCTTCTTCAAGCTGGCGGTACTGCGCCGCCAGGGGCGCGAACTTAGAAAAAAGCGACATAAACTAGGAGCCAGACCTCAAGTTTTGCATGGCTGCGATCAGATCGCCGACCGTCTCGATCTCAGCGATCTTGTCCAGAGGCACGGACATATCCAGACGATCCTCGATCTCCATCACGAAATCCATGACCGCGACGGAATCGAGGCCAAGATCCTCGACGATATGCGTCTTTTCGGTAATTTCAACCGGCTTCGGCAAAGACGAGCGCAACGTCTCGAAAATGATCTCACGGATATCACCGACCAAAGCACTCATGCCCCTGCTGCCAGACTGTTGGTTGAATTCGCCCGCGCGCACACGATGCTCCGCGCAATGACAATTTCATAACAACGCCTATACATGCCAAGGCAAATTATTTAAAGAGCGGGCAGGTCGCAATTACTGTCTTTTAAAGGCAGGCTCTTGAGCCCCATGTGCGGCATGCCGCCGGAAAGGCTGAGAGAAAGCGCCGGCAAGACCGGGAATGAATGGTTTAACGCATTGATCCTCAACCGTTATCTGACCCGGGAAATCGGCCGGCCCTTCGCCGTCATCCTCGGCGTTCTTTGCGTCCTGTTCGGCGGCTACAGCGTTGCCAGTATTCTCTCGGATGCCGTCAGCGGGTTGCTGCCCGCCGTCACCATCATGGAGTTGACCGGCCTCAAGCTGCTCATCGCGCTGGATGTGCTGATACCGATCTCGCTGTATTTCGCGGTCCTGCTTTCCTTTGGCCGGCTGTATGGGGATTCTGAATTCACCGCCATGGCCGCTCTCAGCGTCCGGCCGGCGCAAATCGCGCGAGTGGTGCTCTCCCTCGCCGGGGTCATCGCCCTGGCGGTGGCCACCCTGTCGCTCGTGGCGCGCCCCTGGGCCTACCGGACGGCGCACACCATAACCTGGCAAGGCGCCACGAGCCTGAACGTGAACGCGATGCAGGCCGGCACCTTCTACACCAGCGAGGATGGCGAGCGCGCAATCTTCCTCACGCATCGCGCCGGGCCGGGCACGCCGGCACAGGATGTGTTCGTGCGGCGCAAGCTTGCTGACCACACCGAGGTCATTTTCGCCAGGCTTGCCGCGCCGCTGCAGCAAACAACCGCGGATGGTAAGAACCAAGTCTATCTCACCGACGCGCATGTCTATGAAATCGACCCTGTTAATCCGCAGAACGACCAGATCCTCAATGCGCAGGGCCTCATCCTGGACCCGGAGAGCGCGCCCGGCGCCGCGCCGGCATACAACCCGATCACCGCGAACAGCACCGACCTGATCTGGTCCAGCGTGCCGCGCGACATCGCCGAACTGCAATGGCGGCTATCCACCCCCATCTCCACCCTTCTGCTCGCCCTGCTGGCCGTGCCGCTGAGCCGTACACGGCCCCGGCAGGGGAAATACGCCAAATTCGGCCAGGCGATTCTGGTCTATGCCGGTTATTACCTGCTCTGCACCACGGCGCGCACATGGGTGGAGCACGGCATGATCAGCCAGTTCCCCGGCATCTGGTGGGCGCCCGCCCTGCTCGGGCTGGTTCTGCTCCTGGCCATGACCGCCCCGCATTTGTTCAGTAGGCGGCACAAAATCTCCACGTCCAACACGCCTCTGAGCCTGGGCGCGCCATGAGCCTGCTCGAACGTTATCTTGTTGTTGCCGTGCTGCGCGGCATCCTGCTCATTGCCGCGGTGCTTACAGTACTGTTCAGCCTGCTCGCCTTTGTCGAGCAGCTCGGCTTTGTCGGCCAGGGGCATTACAGCGCGGCAGATGCGCTCATCTGCGTGCTGCTCACCGCGCCGTACCGCGTGGTGCAGGTGGCGCCAGTGTCCATGCTGCTTGGCAGCCTGCTGGCGCTCGGCGGGCTCGCACGGAATTCGGAGCTCACCGCGTTCCGCGCCGTGGGCGTCTCAGAGGCCCGCATCGTCGGCGCCGTGCTGAAACTCGCCGTGCCGGTCAGCATCGCGCTGTTCCTCATCGCGCAGTTCGTGATCCCACCGGGACAACTGCTCGCCCAGCGCCTGCAAGCTACCGCGTCGGGCGAAGCAGCGCCTCTGCGCAGCGCCAGCGGGTTCTGGGTGGAGCACGACCGCCAATATCTGAACGTGCAGCTTTTCGGCTACGGCAACGTGCCCGAGAATATCGACATCTATACCTTTGGCGGCGATGGCAGCCTGACCAGCTATGTCCACGCCAAACGCGCCGAGATCGAGCCCGACGGCACATGGCTTCTGACTGGCGTGCTGAAAAAGACCGTTAACGCCACGCAGTTCACGACCACAAAGCTGGACACGCTACCCTGGCCGTCATTCATCTCCTCGCACCAGATGCAACTGCTGATGCTGCCGCCGGAGATGATGCCGCCAGTGGCACTGTACAAATATATTGGCGAACGCAAGCGCCTGGACCAGCAGGCGCAGCGCGATGAGCTGACCTTCTGGACGATGGTCAGCATCCCCATCTCGCTGTTCGGCATGGTGATAATCGCCGCGCCATTCGCCTTTGGCGCGCAACGCATGCAAAGTGCCGGGCGGCAACTGCTCATCGGCGCGCTGCTGGGGATCGCGTTTCAGATCAGCCAGCAGGTCATCTTCTATCTGGGCCTGCGGATGAGCCTCAACCCCGCCATCACCGCGCTGACGCCATCAGTCGCGCTGCTGGCATACGCCTCGTATCTGCTGCGGCGAACCTATCTCGAACTGCGCTAGATCAATATGCGTTTACGTCGAACCGGACGGTTCGACATAAACACATGAGATTGCTCGCCAAAACACAAAGTTAGAGCCTGATCGTTTGAGGTTGAATCGCTTTTCGATTAAACCTCAAACGTGAATCAGTCTCTTATCAATAAGTTAGAGTGCGTTCAGCCAAACACTGAACGCTCTAAGATCTAGCTTCTGCCTGCCAGATCGAGAAACATCCGGTAGCGCCGGCGCTGCCCCGAAAGCAGACCTGCCAGAATGGCGCTGAAGCCGAAAATCTCGAACAGGAAATAGAACATCGGCATCCCCGCCACGGCGAACAGAAAAATCGCAATGGTACGGTAATTCGCCGAGAGGATCGCCCAGCGCCGGACAGACGGCGCAAAAACCTCGCGGTAATCCTGGCGCAAGACTGCCTCACGCTCCGGCCGGGCGGCCAGAATGGCCTCGAGGTCGCGGTTGAACGCTGCCGCACCGCCGGTGGTCACAATCTGCACCCGCGTGTACAGGCCGTTCAGCACATTGGCCGCGCGCTTGAGCATAGGCTGCCCCTCGCGCTCTGCCTTCGGCGGATGCAAATCTGGCAGCGCCGCGGATTTCCGCCCCCAGCCCCAGAAATTATACTGCTGGCGCTGCAACTCATACGCGGCGGACTGCACAGCATGGCAAAGGCCAGAGACCGCCACCAAGCCCCAGACCCAGCTGCCGATATAGTCGCTGAGCGTCAGCGCCACGCCGACATAGACCGCCGTGAAGGTCACATAATCGCAGATGCCGTCGATGATCTTGCCGAACTCGGACTGCGCGTTGGTGAGCCGGGCGAGCTGGCCGTCGGCCCCGTCCAGCACATGCCAGGTCAGCATCAGGACAAAGCCGAGCACGCAGCACCAAGTGCTCTGGTACCAGTGATAGGCGAGGCCCGCCGCGACACCACAGCCCATGCCGGCCAAGGACACCGCATTGGGCGAAATGCCCAGCCGCGCGCAATGCGGCACGATCCACGCGGAGAGCGGATGGATGACGTAGAGGTTGGTCGGCTCCTCGATTTCCGAGGTGCGGCGCACGGGCTCGGCGTCAGCCGCGGCCCGCGGCGGCTCGCCGGGGATTCCCTGCTGCATGGCGGAGGCTACAGCTGCCCGGCTTCGAGCAACTGCTCCGCCTTGGCAAACGCGGCGGGGTCATCGACATCGACCCAGAGACGGTTCTGAATGTCGAAGACGCGGGCCTTGTTCCACTCAGCCAGCACGTTCATGGCGCCGGAGATGCTGTCATCGCCCCGCGCCTGGCTCTCGGCCAGGGCGTCGAACATCACCGGCGTGCAGCGGAACACGCCCGTGTCGAAGCAATTGAAGTCGCGGATGACCTTGCCGATTTTCAGCAGCCTGCCATCCTGGCACTTCACCCGCGTCACGTCCTCGGGGTCGTTCAGCGGGCTGTCGATGTTGAAATCCACGCCCAGCGTCACGGTGTCCGGCTCGGATGGTGCCGCCATCAAGCCACGGAAGATCTCCGGGTCCACCAGATGGTCGCACATCGTCAGCAGGAACGGCTCGTCGAGATACTGCTTGGCCGTGAGCACGGACACACCATTGGCGCGGTCCCAGGCACGGTTGAAGATACGGGTGATGCGCACGCCGGTCCGCTGGGCAATTTCGCCAAGCTTGTCCTGCAGCGTTTCCGCCCGGTAGCCGGTGACGACGAGAAACTCGTCGACCCCGGCAGCGTGGGCATTCCCGATCACGCGCTCGATCAGCGGAACGCCCTTGATGGGGATCAAGGGCTTCAGCTCACCCTTTTCCCGCAGCCGCGTCCCCTGGCCGGCCGCGACGATCAGGCATTTCATGCGACGACGGAAACCTTCACCGGCTCGGGGCGGCGCTTGATGAACTCTTCCGTCATGTCATACGCCACATCATCGGTGTACTGCACGGGCGGATGCTTGCAGAAATAGGCGCTCGGGCCTTCCAGCACGCCACCGATGCCGTGTTCCAGCGCCAGCTTGCAGCAGCGGATCATGTCGATGACCACGCCGGCGGAGTTCGGCGAATCCTGCACCGAGAGGCGGAGCTCCAGGTCCATCGGCACGTCGCCGAACAGGTGGCCTTCCATGCGGATGAAGCAGACCTTGTTGTCGTTCTGCCAGGGCACGTAGTCGCTCGGGCCGACATGGATGTTCTCGCTGTCCAGACGGTCCTTGGTCACGGCCTGCACCGCCTCGGTCTTGGACTTCTTCTTCGAAGCCAGGCGCTGCTGGTTCTTCATGTTCAGGAAGTCCGTGTTGCCGCCGGTGTTCAGCTGGTAGGTCCGCAGCAGCTTGACGCCACGCTTGGCGAAGATATCCGTCAGCACGCGGTGCGTGATGGTGGCGCCGAGCTGGGACTTGATGTCGTCGCCGATGATCGGGAGGTTGCGGGCCGCGAAGCGGTCGGCGAAGCTCTTATCGCTGGCGATGAACACCGGCATGTTGTTGATGAAGGCAATGCCCGCCTCCAGCGCGCACTCGGCGTAGAAGCGCGCCGCCTGCTCGGAGCCGACCGGCATGTAGTTCAACAGGACATCGGTACCGCTGCGCTTCAGCTCGGCCACGATCTCGGCCTTGGTCAGCTCCGCGGCATCGGAACGGACGAAAGTGCGGTCATCCTCATAGGCCGACATGTGCTCGGAGATGCCATCCAGCACCTGGCCCATGCGCACGATCACGCCGCTGTCGGGGATCTCGGCCTGGAACACCGTGGTGCAGTTCGGCTTGGCGAAAATGGCGCGGCTCACATCGACGCCAACCTTGCGGGCGTCGACATCGAAGGCCGCGACGACATCGATATCACAGGGCCGGTAGCCCCCGATCTCGGTGTGCATCAGCCCGATAACGCCCTCGCGGCAGCGCTCCGGAGTGTAGTAGTGGATGCCCTGAATCAGAGAGCTCGCACAATTCCCGATCCCGGCAATCGCAATCCGGATGCGGCCTTTATTCGCCATGATGAACCTCGTCCACGAAAAAAAATTTAGTCAAACAACGAAAACAGGCAACGGCGCGAACCGCCACGACCACCCCACCTGCCAAGGCAGGGGCCGCAACTGCGCCGTTCATTTGCTCCGCCCGGGCTTCAAACCCCTGGCAGCCTTCACCCCGACCTCCGTCGTCCCCAATCCAACTCTCTCCTGCCAGCGCAGCACCGCCAACCCACGACCTTGATCACTCAACGCCTCGGCCGCGCAACCCTCTGCCCGGCCTACCTGCCTTGCAATCTCCGGCCAGTGGCGGAAACAACTACAGGGTTAGGTCATAAACACTGCGCTTATGGTAGTGGGTTAGCCTACAATGTTGGTGAGTGTGTCGCAAGCATTACAGCGGACTTACCCATAAGGTCCGACGAAATCAGGCCAGCTCGGGGAGGCCGGAGATGGCCGAGCAGACCAGAGCGCTGTAGAGTTGGCTGTTCTGGTGCTCGCGCACATAGCCAGGGCTGATGCGGGCGACATAGGGTTTGCTGCGTACCGAGGCATACCAATGCACTACCAGGGTTTCCGGCGGCAGCACCTGCTCCAGCCTAGCGCCGCGGCTGGGCCTAAACCAGTGCTCCGAGATCTCCGGCGCCAACGGGTAGAAAACCGGGGGCGGATGGATGGTAAGCTCCTCTGCCGAGTAATGGCTGATAAGCGCCTGTAGCAGGTCTGGCCCCAGCGCGTAGGGCTCAGTCTGGCGCTCCTGCGGCAGCGCCAGCATGGCCCTCAGATACGCCGCGAACAGGGTCGCCCCCGGCGCCGCGCCCATCACGGCATTGTTCACACCGGGAAAATACCAGCCCTCGACTCGCCGGAACGCCTGCCAGCCGCCCGGCAGCAGGCGCATGGCCTTGCGCATCAGGTCCAGCGCCAGATGCCGTACCCAGACAAAGGGAGAGCGTGACGTGCGAACCGCATGCGGCCAGACGATGAATTCCGAGCCAACGAATTGCGGCACACCGAGCAAAGGCCGCAGCGAGGCGACGGTGATGGTGTCCAGATCGAGATAGATGCCGCCCTGAAGGTACAAAATCGCGGCGCGCAGCACATCCGCCCGCATCACCGGACTGGTGAGCCTGGCGTAAAGCGAGGTCAGCCCCTCCCCCAGGCCAAGCAGCGCCTGCGCGCGGGTGAGGCATGCCAGCGGGTTGGTATGCTCCAGGCGCACGCCTGGGGCCTGCTGCAAGGCGCGCAGCACAGGGCCGTCCTCGAGTTCATCGGTATGGTGCAGCACCACCGCATCCATCCCGCCTTGCTCGGCGGCGGAGAGCACGGCGAACGCATAGGCCCAGGGCAGGCGCTTGCCGATCCAGCAGAAATGCACGCAGGCGGGAATGTTCATGCTGGGCTTGGCCGCCAATCATCGGGTCATAAACGGGCGCGGTAGATAGGCTGGCACGGGACTGGCCGTCAACCGCCGCCTGCCGGGCGCAACCCGGGTACATTGCCGCGGCATTGCCATTCCAGCCCGACTCTGTTAGCCGGGAAAACCGTATCAACGCCATACCCCCGTGTAGATGACAGAGCAATCACCAACCCAGTATTCAGGGCAAATCATGCGCTACGCCGATTTCGGTACCATTGCCGAGGCGTTGGACTATGCCGCCCAAGGTGATGCTGGCTTCAACTTCTATTCCGGCAAGGGGCAGCTGGTTGAAGCTCTGCCGTATCGCCGCCTGCGCGAGCAGGCCATGGGCCTTGCCGCCCGCATGCTGGGCGCCGGGCTCAAGCCTGGAGACAAGGTCGCGCTGATCGCGGAGAGCGATGGCGATTTCTCCCGCGCCTTCTTCGCCTGCCAATATGCCGGGCTGGTACCCGCCCCGCTGCCGCTGCCGGCGGCGTTCGGCGGCAAGGACGGTTATATCGCCCACCTGCGCCGCATGGTTACAAGCGCCCATGCCGACGCCCTGCTCGGCCCGGCCGTGCTGGAGGCCTGGCTCGGCGAGGCGGCGAACGGGCTGAACCTCAGGCTGGCCGGCACCTTCGCGCTGCTCGACACCGTGCCCCCCAGCAGCGAGCCCCTGCCGGCGCAAGACGCCAATACCCTCGCCTATCTGCAATTCTCATCTGGCAGCACCCGCTTTCCGCTCGGCGTGGCGGTGACGCAGCACGCCTTCATGGCCAATGCCCATTACATGGCGCGTTACGGGCTGGCGGTGACCGCCGAGGACCGCTGCACCTCATGGCTACCCTACTATCATGACATGGGGCTGGTCGGCTTCTTCCTGATGCCGATGGCCTGCCAGCTCTCGGTGGATATTCTGCCGACGCGCGAATTCGCCCGCCGCCCGCTGCTCTGGCTGGACCTGATCGGCCGCAACCGCGGCACGGTCTCTTTCAGCCCGTCCTTCGGCTACGAGCTGTGCCTGCGCCGCGCCGAAACCGCCTCCATCGACGGGCTGGACCTCTCCAGCTGGCGTCGCGCCGGCATTGGTGGCGACATGGTGCGCCCCGGCGTGCTCACACGCTTCGCCGAGCGCTTCGGCCCGCAGGGCTTCTCCACCGGCGCTTTCGTGCCCTGCTATGGCATGGCGGAAGCCACACTGGCACTCAGCTTCACCCCGCCCGGCCAGGGTGCGCTGCAGGATGTCATCGACGGCACGATCCTGGAGCGGGAGCACCGCGCCATGCCCGCGAGTAAGAACACGGCGCGCACGCGCAGCTTCGTGCTGTGCGGCCGCATGCTGCCGGAACACGAGGCCGAAGCCCGGGACGAACGGGGGCAGATTCTGCCCGACCGCCATGTGGGTCGCATCTATGTGCGCGGGCCAAGCCTGATGCTCGGCTATTTCGGCGAACCAGAGGAAACCGAACGGGTACTGGCGGCGGATGGCTGGCTCGACACCGGCGATCTTGGCTATTTCGTCGACGGGCAGCTCGTCATCACCGGGCGGGCCAAGGACCTCATCCTCGTCAATGGCCGCAATGTCTGGCCGCAGGACCTGGAATGGGCGGCGGAGGCGGACATCACGCTCCTGCGCAGCGGCGATGTCGCGGTCTTCTCCGTGGATAACGGCGTGACGGAAGAGGTGGTGGTGCTCGTGCAGTGCCGCACCACCGACATGGCGGCGCGCGAGGCGCTGATCCACGAGATCACCAAGTTCTTCCGTGGCCGGCATGGTCTGGAAACGCGGGTGGTACTGGTGCCGCCGCGCAGCCTGCCGCAAACCTCGTCCGGCAAGCTTAGCCGCAGCCGCGCCCGCGCAATGTATCTCGAAGGCGCCTTCCAGCCGGCCAAGACCTCCAACGCGGCATGACCCGGCCCACCGTTGCCGTTACCGGCGCAACGGGGTTTCTCGGGCTGCATCTGGTGGCGGCGCTGGCAAAGGCGGGCGCGCATATCCGCGTTCTGGCCCGGCGCGACCCGGCTCATGAATTCTGGCGCGGCATAAGCTTCGAGACCATCCGAGGCAGCCTGGAGGACGAAGCCGCCCTGGCCCGCCTCACCGAAGGCGCGGATGCGGTGATCCATGCCGCCGGACTGATCAAGGCACTGAACCGCGCCACATTCCTGCGCACCAACCGCGACGGCACGCAGGCTGTGGCCACCGCCGCGCGGCGCCACGCCCCGGCGGCACGCTGCGTCATCATCTCCTCCCTCGCCGCCCGGGAACCGCAACTCTCCTCCTACGCCTTCAGTAAACGCGCCGGGGAAGACGCGGCGCGGAACGTTTACGCGGACGCGCCGGAGCGCTTGGTCATCATCCGGCCGCCCGCCATTTACGGCCCCTGGGACCGGGAGAGCCTGGCAATTTTCAAAGCTGCGAAGTCGCCCATCGTGCCGCTCTTCAGCCGGGGCCGCGTGGCGATAATCCACGCCACGGATGCCGCGGGCGCCATCACGCAACTGGCCCTGGGCGCGGGCAAGGCCGGGCTTTACGCCCTCGCCGACCGGAGGCCGGAAGGCTATGAGATGCGCATGCTCCTGACCGAGGCGGCACACGCCCTGGGCCGGCGCCAGCCGCGCTTCATGCCCGTGCCGGCGCCACTGGTGCGCCTCGCAGGCCAAGCCTCGGGGGGTTGGGGACAGCTGCGCGGGCAGGCCCCCGTGTTCACGGCTGAAAAAGCGCGGGAAATCCTGCACCCGGACTGGTCGGTCTCCCCTGCCGAGGCACTGCCCGCCAGCATCCATCAGCCGCGAATCGGCCTGGCCGAAGGCTTCCGCCAAACCGCCACCTGGTACCGGGAGAAAGGCTGGCTCGGTTAGAGTTGTTTCTCGTAGATACGGTAGGTCTTGTAGGCCGTCGCGCCCAGGCTCTCGTTCATCCGGCGCATCGGCAAATTGTCCTCGAGAATCCAGGACAGCTCGATATGGGTGAAGCCCCGCTTCAGCCCCTCACGGCGCACCATGTCCACCATCAGGAACGGCAACAGGCCGCCGATCATGTCATTCGCGGCGGAACGGCGCACGCCCATCAGCGGCACGCGGGCGGTTTTCACGCCCTTCACCTTCAGCCGCCAGAGCAGCCTGGCCCAGCCGAAGGGCAGAAGCTTGCCGTCCAGCCCGCGAATCGCCTCGTTCAGGTTCGGCAGCGCGATGAGGAAGCCGACCGGCTTGCCGTTGCGCTCCACCACGCTGGTCAAATGCGGGTTGAGCAGCGGCTTCAGCGATTTCGCCAGGTAGTCCGTTTCCGTCTCGGTGAGCGGCACGAAGCCCCAGTTATTGGCCCAGGCATCGTTGAAGATGCTGGTGACGGTACGGATTTCCTCGTTATAGCGCTCGAAATCGATCTGCCGGACGGTGAGTTCCTTGGGCAGCGGACGGTCGAGCAGCCGGCGCACGCTGGCGGGCACGTCGACGGTCATGTCGTAGAGATAGGCGTAGACGTCCTTCTCCTTCACCAGCCCCAGCTGCTCCAGCCGGGGGCCGATATAGGCCTTGTCGTGGCCCATCAGCAGCATTGGCGGCGTGTCGAACCCCGCCACCAGCAACCCTGTTTCCTCATTGATGTTGAGGTTGAACGGCCCCTGCATGCGCCGCATGCCCCGGGCACGCAGCCAATCCGCCGCGGTGTCCACCAGCGCCTTGAAGATGGCGGGATCGTCCTCGGCGGCGATCATGCCGAACTGACCGGTGCCATCCGGGCGCAGGGCCAAGCCTTGCTGGTCGATTTGCGCGCTGATGCGGCCGACATCGCGGCCATCCTTCTGCGCCAGCCAGAACTGCACCTCGGCATGGCCGAAGAACGGATTCTTCGGCGTCAGCGCCTCCTGGCGCTCCAGATGCAGCGGCGCGATGTATTGCGGGTCATCGCGGTGCAGGCGTTCAGGGAGAAGGATGAAACGGTCGAGCAGCGCCCGGCCGGCAACCGGGATGATCTTGATATCGCTCACGAAGCCGATCCAGCACCGGCTTCGCGCTCCATGGCGGAGCGGGGCCTGTCCCGCGGCGGCGCGCCGGTGATCTCCATCACCCACGGGTAGCGCCGCGCCTCGTCCAGGTCGTAGCCCAGATTGAACACGGTGGCGCTCTTCGGACAGTCGCGCGCGCCAGCGGCGTAGGTGCCGAGCATCCGGTCCGGCGTGAAGCTAACGATGCCGAGATTGATCTTCTCGTTATGGAAGTGGTGCAGCAGATGCTCGCGTTTCATCTTCTGGATGAAGCGGCTCTTCGGCTTATAGTTAAGGTGCTGGATGCAGTGGAAGAACTCGTACACGCAGGTGGTGGCCAGCGCGGTGGCAAAGGCAACCAAAGCACCAGCCCAGCCGCCAATGACATAGCCGATCGGCCCGGTGATGACGAGCATGGTGGGAATGGTGTTGAGCGGCGAGCCGAACAGCACTTCCAGTAGGTGCGGGTCCTGGTGATGGTCGAAATGGATGCGCTTCCACAGCCCGGCCGACCACTTCATCCGGTAGAGCCAGCGGCCGTGCAGGATATACTGGTGCAGGCCGTACCAGACGAAGGGATAAACGAGGCAGACGGCCAGGATCGGCAGCGCGATATCCTGCCAGCGCCGAGCGAGGCAGAGAGCCGCCCCGCCGGAAAGCACGGTCAGGAAAGCGTAGAGATTGATCGCGGGGTAAGTCAGGTAAGCCCGCCACAGATCGGGCAGCGTCATCCGCCCAAGATCGTAGCTCCGCCCATGCCAATGCCGGCCCCAAGCAAGTTTTTCCGCCATGCTGCCTTTACCGCCTATCCTGTTCCTCAAGCGCAGTGCCCCGCGCCTCACAGTAGGTGGATAGCAGCGCCATACCCGGCTGGCTAGCCGGGCTGCGAGGCTTTTGGCGGGGCGGGGACCCAGATGACGATTTCCGGCGTGCGCAAAGCTGGGCTGTAATGCTGCGCCAGGGCCTGCAGGAACGCCTTGGAGAACCGGGTCGTGCGCTTCGGGTTGCCCAGGTCGATATCGCCGATCTCCACCGCGCCGAAGCGCTGGGACTCGACCATGGCCACAAAATCCTGCGGATCGAGCTTGCCCAGGTTGATCTGGTCCTGGACATGGTAGGGATCGAACGCGGAAGGCTTGCCCGCCTCGTCGCACATCAGCAGATTCTCGCACACCACCGGGCCGGATGCCTGGCGCAGCAACGCCACCCCGGCGGCGAAGTCCGCCTCGTGCTGCGGCAGTTCCCGCCACTCAATGGCGCCCGAGACAATGCTGTCCGGCAGCTTGCTCAGCGGGAACAGCAGCTGGCTGAGCGGGAACAGCATGGGCAGCACGCAGAGCAGGGCGACTCGGCGCGGGGTGACACGCCCGGGCGTGGCGAAATATTCGCCACCGGCGATCACGGCGATAACCGCGTCGAGCAGGACCGCCTCGAAGAAGAGGTTGCGGCTCACGCCGTCGCCGCCAGCCCAGATGAAGGCCAGAACATGTGCGGCGGCCCAGCTCCAAGCCAGCGGGCGGCGGCGCTCATCGCGCCGGTTGCGCCAGGCCCAGGCACCAGCGAGAAGTACGAAGGGCAGGAAGATGATCAGATAGGTGCCGATATTATGCAGCGTATCGCTCAGATCATACGCGCGTGGCTGCAGCATGTGTGCCAGGAAATACGGGCCATCGAGGCGGATCGTGCCCAGCAGCAGCACGCCCGCCGCCAGCGCCCCCGCGCCAACCCAGGGGATAAGGCGCCGCCAGTCCCGCCCCGCCAGCAGGGCAAGCCCCGCTCCCAGCGGCAAGGCGATAAGGTTATGCTTGATGAACACCGCCAGGGCAAAAAGCGGCGCGGTGCGCCACACATCCCGCCCCTCCTGCACGGCACGGACGAAGGCGTAAATCCCGCCCAGTTCGAAGACCATGCCGAGCAACTGCGGATCGTTCACGCCGATCCGCCTGGGCATCCACATCTCCAGCCACAGCGCAAACAGCAATCCCGTACAGGTGCCAGCATAGCGCGCAGGAACAAACAAACGCGCCAAAGCGCCGGCCAGCACACAAACAGCAACCAGGGCGGCGAGGGAGAGAAACCGCCCGGTCTCGTTGGCATCGCCCGTGAGGAGACTCAGCAGGCCGATAATATGAAAGGAGAGCGGCGGGTAATTGGTGATATCCAACCCTGGCGGGGCGGCATAGAGCGGCAGAAAATGCGCGGCCTGCTGCTGCCGGAGCGCGTTCCACCCTTCATCATAATCGAACTGCACCATGGCGGTGCTGCGCAGCACCAGCGGCCAGCCGATAACCGAAACCAGGACGGCGAGGACTGCCGCCGCAACCTTCCAGACTCGCTGGCCTGACTGTGCGATAACCGAGGGCAGTCCAGCTTGGTCGAACAAAAACGTCTCCGCGCAGATATTTAGTGGAGTTGCACGAAAGCCAGCACCATACCAGCCGCCCGGACGCCCCTCACAATTGATCGCGGCCTCCTATATCCTTATGTTTTCAATATGGCAGCCGAAACATGTGTTACAAAAGATCACGGAATTTACATGAATATTTTGAAACATTTTCCGCAATTTTTGAAACACGAATTTGCTCTGCTGGTTTTCCTGGCTGCCGGCTATTTTTTCTACGCCAACACAGACCAGCATTCCGCCTCCGCA
>NZ_JBKQJR010000138.1:0-5634 GCF_052326845.1 Acidocella sp. | reverse complement strand
TCAGAGCCTGATCACGCCCAACGATCCGGCGCGAACTCTCAACCCACCAACGCAGTGCGATCGTTCAAACCCAATCGGGCCAACTACACCTAGATCAGCACTCGCGTTTTTCCACGGCCTCGGTCGACTTGCGCCCATGTCCGTCGTTCCCGAACCATCACGTGGTGCTTGAAAGCAGTCGTCCCATTGTTGGATCCAGAACGGTGCAAGCCTCCCATGAGCAGCCAAACTCATAGGTCGTCATTCCGAGGATTTGAGGCTTGTTCAAGGGCGGCCGCGATCAAATTTTGTTTGCGCGGATGAGTTGTTTAGCGACAATATTGTGCAATGCGGAAGATCTCGCTCGTGCTGTTTGATATGCATGACGTGCTTTGCCGGTTTGATCGGGCGAAACGGCTCGACGACTTGGCGCGGATTTCGGGGAAATCGGCGGACGAGATTTTTGCGGCGATATGGGGGGCGGGCTTTGAAGCCGAGGCGGATGCCGGGAAGCTGGACAGTGTGGCGTATTTAAAGGGTTTCGGGGAGCGGTTGGGCTACCCGATTACGCTGGATGAATGGGTGGCCAACCGCAAGCTGGCGATGGTTCCGATGCCGGAGGTTTTGGCAATTATGGCGGCGTTGAAACGCCAGGTGAAGGTGGGGGTGCTCACCAACAATCATACGCTCGTGCGAGAGCATTTGAATGTTTTGTTTCCGGAGCTTTTTGCTCTGTGCGGGGACCACGCGTATGTGTCGGCGCAGTTCGGCGTCGCCAAGCCGAACCCGGAAGTGTATTTGCGCTGTGTGGCTGCGGCAGGCGGTCGGCCTGAAGAGACTTTGTTCATCGATGATTCGAAAGCCAATGTGGATGGTGCCGTTGCGGCTGGGTTGGCAGGGTATTTGTTCACCGACGCGGCTGCTTTGCGGGTTGCTCTGCGGGATTTTGGTTTGACTTGAGGAAAGCGTTGAAAAGCCGCTTTCGGAAGACATTGTCCAATTTTGTTTTAGCTCTGATTGGAGCTTTCATTGGATTTGGTTACCGGCATTTCGCCCTCGGCTATCAATCACCCATCAACTATGAAAGACTGCACCATGCATTGAACAAAAGAACCCGAGGCACAAACCATCCATTAAAACGGGAGAATTTCACGCCCGCGGGAGCACCGTATTTGTCCACTTCTACCTTGTCCCGACTCGCATTGGTCGTGCTGACAACATGGGGGCTGTCGATGGTCCTGCCCTCGCTCTATCGACTGGTCTGGCCGCTCGCATCATTCGGGCTCACCGTGGACAACAACGGCGTTGTGATCGATGTGGCCGGCCCGTTCAACCACGGCCTAGGCCACTCACCAGCGGCAGCGGCGGGGCTTACCATCGGGGACCGGCTCGACCTGCAGCAGATGAACTGCCGGGCTCCCCGCAGCCGCGTCTGCGCGGCACTCATTACCGTGCTCGGCGGATCGGGAGGATTGCAAGAGACGCTCCCCGGGCGGACAATCGACCTCGCCATACGCCCCGCAACAGGCGGATCGAGCCGAACCGTGCAGTTGCGCGCGGAACTCGCGCCGCTTGACCTGCTTGGCCGGCTCGTTCTGCTCGCGGATACCATCGTCAGCATTCTATCGATACTTGCCGCGGCCTGGCTCGTCTGGATTCGACCCGGGTGGATGACCTGGGGCTTCTTTCTTTATTTTTTCTGGTTCAATCCAGGACAAACTTACACATACTACGCCATTCTCCAGTCCCAGCCGTCGCTTCTGCTGATCGAGCAATGCCTGGACGGGTTGGCTGCGGGAGCTGCTTTGGGCGGGTTGCTCATCTTCGCGCTGCGTTTCCCGGAGTCCGAGCCCGATCCGCGCTGGCATCGATGGGCGCCGCTGGTGCCCTGGCTCGGCGCTGTCATGGCCGCGTTACAGTTGCTCGCCGGCGCCAACCTCTTTGGTGTGCCAACCGAGGGAATTGCGGCTGCCAGTTACATCTACAGTTATGGCCTCAATGCAGTCGCCCTGGCCCTGCTGCTGGCGCGCCGCCGCACGCTGCATCCCCGCAACGAGCAACGCATGCGCTGGGTGATTGCAGGCTGTGCGATCGGATTGCCCACCTTCATCTTTGCTGAAATCTGCCAGACGACCGGGCTGCTGCAAAATGCGTGGGGCATGGCCCCCTCGCAGACAGCGCTCGGGTCGCTGTATCTCGTCCAGGGCGTGCTGGCCTATTTTGTATGGACCGCCGTGCGACGGCAGCGCGTGATCAGCGTCGTGATTCCGCTCCGGCACGGCACCCTCACGACCGCGCTGACGCTTGCGCTGGCCATCCCCGTCGTTTTTCTACACGAGCGCATTGGCGAGGTTCGCGAAGCGCTGCATTTACCTGGATGGTTTTGGCCGCTGGTGGTCGCTCCGGTCGCGCTGATTGCGCTGCAACGGCTGCACGAGGTCGCGGTAGAACTGGCCGATCATGCATTCAACCATGCGTACCATCAGGCCCGTCGTGGGCTTGAGCAGGCGGGGCACACGATGCTTGAAGCTGACAACTTCGCCACGATCGATCGATGGCTCGTCGAGGCGCCGGTTCGCCACCTCCGGCTGACATCGGCAGCCGTGTTCCGCGATGTCGACGGCTCGCTGCACCGCACGATGCCGGCGATTGGCTGGGCCGCCGCGTCGCTGCGCCAGCTACACCCGGACCTCGACGCCCCGGTGATCGAGTGCCTCACGCGCCGCAAGCCGATGCGGCTGCTTCCCCAGCAATGGCGCCATGACGGCCCGTCTTCAGAAGAGCAGGCGCCCTGCCTTGCGGTGCCGATCTTCGGCTGGGCGGGACAGGCCATCGGCCTAGTGCTGTTCGGCCCGCATGAAACTGGTAGTGACATCACGCCTGATGAACGCGACATGTTGCAGGCGCTCGCGGTTCAGGCCGGCCACGGATACGATCGCGTCGAAAAGGAGACGTTGCGGCATGAAGTGCGCGACCTTCGGGCACGACTCGCCGTTCGCGCAGAGGCGCCGCCCCCTCCCTCGTCCATTGAAGGATGATCCGGCGGTCAGGTCTCGCGGCATTCATTTTTGGGCGATCTCCGTGAGCGAACGCCTGCTTGTTACCGTTGCGCGCTGCGAAGCGACTATTCCGCTCACGGCCCAACACGGCTGCCAGGGGCATCCCCCTGGCAGCCGTGCGCCCCATCGGTCCTAGACCGGTCCCAACAGTCTTCCCGAAATCCGACAATTCCCGTGTCCTTGCCGCATGATGCGGTAAGTTCGAAGGCAGACATTTACATTGGGTTGGTCAGACGCCGTTCAGCCCTCCACGCTTTAACCGACGTAAGTTACCTAAAGCTGCTTTTCTAAAAACCTTGAGAAAGCCGCCAGCGTATTCGCCGAAACATGATGTTCAATTCCCTCGGCATCCGCCTCGGCATCATCGGGCGAAACGCCGACGGCGAGAAGGAGTTTGACGACGAGCCGGTGCCGGGCCCGCACCCGTTCGGCCAGTTCCCTACCCGTCTCAGTAAGAAAGATACCGCGATAAGGCTTACTGCTCACCAATTCTTCGCGTTTGAGACGGGCTATCGCCTTGACGACGGTCGCATGGGACACCCCCAGGCGCCGGGCAATATCGACCGTTCTGGCTTCGCCCCCGGTTGCCATCAGATCCGCGATGAGCTCGACATAATCCTCCGTTAGCGCCTCTGAGCGCGCCTGACGTGCGGCACGGAACCCGCGGGCCTGCATTTCCTCCTTGGGCATGGCCGCTGGTGGGGTGGCGTCCTCCGCAAGCTCAGCCTCGGCGGTTGGTTCTTTACGCGTCATTCATCCTCCGCGCCCGGCCGTTCGGTGGGCAATGCCTACAGCCCTCGGTCACCCAAGCCATAGTGATAACGCAGTTTATCACGGGCTTACCGTTAACATCAAAATGTAACCAGCGCATGACGATAAAGCCTATTGCCGAAAATGTAGCCTTGGCTACATTATGGGTACAGCCCAGGCGGAGCGAGCATGAGCGAGTTCACCAAAACCGAGAGACCCACTCTCACCGATAAGACCACGATCAACATCCGGGAGGTCCTGGCCGGCAAGCGGCGTGGGGCCCGATCTGCCCTGCTGTTCGCGGGACCGGCGGTGATTGTCTCGATCGCCTATATGGATCCGGGCAATTACGCGACCAATATCCAGGCTGGCGCGGCGTTTGGCTATTCCCTGCTCTGGGTGGTGCTGATGGCCAGCCTGATCGCCATGCTGTTTCAGGCGCTTTCGGCCAAGCTCGGCATCGTCACAGGCCGAAATCTGGCCGAGATGTGCCACAAACAATTTCCGCGCCCCGTTGTGTATGCGATGTGGGGCATCAGCGAGGTTGCCGCCATGGCCACCGATCTCGCCGAGTTCCTGGGCGGCGCGATCGGGCTTTCCCTGCTGTTCAAAATCCCGCTGATCGCCGGAATGCTCGTCACCGCGGTGGTGACCTACGGTATCCTGCTGTTCGAGCGGCGCGGCTTCCGTCCCATCGAGCTCATCATCGGCGCGCTTGTCAGCGTGGTGGGCCTTTGCTTCCTGATCGAGATGTTCATCGCGCCGGTTGCCTGGGGCCAGGCGGGGCTGCACGCGGTCGTTCCCTCCATTCCAAATGCGGCGGCCCTGACCATCTCGGTCGGCATCATCGGCGCCACCATCATGCCGCACGCGGTCTATATGCATTCCGGCCTCACCCAGGCCCGTGCCCCGGCCCGTAACGCGAACGAGCGCCGGTCGCTGCTGCGTTTCTCGAACTGGGAGTGCATCATCGCGCTCACCGTCGCTGGGGCGGTCAACATGGCCATGGTGATGATGGCCTCTGCCGCTTTTCATGCCGGTCACAGCGACGTTGCGGAAATCGAGACCGCCTATCACACCTTGGGGCCGTTGCTTGGCGCCGGGGCCGCCGCCGTGTTCCTGATATCCCTGATGGCCTCGGGCATTTCCAGTTCCGCAGTAGGCACCATGGCCGGACAGATGATCATGCAGGGCTTCGTGGGGTTCCGTATCCCGATCGTCGTGCGGCGCCTGGTGACGATGATCCCTGCCTTCGTGGTCATCGGCCTTGGCATTAATGCAACCTACGCGCTGGTGATCAGCCAGGTTGTCCTATCCTTTGCCCTGCCGATCCCGATGATCGCGCTGGTGCTATTCACCCGCCGGCGTGACCTTATGGGCGAGTTCGTCAACAGCCGGTTGACCAATATCGCCGCAATCGCGGGAACAGTGATCATCCTGCTGCTTAACGCCGTGCTGCTGCTGCAGACGTTCGGAATCACCGTCCCCGGCCTTTCTTCCAGTTGAGTGAGCGTCAGATATAAACCGCGCCGTGCCGCCACCGCTTTCTGTCGCAAAAAGCCTAGAAGGTTGTGACCGCGCGGATGCCCGCCACCAGCTCGTTGCGCAGCTTGTGGTTCGGATCGTTCGGATCCTGGATGCCGCCGCCAGGGCTGATGATGTATTGGATGTCCGGCTGCACGGCGAGCCAGGGGGTGAACGTGTTGAACAGCGCGGTCTTGCCGCAATTGGGGGTGCCGATCAGGGCGATGCGGGTCAGTGACGGGGCGTTGCAGCGGGGCTTCGTAGCTCATTTCGCGTCCTCCGGCGCGAGCAAACGCACCAGCACGGCGCTGGCCTTGCGCCG
>NZ_JBKQJR010000137.1:0-7213 GCF_052326845.1 Acidocella sp. | reverse complement strand
TGGGATCACCTCCCGCCATTGCCGTTTTGCGCGAAAAAATCCGGCGAATTGAAGCCGGTAACCGCCATGCGGCGGCGGTGCTGCCGTTCGATCTGCCGGCGATTGACGCGCGCCTGCCGGGCGGCGGTCTGGCGCTGGGGGCGCTGCACGAAGTGGCTGGTGGCGGCAATGGCGCGATTGACGGCGCCGCCGCCGCTTTGTTTGCCGCTGGCATTGCCGCGCGCAGCAAGGGGCCGGTGTTGTGGTGCGTGATCCGGCAGGATCTGTTCGCCCCGGCCCTCGCCCAGGCCGGTCTGGCGCCTGATCGTGTGGTTTACGCGGAGGCCGAGGACGAGAAGGCGGTGCTGGCCTGTTTTGAGGAAGGATTGCGCCATGGCGGGCTCGGCAGCGTCGTCGCCGAGATTGGCCGGTTGAGCATGACCAATTCGCGGCGGCTGCAACTGGCGGCGGAAAGCTCCGGAACGCTCGGTATCGTGCTGCGTCGCTGGCGGCGCCAGAGCGACGCGGCGGATTTCGGCCAGCCGACGGCGGCGGCGACACGCTGGCGGGTGACGGTGCTGCCGTCGGTGCCTTTGCCCGTGCCCGGTGTCGGGCGGCCGCGCTGGCTGGTGGAGTTGATTCGCTGCCGTGCTGGCGAAAGTGCGGATTTTGAAGTGGAGGCATGTGATGCCCAGGGTCGTCTCAGTGTTCCTGCCGGCCTGGCCAACCGACAGGCTTTTCCGGCAGCGGGGCGCGGCCGCGCCGCCGGTTGAGACGCCGTTGATCCTGAGCAGCCGCACCGGCAGGCGCCGAGTGGTATTCGCCGCGAATGAAGCCGCGCAAGCCGCCGGGCTGCGCATCGGCATGGCGGTGACCAAGGCACAGGCGCTGGTGAGCGGTCTCGTCATCAGGGATGCCGAGCTAGCCGCCGATGCCGAGGGGCTGGAGAAACTGGCGGTGTGGGCCCTCCAGCGTTATTCGCCGATCGTTGCCGCTGATCCGCCGGATGGACTGATTCTCGACGCCACAGGTGCGACGCATCTGCGTGGCGGCGAGGCGGCCATGCTCGCTGATCTCGTGGGCCGGTTGTCAGCCGCCGGTTTCAATGCCCGCGCCGCGATGGCCGATAGTTGGGGCGCGGCCCATGCGATCGCCCGGCATATCACCCGGCCGGCGGTTGTCGTGCCGGAGGGCCAAAGCAGCGGCGTACTGTTGCGCCTGCCGATCGCCGCCTTGCGCCTGCCGCCCGGCATGGTGGCCCATCTGCGGCGGCTTGGCTTTGAGCGGATCGGCGATCTGGCCGACAAGCCCAGAGCCCCGCTGGCCTTGCGGTTCGGCCCCGAGCTGCATCGGCGTCTGGACCAAGCGATGGGCCCGTTGCGTGAGCCCATTGAGCCGGTCCGGCCGCAGGAGCTGCTCGAAGTGCGGCGGCTGTTTGCCGAGCCCATTGGCGCGGCGGAAACGCTGGCGCGGTATACGGAAAAGCTGGTGGTGGCGCTGTGCGAGATGCTGGAAGCCAAGGGGCTTGGCGCGCGGCGGCTCGACCTGCTGTTCCACCGGGTCGATAGCCAGATGCAAGCCATCCGCGTCGGTACCGCGACGCCAGTGCGCAACGTCAAGCGTCTGACCCGGCTGCTTTGCGATAAAATCGAGACCATTGATCCCGGTTTCGGCGTCGAGATCATGAGCCTGTGCGCCGCGCTCGCGGAGCCGTTCGAGACCAAGCAGGTCAGGACCTCCTTGCTGTCGGAAGAGCCGGAGCCGGATATTTCTGGCCTGATCGACATCCTCGCCAATCGCGTGGGTGAGGCTCGGCTATATCGTTTCGCCCCGGTTGCCAGCGATGTACCGGAACGCTCCGTGCGCCGGGTGGCGCCAACCGCGCCCCGCACCGGTCAGGACTGGCCGGAGCGATGGCCGCGGCCGGCGCGGCTGTTGCCCGTACCAGAGCAGATCGAGACCGTGGCGCTGCTGCCGGATCATCCGCCGGTCAGCTTCAGCTGGCGTGGCATCCGCCGCCGGGTGAAACGCGCCGACGGGCCGGAGCGCGTCTTCGGCGAATGGTGGAAGCGCGCCGCCGAGCTGGCGACGGTGCGGGATTATTTCCGGGTCGAGGATGAGGCCGGCGAGCGATTTTGGATTTACCGTGCCGGTGATGGCGAGGATGCGGCAACTGGGTCGCACCGCTGGTTTCTGCATGGCATTTTCGGATGAGCGGAGAACCGCGATATGCCGAACTGCAATGCACCTCGCATTTCAGCTTTTTGCGCGGCGCCAGTTCCTGCGAAGAGCTCTTCGCCCAGGCCGCCTATCTCGGCATCAAGGAAATGGCGATCGTCGATCGCAACAGCCTGGCCGGCATCGTCCGCGCCCATGTCGCGGCCAAGGAGGCCGGGATCCGGCTCATCGTTGGCTGCCGGATCGACCTTAGCGATGGCATGGCGGTCCTGGTCTATCCAACAAATCGCCATGCCTATGCGCGGCTTTGTCGGCTGCTCTCGCTCGGCAAAAAGCGCGGTGGCAAGGCCCAGTGCAAGCTCGATTGGTCCGATCTGGTTGCCTACGGTGAGGGGCTGATCGCCATCCTGGCGCCCGATGCGGCGGATGACCTTTGCGCCCTACGCTTGCGGCGGTTGTCCAAGGCGTTCGGCAACCGCGCCTATATGGCGCTGACCTTGCGCCGCCGGCCGAACGATCAGCTGCGGCTCTTTGAACTGTCGAACATGGCGGCGCAGGCGCGCGTCCCCACCGTGGTCACCAATGATGTGCTGTTTCATGTGCCGGCCCGGCGCATCCTGCAGGATGTCGTCACCTGCATTCGCCATGGCTGCACCATCGACGATGCCGGTTTCCGACGTGAGCGCCATGCGGACAGATACCTCAAACCGCCTGCCGAAATGCACCGCCTATTCAGCCGCTATCCGGAAGCCCTGGCCCGCACGGTGGAGATCGCCAAGCGCTGCCGCTTTTCGCTGGACGAGCTGACCTATCAATATCCCGAGGAAATTCTGCTCCCCGGTCTTACGGCGCAGCAGGCATTGGCGAAGCTCACCTGGGAGGGGGCGAAAGACCGCTACCCGGATGGCGTGCCTGATGACGTGACCGCGATCCTCAAGCATGAGCTGAAGCTGATCGAGACGCTGGAATACGCGCCATATTTTCTGACGGTGAATTCGATCGTGCGCTTTGCCCGCAGCCAGGGAATTCTGTGCCAGGGCCGTGGTTCCGCCGCCAATAGCGCCATCTGCTATGTGCTTGGCATCACCTCCATCGACCCGGCGCGCAACGATCTGCTTTTCGAGCGGTTCGTTTCCGAGGAACGCCGAGAGCCGCCGGATATCGATGTCGATTTCGAGCATGAACGGCGCGAGACCGTCATCCAATGGGTGTTCGATACCTATGGCCGCGACCATGCCGCGCTGTGTGCCGTGGTCATCCGCTACCGCACACGCGGGGCGCTGCGTGATGTCGGCAAGGCGCTGGGTCTGCCGGAAGATTTGATCACCATGCTGAATTCGCAGGTTTCGGGCTGGTCGGAGGAAGGGATCGACCCGCAACAGGCCGCCGAGCTGAACCTGAACCTTGGCGACCGCCGGCTGAAACTGGCGATCGATCTGGCCCGCGGGCTGATCGGCACCCCGCGCCACCTCTCGCAGCATCCAGGCGGCTTCGTGCTGACCCGCGACCGTCTCGACGAACTGGTCCCCATCGAACCTGCCGCCATGGACAACCGGCAGGTCATCGAATGGGACAAGGACGACATCGACGCGCTGAAATTCATGAAAGTCGATTGCCTGGCGCTCGGCATGCTCTCCTGCATGAAGCGCGGCTTTGACCTCCTCGCCCAGCACAAGGGCGTCACGCTCGACCTAGCCACCATCCCCGCCGAAGATCCGCGCACCTATGCGATGATCCTCCGAGCTGACACGATCGGCACCTTCCAGATCGAGAGCCGGGCGCAGATGTCCATGCTGCCGCGCATGAAGCCGCAGACCTTCTACGATCTAGTGATCGAAGTGGCGATCGTGCGGCCAGGGCCGATCCAAGGCGATATGGTACATCCTTATCTGCGCCGCCGCGAGGGCAAGGAGAAGGTCGAGTACCCAACGCCGCAACTGGAAAAAGTCCTGGGCAAGACGCTCGGCGTGCCGCTGTTCCAGGAACAGGCAATGCGCGTCGCCATTGAATGCGCCGGTTTCACCCCCGGCGAGGCCGACCAGCTGCGCCGTGCCATGGCGACGTTCAAGCATACCGGTAGCGTCACCAACTTTCAGGAAAAGCTGATTAACGGCATGATCGCCAATGGCTATGAACGCGACTTCGCCGAGCGGATTTTCAAGCAGCTTGAGGGGTTCGGCAGCTACGGCTTTCCGGAAAGCCACGCCGCCTCCTTCGCCCTTATCGCTTACGCCTCGTCCTGGCTGAAATGCCATCACCCGGACGTGTTTTGCGCCGCCCTCCTCAACGCCCAGCCCATGGGCTTTTATGCCCCGGCGCAGATTGTACGCGATGCAAGCAATCATGGGGTCGAGGTCCGGCCGGTGTGCATCAACGCCTCGCGGTGGGACTGCACCTTGGAGCCGACGGATGATGACAGCCGGTTCGCCGTGCGGCTTGGCCTGCGCATGGTGAAGGGGTTGTCCAATGTTCATGCCGCCACGATGATCGGTGCCCGGGCGGATCAGGCTTTTGCCTCGGTGGATGATCTCTGGCGGCGCGCTTGTGTGCCCGTGGCGTCTCTTGTGCAGATCGCCGAGGCTGATGCTTTCCGGCCGTCGCTGAAGCTGGCCCGGCGCGAGGCGCTCTGGGCCATCAAGGCATTGCGGGATGAACCGTTGCCGCTATTCGCGGCAAGCCGTGCGGCAGGAGACATTCCAGAGCATCGCGAGCCGGCCATTGCCCTGCGGCCGATGACCGGGGGAGGAGAGGTGGTTGAGGACTATAGCCATCTTGGTCTGACACTGCGCGCGCATCCCGTCTCCTTCCTTCGTGCCGATTTACGCCGCCAGAAAATCGTCACCTGCGGCGAGGCGATGCGGGCATCTGATAACAAGTGGCTCGAAACGGCAGGGATCGTGCTGGTTCGGCAAAAGCCTGGCTCGGCCAAAGGCGTGATGTTCATCACCATCGAGGACGAGACCGGCATCGCCAATCTGGTTATCTGGCCATCGCTTTACGAAAAACAGCGGCGGGTTATTCTCGCCGCCGGCATTATGGTCGTCTATGGGCGTATCCAGCGCGAAGGCGATGTTGTGCATCTCGTCGCCCACCGGATAGTCGACCTGTCTCCTGAACTGGCAAGTATCGGGAAACGAGAGGGCGCGTTGTCAGGAACGCATGATAGAGACATCTCGGTAGAAATTGCCGGCGCCCTCCATGCACATGAAGCCGTGGGCCACAAGGGCAGAGACATTCACAGCTCAGATCTTCACGTTGACCCTATCAAGGTAAAGACGCGGGATTTCAGGTAGTCGACGCCTCACCCGGCAGTAAAGGGTTTAAACGGGACATTGGACACCCGCTCGCGACTGCCGCTTTGCGCCCATTATTGCCCTTCGCCTGACCCGGAGGTCTCCTCAGAAGCGGACACTCTCCTGAGCAACCTTTCTGGGCAGGCGGGTGTGGAAGGCGACAGGCGGCTTTCGGCCCAGGATCCGCTGAAACCTGGCATTCGGTTTATGGCCTATGTTCGCCCCTTCCGTAGGGGGCTGATCTATACCGGCTCGCGATGGTCTCAGCTCCCTAATCGCTATACGCTGTCCGGGCCGGCGGGCACGGTGAAGTGAAAGATGGCGCCGTGAGGCACGTTTTCGCTTACCCACAATCGGCCGCCATGCACTTCGATGATCGACCGGCAGATCGACAACCCCAGCCCCAACCCGCCGGGCTTCGTCGTGTAGAAGGGTTCGAACAGGCGTTCGAGAACCTCCGGCGCGATCCCCGGTCCAGAATCCTGCACCGCAACGAGTACACCGTTCGGCTCGTCTCTCGCGGTGCTGATCAGCAACTCCCGCCCCCCCTCGCTGACGCCGCTCATCGCCTGGACGGCATTGATGAGCAGATTGAGGATTACTTGTTGTAGTTGCACCCGGTCGCCTTCGATGAGCGGCAAGCCGTCCGCGAGGTGCGTCTGTACCGAGACGCTGTTCTTCACCGCTTCGCTACGGGTGAGTTCAATCACCTCGCGGATTGCCTCGTTGATGTCCAAGCAATCCTTCCGGGGCGGCGCCTTCTTGATGAGGGCGCGGATCTTGTCGATGACCTCGCCGGCCAGGCTGCCATTCTTGACGATGCGCTCAAGAGCCTGTCGCACCTCTTCCAGAGCCGGCGGCTCCGCGCCGAGCCAGTGCAGCGCGGCCTGGGCGCTCATGATCGTCGCGGCGATCGGCTGGCTGACTTCATGGGCGATCGAGGAGGTGAACTGGCCCATGGTGGCGACGCGGTTGGCGTGCGCCAGCTCCATCTGCACCTTGCGCACCGCCTCTTCAGCGAGCTTGCGCTCGCTGATATCCTCGCACACGATCAAGACGACGGGCTGCTTCTTGATCAACATGGCTCTGGCCGTCTCGCGGACCCAGAGCACCTCGCCATCCTTGCGGATCTTGCGCAGCTCCCAGCTCGATGCGTGGCCGAGTTGTTCAAGGCAGCTGGCCATATGCCTCCGGACGATCTCTCTATCCGCTTCGTGAAACAGGCTCTGCACGGGACGGCCGATCAATTCGTCGGCCGTGTAGCCGAGGTGCTCGGCCCCAAAGGGATTCACGGACATGATGGTGCCGGTCGGGTCCACCATAAAGTACATGGTCGGGTTGTTCTCGAAGACCGCCTTCCATTGCTCCTCGCTCTCCCGCAGCGCTTGGTCTGCCCGCTTACGCTCCGTCAGATCGAGCACGAATGCAACACCTTGCTTCCCGGTTTCGTCGAAGCTCGCTGCGCCGATCAGCACGGGTACGCGGCTGCCGTCCTTGCGAAAGTACTCTTTCTCGTATGGTTGCAGGATCCCCGTCGCCTTCAGCTCTGGCACCCACAGCTGTTCATCGCGCTCGAGCCATTCCGGCGGCGTCAGATCCTGCCAGCGCAGGCGGCCTGAGGTGAGATCCTCACGGTCGTAGCCCACCGTACGGAGAAAGGCATCATTGGCCTCGATGATCCGGCCTTCCAAAGCATAGATGAAGATCCCGATGATGTTGGCATCGACCAGGCGCCGGATCTTTGCCTCGCTGCGTTGCAATTC
>NZ_JBKQJR010000136.1:0-3354 GCF_052326845.1 Acidocella sp. | reverse complement strand
GAGGCCGCCCGCCAAGCCGATGGCAAGGAACAGGTTCCCGAAGGCGATGAGGCGCCAGTTGCGGGCCTGGACACGGGCGGAGCCGATGCGCTCGTCCCATACCTGCGCGGCCTTTTGGTAGGGAGTTTCAGGTTCGGGGGTGCGGCCGTAGCGTGTGCCGGGGCGGCGGAATTGCATTATTTATCTCCCGAAAGGTCGACGCTGTTGGAGCCGCCACCATGGTCGCCGGAGCGCATGACATGGGTGGCGGTGGAGACGCCGTGGCTGACGGCTTGGCTGCGGCGCATCTGCTGGGCCCAACCCGGTGGGCCGCCTGCGGTGTTACCCGTTGGGGCCGCCTCGGCGGATGCGCTTGGAGGTGCTCCGCCGGTTGCCTGAAATGCGGCGCGGCCACCGGCGGCAAAGCTCTGTTTCAGGTTGTCAGCGACGCGGGCCACCATGGCGCGGGGTACGGCGGCGCCTGCCTTGGCGACACCGGCCATGCCTGCGGCAGCGCCCTTTATGCCGCCCTCACCCGAAGCTGCGGCGCCTAAGCGGTAGGCGGTCGAGGTGGCGCCTGCGAGCGCCGCTCCGCCCCGTGTGCCCGCCACGAGCGCACCAGCACCGGCGCGAAGTGCTCCGGCTGAGCCGATCACGCCGGCAGCACCAATGCCCCCGGCGACGAGCGCGGTGCCGATGGCAGCACCCGCGCCAAGCTGTGGCGCGCCGGAGAGCAAGCCCGTGGCGATGCCGGGGCCAAAAATGCCCAACCCGAGCAGCGACAGGGAGGCCAAGACGAGGGAGAGGGCGTCCTCGATGGTTGGCTGGGTGTTGCCAAAGTCCTGGGTGAACTGGCTGAACAAGGTGGTGCCGATGCCGACGATGACGGCGAGAACGAGCACCTTCACGCCGGAGGCGACGACATTGCCGAGGACTTTTTCGGCGAGGAAGGCGGTTTTACCGAACAGGCCAAAGGGCACGAGCACGAAGCCCGCGAGCGTGGTCAGCTTGAATTCGATCAACGTGACGAAGAGCTGAATGGCCAGCACGAAGAAGGCGATGACCACGAGGAGCCATGCCACCATCAGCACGAAAATCTGCACGAAATTGCTGAAGAACGAGGTGTAGCCCATGAGCTTCCCGGCGGCTTGCAGGATCGGCTTGCCGGCATTGATGCCAATTTGGGCGAACTGGCCGGGTTGCAGGAATTGGGTCGCGGAGAGGTTGGAGCCTGCGGCTTCCAGGCCGAGGCCCGCGAAGGAGTTGAAGACGATCTCGGCGAGGGTGTTAAAATTGCCGATGATGTAGGCGAAGAAGCCGATATAGAGCGTCTTCTTTACCAGGCGCGCCATGATGTCCTCGTCGGCGCCCCAGGCCCAGAAGAGCCCGGCGAGGGTGATGTCGATGGCGATCAGGGTTGAGGAGAGATAGGCGACATCGCCGTGCAGCAAGCCGAACCCGCTGTCGATGTAGGTGGTGAAGACGTTGAGAAAATTATCGATGACGCCGGGGTTCATGGTGCGCGGCTCACTGCTGATGGAACATTTCGACGGGCTGAGGCTGGTAGCCGACACCTGTCGTCAGGAACTGGTTGAGCTGTGCCTGGGCCTGTGCTTGGGCTTCGGCGTCACTCGTCCCAGCCAAAGCCTGGGCACGGCCCTGCGCCGCGATCAGTGCCGTGAGGTCGGCGAGCTGGCCGCTCTGGATGGCCAGCATCTGGTTGCCCGCCTGACTGGCTTGCAGCGCGCCCACGGCGGACTGGCTGGAGGAGATGAGCGCGTCGATCTGCGCGTGGGTGGTGGCGAGGTTCTGCACGACACCGGCCTGAACGTTCATCGAATCCTGATAGCTGGCGCGGGCATTTTGCCAGCGGGTCTGGGCGTCGCTCTCCAGTTGCGAGGGTGATGCCGTGCTTGCGTAGGACTGCGGGTAGACCTGGGTGAAGGCCTGATTGATTGTGGTGACATCGTAGGCGATGTTCTGGGCCTGGCTGAGCAATTGCTGGGTCTGGGTGATCGATTGGTCAAGCTGGGCTAGCGAGGAGTATGGCAGGCTGGCGAGGTTTTTCGCCTCGTTGATGAGCATGGTGGCTTCGTTTTCCAGGCTCTGGATTTCGTTGTCGACCTGTTGCAGCTCACGCGCCGCCGTCAGCACGTTTTGCGAAAAGTTGGTTGCGTCGAAGACAGCGATCTGTGCGTGGGCCGGTGCGCTGGCCGTAAGCAGCGACAAGATCGCGGCGCCCGCGATGAGCATGGCGCGATAACGGGGCGTAATCATTGTGATGCCTCCGAACTGAGGTTGCCGAGAAGGTCTGCCGCCCAGTCCGCGCCTTTGTGGCGCAGCCAGGCGGCGGCAAAGCCGGTCTGGCCGTGTGCCGCGAGGATTTCCGTGATCGCGTTCTGGTCGGTCTTGGAGGATGCGGTGGTGAAGGCGAGTGCGGCGTCACCGAGGCCGAGTTCGAACAGGCGGTTGCCGCGACGGGACTGGCAGTAATAATCGCGGCGCGGCGTAGCGCGGGCGAGAATTTCGACTTGGCGATCGTTGAGGCCGAAGCGGCGATAGATGGCGGTGATTTGCGGCTCGATGGCGCGCTCGTTCGGCAGAAAAATCCGCGTCGGGCAGCTCTCGACGATGGCCGGGGCGATGGCGCTAGTTTCGATGTCGGCGAGCGATTGGGTGGCGAAGACGACGGAGGCGTTTTTCTTGCGCAGGGTTTTTAGCCACTCGCGGAGTTGGGCGGCGAAGCCGGGATCGTCCAGCGCCAGCCAGCCTTCGTCGATGATGAGCAGGGTTGGCGGCCCGTCCAGGCGGGCTTCGATGCGGTGGAAGAGATAGGCAAGCACAGCGGGCGCGGCGCCGGTGCCGATCAGCCCTTCGGTCTCGAAGGCCTGGATTTCGGCGCCGCCGAGCCGTTCGGATTCCGCGTCGAGCAGCCGGCCGAATGGGCCACCGACGCAGTACGGGCGGAGCGCCTGCTTCAGCGCGTTGGATTGGAGCAGGACTGACAGGCCGGTCAGAGTCCGCTCCGCCACGGGCGCCGAGGCCAGGGAGGAAAGAGCCGTCCAGATATGTTCCTTGGCTTCCGGCGTAAGGGCGAGTTTTTCGCGCTCCAGGATGTTGGCGACCCATTCGGCAGCCCAGCCGCGCTCGGCGGCATCATCGATCCGGGCCAGGGGCTGCAACGCGACAGGGGCGGCGTCATCGGCCAGTGCACCACCGAGATCATGCCAATCGCCGCCCATGGCCAGAGCTGCGGCACGGATCGAGCCGCCGAAATCGAAGGCAAAAATCTGTGCCGCTTCGTAGCGGCGAAATTGCAAGGCTATCAGCGCCAGCAGCACCGATTTACCCGCGCCGGTGGGGCCAACGATGAGC
>NZ_JBKQJR010000135.1:0-32540 GCF_052326845.1 Acidocella sp. | reverse complement strand
GACTACATCGAGCGCTTCTATAACCCGAGACGACGCCATTCCAAGCTAGGCTATCTCAGCCCCATGGAATTCGAAGCCAAGGCCGTGCTAGCTTAACTTACTGTCCACGAAACCGGCAGCAGCTCAGGATGCCAGAAATTTTAGGTTACGCATAAAGGGTGACCGGCTGGCAGGTCAGCGAATGACCTGATCGTTCTGAACACGCTCAAAGCCGTGGAGCCCCTTTGCGGCTTCACGGCTTTCTTTTTGAAGCGTCACCCGCAGTCGCCGTTCCGGTTCCGGCCCTTCTGGTCAGCTAAGCGGCCTCGGCCTTTTCGTGCCGGGGTAGCCGGACTGGGCGCATAGCGCACCCGACGGGGCAGATCAGGTATGTCCACTCTCCACCCTATGGGGCATCCAGGTTGGCGGTGAACACTGACCGGGTTGAGCTCTGAGCTGAAGTCCAGACCGCATCACTAATCGCCGGTCCGGGACTATACGGGGACAAAAGAACACAAAATCTGATGCAAAAATTCGGTGGGCCGAGCCGCAGATGCTTTGGGGAGCCTATCCAATCCATCCCACCAATGGGTGCTGCCAAGATGGGAACTAATCTGGCTATCCCTATATGCGGGGGCCCGCAACCACCGAGAGTTAACTACGCCAAGAACAAATTGCTAACTCACATTTGGCTGGTAAGGCATAAGTTGGCCGGCTGGTCGCGACAGCGGCGCTCCAGTCACGGATGATTACAGCCGCTGAACGCTTTATGGTTTGAGCCGATAACCGGTACGAAATATCCACCAGATCAGGGCGAGGCATGCCGCCATGAAGAGGCCGGTGAAAGCGAGGCTGAGCCCCACTGCGACGTCGCCGGTGCCGTAAAAACTCCAGCGGAAGCCGCTCACGAGATAGACGACCGGGTTGAGCAGGTTCAGCGTCCGCCAGGGCTGCGGCAGCATGTCGATCGAATAGAAAGCGCCGCCCAAGAAGGTGAGTGGAGTCACCACCAAGGCGGGGACAATGGCGAGCTGCTCGAAATTCTGCGCCCAGACGCCGATGATGAAGCCGAACAGGCTGAACGCGACGGCCGTGAGCAGCATGAAGGCCACCATCCAGAAGGGGTGTAAAATATGCAGCGGCGTGAAAAAGGTCGCGGTTCCTAAGATAATCATTGCCAGCAGGACCGATTTGGTAGCGGCCGCCCCGACATAGGCGAACACTGTCTCGATGGCGGAAAGCGGCGCAGATAGAATTTCATAGACGGTTTTCGTGAAAATCGGGAAATAGATGGCGATGGAGGCGTTGCCGATGCTCTGGGTCAGGAGCGTCAGCATAATGAGACCGGGCACGATAAAGGCGCCGTAACCGACTCCGCCGACATGCTGCATGCGCGAGCCGATGGCGCCGCCGAACACCACGAAATACAGTACAGTGGTGATGACTGGCGTCGCGATGCTCTGCCAGAACGTGCGGCGCATGCGCGCCATCTCCGCCCGGTAGATCGTCCAGATACCATTGGGGTTCAGCCAGGCCCCGCTCACGAAGCGGGCTCCACGAGGCTGACAAAAATATCCTCAAGCGAGCTGCGGCTGGTGTCCAGATCCTTGAAATCAATGCCAAGCTCGCTCATGCGGCGCAGCAGCGCCGGAATGCCGTTATCCTCTGCGTTGGCATCGAACCCGTAAGTGAGCACCTGGCCCTCTTGCTCCAGCACCAGCTTCCAGGGGGCCAATTCGCCAGGAATGGCTACGAGTGGATGCTGCAGCACAAGGGTAAGCTGGCGCCGGCCGAGCTTGCGGACCAGCGCCGCCGTCTCCTCCACCAGCAGGATGCGCCCTTTCGAAATGACTCCGATACGATCAGCCATCTCCTCCGCCTCGTCTATGTAATGGGTCGTGAGGATAATGGTGACGCCCTTGTCCCGTAAATTGCGGACCAGGGTCCACATGTCGCGCCGCAGATTGACGTCCACGCCCGCCGTCGGTTCGTCCAGGAACAGGATTTTGGGCTCGTGGCTGAGCGCCTTGGCGATCATCACGCGGCGCTTCATGCCCCCCGATAGCTCAATCACGCGCTGGTCGCGTTTATCCCACAGCGAAAGGTCGCGCAGCAGACGCTCGATATAGGCCGGGTCTGGCCGGCAGCCGAACAGGCCGCGGCTGAAACTGACCGTGTTCCAGACAGTTGCGAAAATATCGAGCGAGATCTCCTGCGGCACCAGGCCGATCAAGGCGCGCGCGGTCCGGTAATCCCGCACGATGTCGTGTCCGTCGACCAGGACCTGCCCCGAACTCATGCTTACCGTGCTACAGATGATGCTGATCAGCGTCGTCTTGCCCGCGCCATTGGGGCCGAGCAGGGCAAAAATCTCCTGCCGCTCGATCGCTAGATCGATACTGTCCAGGGCGACAAAACCAGATTTGTAGGTTTTGCGGACGGCAGAGACGGAGATGATTGGCGGCATGCAGAGGCTCGCTGGGGATTTATGTTCGGACGTGACGATATCTTGGCATTACGGTGCATAATTCACGTTATAATTAGTAGTTCGCTTTACCGTGCATGACTACTCATCGAGCTTATTGTAAATCATCGTCCAAGTGTGACCCTGGGTGAAATTGCGTTAGCGCTTTGAACCGGCAGCCCGCCGCAAGCCGGTTTTGGGCCAGCAACGGACCAGCCGGTTTCCTGCAAACAACGCGGAAAGAAGCCATCAGGTCAGACCGGCATGGAAGACATTTCAGCACCAGACCATATCGCTCATGACGGATGCTATCGGAAAAGCGATCGCTTTCTATTAATGCGCAGCGAAGCCTATCGGGATGCAGATAGCGCATCGCCCGCGCGGCAAGTCACGTTCACGCAAGCAATCACTGTGCGCTCCTCGCCGCCGCAGGGCGTCGATGGCGCCACGCATTGGACGGATGCATTCAACGCCGCACATTTTCATTGAGATATACTTCGAAACCATCCCATGATGCGGCAGTAGATGGCACGAGGCTGCCCATGGAAATTACAATAATCGTTGAAATCATCAGCGCCGTTGGCGCGCTCGGCACGGCCGCGACCGGGCTTGTGGACACCACCAAACTGTTTGGCGGGGGCGTCTCCAACACCGGATACGCCTCCATAAAACAGCAACTCAAACCGTTCGAGCCGCTGCTCAGCACCATCCCGGAAGGTGCGGCCTACGCAACGATTTATGGCCTGTGGATTAATGGCACCGCCATCGAGGACCAGAAGGCAAAAGCCAAGGCGCTGATCAAGCTTGGTTTTGCGCCTGCCACCGTGAACGCGATGAAAGCCGCCACCGGACTGCCGGGGGCGGGGCTTGCCCTGCTCGCGGAAAACATCGCCAACGGGGTCGATCTTAGCCCACCGCAGGTGAATATTTATGGGCGGCTGGATGCGATCCTCAGCGCTGTCATTGACGCTGCATACGAGAAAGCCAACCAGCGCTACCGCAACGCCGCCAAGGCTCTGGCGGCGGCCATCGGAATCGTCCTGGCGTTGATCGGCGGCTACGCCGTCACCCCGCCGGGCACGCCCGTAAATTGGCTGTTCTACGCCGTGATGGGCGCCATCGCCACGCCGCTCGCACCGGTCGTGAAGGATCTTACCACCGCCATTAACACCGCCGTGCAAAGCAGCGGGCAATTGCGCGCCCTGCTCAAATGACGCTCTATCTCAATTTGAGGCAACTTACGGTCGGTGGCTATGTGCTGGACCTGCCTTACATGCTGCAAGGGGCCGCGGCCACGGACTTAAAGTCCCTTACCGCGGTGTCCTGGGCAAACATTCCGCAATTGGTCGGCGGACGCAACCTGTTGTTCATCGTACATGGCTTCAACGTCAATTTCGCCGCCGGGGCGCGGATGAATGACCGCCTCCGCCCGCTGCTCAATTTGGCGGCCGGCGATCTCGCCATCGGCGTGCTCTGGCCGGGCGACAGTTTTATACCGGTTGTTGATTACCCCTTCGAAGAAAATGTCGCGATCGCCGCCGGCAAGGCGATCGCTACCTTCTGCCGGACTTTTTTTGGCCTCTGCACGCAGCTTCTCGTTCGCCTCGCACAGCCTGGGCGCGCGCGTAGTACTGCAGGCTTTGCTGGGGCTGGACCGGCCGGCGCGCTCGGTGACGCTCATGGCCGGTGCAATCAACCAGAGCTGTCTGGTGCAGGAATATGCCGCCGCGGCGCGCAATGCCACCAGCCTCTCCGTGCTCGCCTCCAAGGGCGACAATGTGCTGAAATTGGCGTTTCCGCTGGGCGATCCGCTCGCTGATCTTTTGCATGATGACCACCCGGTTTTTGAACCGGCACTCGGTTATGCCGGTCCCTCAATATCTGAGGCCGCCCTTGTCGATGGCCCGTGGCAGATTCCCTTACCCGCGCTGCCTTCCAACATCGACTACGATCACGGCAGTTATCTGCCGCCGAGCGAAGCAGTGGCACCTCAGCCCGCGACCAACCCGCCCAGTTATATTCCGGTGGCCAACTATATCGCCAACGCCTTTTACGGCCGCCCGCAAAGTTGGCCGGGTATGGCACCACCGGCGACGCAGGGTTTTAATTACAACCTCTATCCCACGAAATAGGATTTTTTAATTACGCACAAGGGGAGGCGATGGGCGCGGCGAGAGCTTATCCAGGGCATGGTGTCCCAAGGGATGACTGGGCTTGGCCAAGTCGGGCCGCAGCCGGCTAAGCCGCTTTTGGAAGGGCCTTAGTGGAAAGTGGCCATTCCATAATATGGAATATGGGCTTCCGCTAATACGGGCTTCTCGGCAGCTCTCGCGCGACGACAGTAGACCGGCATTGCTCAGTCTGTCTCAGTCCCTTGAATGGCGGACAATAATGCTTGCGCCTGGCCAACGGCGCCAAAAATACCGCCCTCTGTGGTGATGGTCGCCAATGCGGCACGGTGGTTCTCCTCCTCGGTGGCGGCGCACAGATCGCCTACCAGCAGACACTCGTAGCCGCGGTCGGTGCCGTCACGCAGGGTGGAGTGCACGCACACATCGGTGGTGAGGCCGCACAAGATGAGATGCCGCACGCCGCGGCTCACCAGAATGCGCTCCAGATCGGTGGCGGCGAAGGCCGAATAGCCCGGCTTGTCGATCACCACCTCGCCCGGCAGCGGCGCCAGCTCGGGCACAATGTCCCAGCCCGGCTCGCCGCGCACCAAAAACCGGCCCAAAGGCCCCGACGCGCCTATGCCCGGCCCCAGCCGGCGCGAGCGCCATGCCTTGTGGGCGGGCAGGTCGCTCAAATCCGGCCGATGTCCCTCGCGTGTCTGCACCACCAGCCCGCCCCAAGTGGCAACGGCGGTACGCAGCGCCTTAATGCCGGGAATGAGCGCACGCGCCGGCGCCGGGTCGTAGCCCAGTGAGGCGATATAGCCCTGCTCGTCAAGAAAGTCGCGCTGCATGTCGATGATGAGCAGCGCTGTGGTGTCTGGCCGCAGATGTCCATCATGCGGCCAGGGATACGGCTCGGCAGAAATGAACATTTTACGCGGCGGAGAGGGCCTGCAGGGCGGAGAGGTCGCTGACGATGCCCGAGGTGGCGCGGATCCGCTGGGTGATCTCCCGCTTATAACACAGAAATTCAGGAGCCAATTTAAGATCCTGCGAACGCGCGGGCAGGTTGATGTTCCACACGCTGTCCACGTGGCCGGGGTTGGGGGCCAGCACCACCACGCGGTCGGCCAGATACACGGCCTCCTCCACATCGTGCGTGACGAACAGGATGCCACAACGCTCGCTTTCCTTCACATGCAGGATGAGATCGTGCATCACTTCGCGGGTTTGCGTGTCCAGCGCGCCAAAGGGCTCGTCCATGAGCAGAAATTCCGGCTGGGCCATAAGCGCGCGGGCAATGGCCACACGCTGTCGCATCCCACCCGAAAGCTGGGCGGGGCTAGAATCGCGCACTCGCGTGAGGCCCATCAGGTCGATGAGCAGATTGGCCCGGCGTATGGCCTCGCCTATACCAGCGGTGGTCTGGTTCTTGCGGTACGCCTTCAACCCACGACAGAAACGCACATTCTCGCTCACGCTCAGCCACGGGTACAGGCTGTAATCCTGGAACACCATGGCACGGTCACGCCCTGGCCTAGTAATCTCGCGGCCATCAATGTGCAGCGCACCGGAGCTGTGCGTCTCTAGCCCGCCGATTATGCGCAGCAAGGTGGATTTGCCGCAGCCCGAGGCGCCCACCAGCGCCACGAACTCTCCACTTTCCACGCTGAGGTTGATGTCGGCGAGGGCCTCGAATTTGTCGAAACGCTTGCAGAGCTGGGAAACAGCGAGCGTACTCATGGCGGTTCTCCTTACTTGCGGGCCCAGGGGAAAAGCTTGCGGTGGATGAAGCGCAGCGTCTGGTCCGTGATGAGGCCGATCAGCCCGATGACGATGATGCCCACAAAGATGCGGTCGGTTTGCAGGAAGCGCTGCGCCTGCATAATGGCATAGCCCACGCCGGAATTGGCCGCGACCAGTTCGGCCACCACCAGATAGGTCCAGGCAAAGCCCAGAGTGAGACGCAGCGTGTCGAAAATGCCCGGCAGCGCCGAGCGCAGCAGAACCTTGTGTACCAACTCGGCATTGGTGGCCCCCAGCGTGCGCGCCGCCTCAATTTGCGACATCGGCACGCGCGAGACATCATCGGAGATCATCAACACCATCTGGAAGAAGGTGCCAATCCAGATGAGCGCGATCTTGGAGGGCTCGCCAATTCCCGCCCACAGCAGCACCAGCGGCATAAAGGCCACGGCGGGCAGGTAACGCGAAAATTCCATCAGCGGCTCAAAGAAGGCGCGCACAGGCATGAAGGCGCCGATATACAGCCCCAAAGGCACGGCCATCACGGCCGAGAGCGCGAACCCGGCCATCACGCGGTAGACGGAGATGCCGGTATTGCCGAGCAGGTCATCGGTGTAGCCCAGTTCCAAGCCTGCTCGGCCACGTCCACCGGGCCGGGAAGGAACATGGGATCGACGAACCCCGAGGCGGTGAGCCCGAACCACACAACCAGCAGGAGCAAAAAGCTGGCCAACGCAACCAGCCGGTAGCTGGTCTTGCCCATGGTGCCGCGCACGGTCCACAGCGGCGCGCGAGCGGGTTTTGCCGTTACGTGAGGGGCTGCGGAAAGCGGTTGTGCGCCAGAAAGAATGGCAGGTCGTGATTCGGCCATAGCTTAGCTCCTGTCTCTTTCGCCAATTGTTTCAGCTCTCTTATGGAGGCCAGGGCCTGCGTCTCGTCATCGCGGTAACACAGGCCCGGAGCCACCTCATCCTCCAAGTTCTCGGTGAGGTCAGCGGCGTCGCCGCACAGTAGAATTGGCGCACCCTGCGGCAGCTCCACCAGCATGGACATATGCCCGGCGGTATGGCCGGGTGTCTCAATGGCGCGCACACCGGGGACCAGATCGTAATCGCAACATGCGCAGCGCCAGGATTTCACGGCGGCAAAGTCATCGGCGAAATAGGCGTCGTCGGCGGGCTCGCGCGCAGCGGCCAGCTCCTTCTCATGCACATGCAATTCGGCATGGCAGAAGTCATGCAGCCCGCCCGCATGGTCGAAATGCAGATGGCCGAGAAAGACCACATCCACATCCTTCGGGGAGAGGCCGAGTACCGCCAGCCGCGCGGGCAGCCTGTCCTCCTCGCGCATCACCGGCGGCTCAAACGGAAAACCGCCATAAAACCGCTGGCGCAGGGCGGGGTCCTGCAGCTTGCGGTGGTCGCAGCCGACATCATAGAGGATGCGCCCATTCGCCGTCTCGATGAGATAGGCAAGAATGGGCGCGGTGATCATCTCGCCCTGGCCGCGATGGCGCGTGGACACCGTCTTCTCGTAGGTATGCGTGCCGGTGAGCAGCGGCCAGAACTTGAGGACCTGCGTCATTACACCGCCGTGAGGAAGGAGACGCCCACCGCGCCTACGAATTGCGCGGCGCGGTTGCCCGAGGCGGCCACGAAGCCGTAATCCGGGTCGGTCACGCGGCGCAGGCGGTTCTTGTGCCAAGTGGCGAACAGCGACATCGCGGCCAGCACCTGCGTGCGGTCCTGGCCGTAGAGCTTGGCGTGCAGGCTGGGTAAATCGTACCAGGGCACCGCCGGACGGGCGTGGTGCGCGTTGTGGTAGGCAAAGTTCAGTGTCAGCAGGTCAAGCACCGGGTGCGAGAGCGAAAGCACGTTGGAGTAGGTGTTGGCATGCTCATAGGCGCGGTCGCGCACCAGTTCGGGAGGTGCCGCGGTCAGCCCCTTCGACTCATAGACGTCATAGGTGTGCTGAAAAGCGTCCATGAAACGCAGGACGTGCAGGAAGATCATGTAGGCGACAACGTAGAAAACCAGCGCCTTGGGCGCGAGGCTCGCCAACACGGCAAAAAACGCCAGGCGCGAGGCCAGCATGATCAGCGCGCGCCGCTTTCGCTCGGCATTCCCGCGCGTGAACTGCGCGGCGATGACGAAGCCGTGCATCAGCAGCTCGACTGCGGGCACATAGGCCCATTCCAACGCCAGGATGAGCTTGGTCACCCAGCCCGGTTGGCGGCGCAAAAAGTCGCGGTAGGAAAAGGTGACGACATCCAGCCGGTCGGCATGGTGGCGCAGATGCTTTTCCTTCAACCCGTCATAGGAGGCAAAGCACGCGCCGGTGAGCCAAGCCATCACCTTGCCGGCGGCATCGTTTTGCGCGGGCTTGGCGAAGATGGAGCCATGCGCGAATTCGTGGATGAAATAGGCGGCTATCACCAACCCATGGGCCACCAGCAGCGTGCCCAGCAGGTTGGCGGCGAGGCTGGGGGCCGTGATGAGCCACAGCCCCGCTCCATACGCCACGGCCAGATAAGCCAGGGCGGCGATATTCGGCGCCGCACCGCCCTTATACCGGAACAGCGCCGACTGGCTCATTTCACACCAGCCTCGGCATTGATGAAGCTGGCGTCATAGGTGTCGGCAATCGGCGGCACCGCCTGGATCTGCCCCTCGGCCTTCAGCAGATCGCCAATCACCGGACCCGACGCCCAGAAGGAGGGCAGTTTGTCGGATTTGGCGAGCACGCCGGGCATCTCGGCCAGAGGCGGGTTCACCACCCCGGCATACTGGGCCTTGGCATCGGCCGCGCCCTCGCCCAGCGCCTTGCCCATAATGGCGTCGGCGTCTTCGGGGTTGGATTTGATGTACTCCTCGCCCTCCACAAATGCCTTGATGAAGGCCGTGATCATGGCCGGGTCGTTCTTGATGCTCTTGGGCGTGACCACTAGCACGTCGGTGATGAGGCCCGGCGCCTGCTTGGAGGAGAACAGCACGTGGAACTTGGTGCCGCCATCCGCCTTTACGATGCCCGTGACGCTCGGCTCGTAGGTTACGCCCACCTTGGCGGAGCCACCCGCCATCACGCCCGGCACGCCCTCGGCGGGAACGTTGATGGAGGTGATGTCGTTCTTGGTCAGCCCCACCTGCTTGAGCGCATAGCCCAGCAGGAAGTCCGACGGCGTAAGCGACGCATAGGCCACCTTCATGCCCTTAAGCTGGGAGACCGAAGTAATGTCGTCGGTGGAGACCATGGCATCGGCACCGGCCGAATAGTCGATGGGCATGACTACCTTAAGGTGCCAACCCTTGGCGTTGGTACCGATCACCTGGTCATAGGTCTCGGTGCCGGCATTCACCTGACCGGAATAGACGGCCGGCGGAATGGCAGCGGGGTCATCGAAATTGACCATGTTCACCTCAAGGCCATTGGCGGCGAAGAAGCCCTTGGCGGCGGCGACATAGATCGGCCCGTAGCCAATCCAGGGTACGATGCCGAGATTGACCTTGGTGGTGGCGGCGGCCGGCACGGCAGAACCGCCCAGCAGGGCCAAGCCGGCGGCAGCCCCCAGAAGGGCTCGGCGCAGCGGTCGCAGAGTATGAGAAACACCGGAACGACGTGTTGTCATTGTTGCATCCTTATGGCGGCTAAAGGCGATGAAAACGGCGATAACGACAAAAAACTTAACCAGATAAGACTAAAAAATAACCATATTAGTCTATAGCCATGGTGAACTCGCTAAATTATGCCAAAATTGTAAACATAACCAAGGAGTAGCCAGGGCTCCGATATCGAAACATCGCTTGCTTTGCCGATTTACTTTCCTTAACAGGAAAGTTATGTCCCGGCGCCCGTCTTTCACGGCCAACATCTCCGATGTCGACATCCGACTGCTGCGGCTGTTCTCCACCGTCGTCGAGTGTGGTGGCTTTGCCGCAGCCGAAGCGCAGCTGCAAACCGGGCTCTCGACCATCAGCAAGCATGTGAAGGAGCTGGAAACGCGGCTGGGGGTCAAATTGTGCCGGCGCGGACGCTCGGGCTTTGCGCTCACCGCCCAGGGGCGCGAGGTGCATCTGGCCGCACAACAGGTGTTTGGCGCGCTCGAAGGCTTCCGGCTGCGCATGAACGGCATCCATACCGAGGTCGTGGGCGAGCTGAATCTGGGCATCATCGACACACTGCTCACCGACCCCAGCTTCCGTCTGGCGCGCGTGCTGGCCACGCTGAAGCGGCGCGCTCCGCGCGTGCAGGTAAATATCTCCGTCGATCCGCCGAATTATCTGGAAAAGGCGCTGCTCGACGAAACGCTGCACGCCGCCATTGTGAGCGTGCGTCAGCGTCTGCCGGGGCTGGATTACCAGCTGCTCTACGGCGAGAGCAACAATCTCTACTGCGCCGAGACGCATCCGCTCTACCCGCGCTGCCCGGACGGCGTGACCGCCGATGAGCTGGCGGAGTGCGAGCTGGTGGGCCGCACGTACGCGGCGCAGGAGGAGTTGCGCATGCTGTTGGGCACGCTGCCGCGCACCGCCACCGCCAATGATGTGGAAGGCGTCGCACTGCTGGTGCTGACAGGCCGCTATATTGGCTATCTGCCTGACCACTACGTGGCGGCCACGCGCTTTGCCCTGCCACTGCGCCGCATGCTGCCGGAGCGGTTTGGCTACACGGTGGCCATGGAATTGGCCACGCGCTCGCGGGCGCATCACCCGCCAGCTGTGGACAGTCTTCTGGCCGATCTGGCGTTGGAATTCGGCCTGGGCAGCGGATCGCTTGGCGCAAGCGCCAAGTAAACTGGATCAATTTTGCCTTTTTTGGTGGCGTGGCGCTTTTTTAGGCTTGCGCCATGACAGACCTTGCCGCCGACATCGCCGCCACCGCCGCCCTGCCCTTGCCCCAGGCCCGCACCCTGCCCAAGGCCGCCTATACCAGCGACGCGTTTTACAGACTGGAGGAGGAGAAACTCTTCCGCACCGGCTGGCTGTGCGTGGCGCATGTCAGCGAGTTGCCCAAGCCCGGCGATTATCTGGCACTGGAGCTGCTGGGCGAGCCCCTGGTGGTCACGCGCGCCGAGGACAGTGCCGTACACGTACTCTCGCGCGTTTGCCCGCACCGGGCCATGGACATTCTCCCCGGCTCCGAGGGGTCCCCGCGCAAGGGCCATGCGCAGCATCTGCTGTGCCCGTATCATGTGTGGTCGTTTGAGCTGGACGGAATGCTGCGCGGCTGCCCGCATATGCAGGAGGCCGACGCCTTCGCCAAAGCCGATTACCCTCTGGCCACACTGCGCAGCGGCATCTGGAACGGCTTTGTCTTTGTCAATTTTGACGGTGCCGCGCCGGAGCTGAAGAGCTGCTACGCGCCGCTGGATGAGCTGCTGGCCCCGTGGAACTTCGCGCAGATGGAAATCGTCATCTCCATGGACTGGGAGTGCGGCTTCAACTGGAAAGTGATGGTGGAGAACTGGATGGAATCCTACCACCATATCGGGGCGCACAGCACCACGCTCAATCCCATCATGCCCGGGCAAAACACCTGGATTGAGCCCGAATCCCCGCATTACGTCCACGCGCATCTGCCCTACACCGCCAAGTTGAAGGCAGAGGTGGCGGATGCCGCCGCGCGCGGCGAGTCCATGCCGGGTTTTCTGCCCCTTCCGGGCCTCAGAGAGGAACAGCAGGCCGAATGGGGGCTGTTCCTCGGGCATCCCTTCTTTATGTTCCTCACCATGCCAGACCGCCTCCTGTGGTACCGGCTGCTGCCGCTGGGCGCTGGGCGCTGCCGATTGCAGACCATGACTCTGGTGAGCAGAGAGACATTGGACAGCCCTGATCTGGAAAAGATGATCGAGGCCGAGACGCCGTTGCTGCGCGACTTCCATGTGGAGGACATGGTCGTGAACAAGGCCGTGCAGGACGGGCTGAATTCGGCCTACGCGGTGCGCGGGCGGCTCTCGCATCTGGAGGAGCCGGTCTGGCTCATCCAGCGTTATCTGGCGGCGCGTTTGGCCGGCAGCTACCCCAAAAAAGCCGAGCGCAAACCCTATTACGGCCCGCGCGCGGCATGAACACGCTTGAGAAGCCGCTGACAGTGGCCGCACTGGCGGGTCTGTGGAGACGCACGCTGCTATGCACCCCTGGCCTTGAGGACACCACCACGCGCGTGGCCTGGCTGCAGGGGCCGTCGCTGTTTGTGGATTTACGCCAGCAGTACGACCGGCCCGATTTTGCGCATGTCCGGGCGCTGGACGATCTCTCGCACGAGGACTGCCTCTGGCTCGCCCGCCAGCAGGGCTTCGCCGGGGTGTTCGCAGAACAGGACGGCGTATTCTGGTGGCACCGCGAGATCGACCTCCAGCCGCAAGCCGCGCAGCCCGATGCGGGCATCCTGTTCTGGGAGGGGAAAACACTGGTCGAGACCGGGCATTTTGCCAACTATCTGGAGCATTGGCAGCGCATGCCCAACTGTCCCGCCACGCCGAGCTGCGCGATGCGTCTGCGGCGCCGAGCCGATGGCCGTGTCGCGATTTTGGTAAGGGCCGGGGAGGTTTTTATGGTCGCGCGGCCGCGCGCCGTGCCGCTGTCGGGGGGCAACCTCGCCGACGCCGTGGCAGCAGCCCCGCTGGGCTTGGCACGCGAACTGGTGGATTGCGAGATCTCGCTGGGCGAGGCCGCCACTTGGCGCATCACGCGCTCCAGCCTGCCCTTCCGCGAGGGTGCGGTGTTCAGCCTGGACGGCTGGGACGTCGAATACCAGGAAGGGGCGTGCGGCTCATGAAATTCCTCATCACTGGGGCGGCCAGCGGCATTGGCCGCGCCACCGCCCGCGCCGCGCTGGCCGCGGGCCACGAAGTGGCCGGGCTGGACGTCGCCCACCCCGAGCCGGAGATCCCCTGGGTCCGCGCGGACCTCACCCAACCCAAGCAGGTGAGTGCCGCCGTGACGCAGGCCGCCGTCACCCTTGGCGGGTTCGACACCGTGGTGAACGCCGCCGGGGTGGAGGTCGACGCGCCGTTGGCCGGGTTGGACATCGCGGCGCTCGACCGCATGTTCGCCATCAATATCCGCGGCCCCATGCTGGTGGCCGCCGCCGCCCTGCCGCATCTGACCAAAGGCGGGTGCATTATCAACCTCGCCTCGGAACTCGCCTATCTCGGCCGTGCCGGGGCCTCAGGCTACTGCGCCACCAAGGCCGCCATTCTGGGCCTCACGCGCTCCTGGGCGCGCGAGCTGGGGCCAGACATCCGCGTGAATGCCGTGGCACCTGGGCCCATTGACACCCCGCTGCTCAATTTCGCCGCCATGTCGCCCGAGATGAAGGCGCTGGAAACCAGCAACCCGCTGCGGCGCATCGGCCAGCCCGAGGAAGTGGCCGCCCTCATCCTATTCCTAGCCTCCCCCGCCGCCAGCTTCATCACCGGACAATGTTTCAGCGCCGATGGCGGCGCTGCCATGCATTAAGGAGCCCCTAAATGGTCGACAGCGTATTCATGGCTGAGCTTTCCTGGCCGCAATGGCAGGAGAAAGTGCCCAGCGGCGCTATCATTTTCCTGCCGCTCGGTGCCACAGAGCAGCACGGGCCGCATCTGCCGCTCAATGTCGATGTCATCCTGCCCACCGCCGTGGCCGAACGGGTGGCACGTGCGGTGGGCGGGCTGGTCGCCCCCACGCTGGCCTACGGCTACAAATCGATGCCGCGCTCGGGCGGCGGGCAGAGCTTCCCCGGCACCACCAGCCTGGATGCGCAGACCTTCAGCCACACCATCCGCGATATTCTGCGCGAATTGGCCACCCACGGCGCGCGGCGCTTTGTGTTGCTCAACGGGCATTTCGAGAACGCCTGGCCCGCCGTGGAAGGTCTGGACCTCGGCTTGCGCGAAATCCGCCGCGACGGCATCGAGGGCGTGACGGCCATGCGTCTGGAATACTGGGACTTTGTTCGCAAGGAGACACTGGACCGCATCTTCCCCGACGGCTTCCCCGGCACCGAGCTGGAACATGCCAGCCTGATCGAGACCTCGCTGATGCTGCTGCTGCGACCGGACCTCGTGGACCTCTCCAAGATCCCGCAGGAGGGGCGCGCAAGCTTCCCGCCTTACGACATCAGCCCCGCCCCGCCTGGCTATCTGCGCGAGAGCGGCGTGCTGGCCGATGCCCGCGGCTCCCGCGCCGAGATCGGCCAATGGCTGCTGGACGACCATGTGGAGCTGATCACCGCCGCAGTGCGGAAGGAGTTCGGGCTTTAAAATTACCGCGGCGCGGCGATCTGCTCAGGGTCTGCGGCAGGCAATCTGCGGCGCTTTTATCGGCACATCTTCAGAAAAACCTAACCAGAACCACTTTAAATCGTTATTTTCTTAATCCAGTTCGTTCAATAGACATAGCCGTGGATGCCGGCCTTACCGGCCAAACTCCCTGAAAATTCGCAAAAGGACACTGGGCATGTCAGTTGAAAGGGTCGAGACGCTCGTTATTGGCGGCGGTCAGGCCGGCATCGCGGCGAGTGAGCATTTGAGCAAGGCCGGTGTGCCTCATCTTGTCGTCGAGCGGCACCGCATCGCCGAGCGCTGGCGCGCGGAACGATGGGATTCGCTGGTTGCCAACGGCCCGGCTTGGCATGATCGCTTCCCCAACAAGCTGTTCACGGCCACTGATGCGGACGGCTTTGCCCCCGCCAGCGAAATTGTGGACTATCTCGTTAAATACGCTGAAGAAGTTAAGGCGCCCATCCGCACCGGCGTCGCGGTGACGGCCCTGCGCAAAACCGCTTGGGGCTTTGCCGCCGAGACGCCGCAGGGCGTGATCGAGGCGAAGAACGTGATTACCGCCACGGGGCCGTTCCAGCGCGCGGTCATCCCCGCCGTGGTGCCGGAAGAGGCGGGCATCACGCAGCTCCACTCCGCGCATTACCGCAATCCCACCCAGCTGCCGGCCGGCGCGGTGCTGGTTATTGGCGCCGGGTCTTCGGGCGTGCAGATCGCCGACGAGTTGCGCCGCGCCGGACGTCAGGTCTATCTCGCGGTGGGGGCGCATGACCGGCCGCCGCGCAGCTATCGCGGCAAGGATTTCGTATGGTGGCTGGGCGCGCTGGGCCTGTGGAATGCCGAAGCCCGGACGCCGTCCATGTCGCATGTCACCATCGCGGTGAGCGGCGCGCGGGGCGGCCATACCGTGGACTTCCGCGACTTGGCCGCGAGCGGCATCACGCTGGTGGGCCGAGCCGAGACCTACGAAAACGGCGTGCTGCGCTTTGCCCCGGATCTGGCCGAGCGGATTGCCGAAGGCGACGCCAATTACCTGGCCATGCTGGATGCCGCCGACGCCTATATCGCCCATGAGGGGGTTGACCTGCCCGAGGAGCCAGAGGCCCGAAATCTGGCACCGCTTCCGGCCTGCGTGACGGACCCGCTGCTGACGCTGAACCTGACCGAGGCGGGGATCTCCTCCATTGTTTGGGCCACCGGCTATACACTGGATTTTGGCTGGATCGAGATCGACGTCTTTGACGAGAAGGGCACCCCGCGCCATAAGCGCGGCGTCTCCGAGGTGCCGGGGCTCTACTTCCTGGGCCTGGCTTGGCTCTCGCGCCGCGCCTCGCCCTTCATCTGGGGCGTGTGGCACGACGCCGCCTATATCGCCGAACACATCGCCGCGCGGGGGGCCGCATGATGCTGCCGTTCAAACTCGACATGGACCGCGTGGCGCTGGACACCTGGGGCGCGCCCGAGGATATCGGCGCCACCACGGTAGAGGGGCCCATAGCGGTCTCTGGCAAGATCCTGTTTGGCAGCCTCAAAAGCCCACTCTCCGGCGGGCTGTACGCCGCCAGCCAGGGCAAGTACCGCGTCACCTATCCGTTCCACGAGCACGCCACCCTGCTCGATGGCCAACTCGCCCTGACCGACGAGACCACCGGCCAGACCGTAATATATGGTCCGGGCGACAGCTGGATCATCGCCGAGGGCACCACGGTGCTGTGGGACATCCGCTCCAGCCACATCCGCAAGAGCTACTTGGCGGTCACTTCAGCCAGCGAGGCACAGACATGATTCACAAACGCATCCGCCCCTTCAACACCAAAGACACCTACCCCGAGCAGCAGCTGGACAACGACCTCTGCCAGGCGGTGGTGACGGGCAAGAGCATCTATCTGCGCGGCCAAGTGGCGCAGGATCTCGACACGCGCGAAAACGTGGCAGTGGGCGACCCCGCCGGCCAGGCCGAGAAGGTGATGGAGAATATCGACATCCTGCTCCGCGAATGCGGCGCCGGGCTTGAGAACATCTGCAAGGTAACGGTGTATCTTACCGACATCCGCTTCCGCGAGGCCGTGTACCGCGTGCTGGGGCGTTGCATGAAGGGCGTATACCCGGTCTTCACCGGCCTCGTGGTCGTGGCGCTGGCGCGACCGGAATGGCTGGTCGAGGTCGACGTCATCGCCGAGTTCGAGTAGGCCGGTTCACTCGTCCCCCGGCACCCCGTAGCTCGGCGCGGCGCCAGGGTTGAGCGCGCGGGTGACATAGTCGCGCATCTGCGGCGCCCAGACTTCCCAAAGTGCCGCCAGTTCGGTCAGCGGCGCGTCGTGCCAGTCCACGCGCAGATCGGCCAGCGGCCAAGCCTCGCGGTCCACCACGATGAGCCCGGCCGAGCGAAGGGAACCGGCCTCGCCTCCTGCTGCCAGCCCCGCCTGCATCGCCGCAATCACCCGCGCTCCTAGCTCCTGCGCCGGGTCAGACGCCGCGAAAGCCGCACGCACCGCCTCCGGCACGCCGGTATTGGCCAGCAGATTGCCCGCCGAGACGGCATCCTGCCCCTTGGCTTGCGCATGCACACCTAGCGTCTTGCCGCCGGACCACGCGGCGGTGCGCCCGGCGGCGGCCACCACGGTAAGCTGCCGGTACGCGGGGAAGCTGGCCCCCGCCAGCACCCGGGCCAGCGCCGCCTCGGCCTCCAGCCCCTCGGCCAAAGCCTCCAGCAAAGCCGGGCCCAGCCGCGGATCCGTGACATTCTGGGTGGTCACCGCCCCCACCCCGGCGCGGGCGAAGGCGCAGCGCGCAGCTACGGTGGGCGAGGAGGAGGTGACAGCCACGGCGAATTGTCCGGTGCGCGGGCAGCGCGCGGCGAGCGAGAAGGTCACGAGCGGCACTCCTTTATGTTGTGCCGCCATGTTGCCACCCGCCCCGGTTCTGTAAAATATAATCTACCAAGGCTTTGCTTCGGAAAGGTCTAACCCATGCGCTTCACGCTCAAGCAGATCGCCTATTTCGTCGCCACGGCGGAGACGGGCAGCATCACCCTGGCCTCCGAGCGCGTGAACATCTCGCAGCCCTCCATCTCCTCAGCCATCACGGCGCTAGAGGAAGCCTATGGCATCCAGCTCTTCATCCGCCACCACGCGCAGGGGCTCTCCCTCACCGCCGAGGGCCAGCGCTTCCTGCGCGAGGCAAGGGCCCTGCTGCTGCAGGCCGAGGAGGTGGAAAACGCCGCCTTGGTCATCTCGGCGCGGGTGGCCGGGCCACTGGAAATCGGCTGCCTCTCCACGCTGTTCCCGCTGGTCATCCCCGAGCTGCTCACCCAGTTCAAGCAGCGGCACGAGGCCGTGCGCGTCTCCGCTCTGGCCGGGCATCAGACCGAGCTATTCGAGCATCTGCGCGCCGGGCGCATCTCGCTGCTGCTGACCTACGACATGGCCATTCCGCCGGATTTCGACTTCATTCCCCTGGCCCCGGTGCCGCCTTATGCCTTTGTCGGCACCACACACCCTTTCGCACGCCGCCGCTCGGTGACGCTGCGCGAACTGGCGGAGGATAATTTCCTGCTGCTCGATTTGCCGCAGAGCCGCGACTATTTCTTCTCGCTGTTCCGCCAGGCCGGGGTGAACCCGAACATCACCGGCCGCTACCAGTACATCGACGTCATCCGCAGCCTGGTGGCGCGCGGCGAGGGCTACAGCCTGGCCAACGCGCAGCCCAAGAACACCGCCACGCTGGACGGACGCAAGCTCTCCTATCTGGCGCTGGAGGATACGCTGCGCCCGCTGATCTATGGCATCGCCCTGCTCAAGGGGCTGCGGCGCACGCCCACGGCAGAGGCGTTCATTGGCCTGTGCCAGGAGTTGCTGCGCAACAAGCCGCTGCCGGGGACGAGGTAGAATTAAAATTCTCTCATGTGGAGCGCCACATCTCCGCCATACCGCCTCGCTATCCGGCTCGTCGACCCGGCTTGCGCCGGTTGTCAGCTGGACCAAAAGAGGGGTTAATGAAGAGACTATCCATCGCTGCCGTGCTTGCCGCCCTATCTCTTGGCACACCGGTTCACGCCCAGGCAGATCCAGAGAACATTGCCGAGCTACTGGCCGCCCACAATGCCTATCGAGCAGATCTCGGCCTTCCGCCGTTACGGTGGTCCGACCATCTGGCGGCTAACGCGCAGCAATGGGCTGATCATCTTGCCGAGATTGGACAGCTCGAGCACAGCGGACCGGGTCAGAACTTGGCAATGGCTGCGTCTGGCACCCAGTCGCTAACGCAGTTGGTTGACCTGTGGGGCGGCGAGCAGGCTTACTTTACGAATGGCAACTTCCCGGACATCTCCACGACCGGAAATTGGGTGGATGTCGGCCATTACAGCCAACTGGTCTGGAAGGCGACGACCGAGGTTGGATGCGGGTTCGCATCGAGCAATGGGGTCGACTTTCTGGTCTGCGATTACGATCCGCCAGGAAATGTCATGGGAGAGCGGGCCTACTAGCTGTATTCACCCTACCCCAGCGTCGCAACCATCCGGTCGAGGAAGGCGTCGCAGGCGACCAGCTCCTCGCGGGTGACGTATTCATCGGCCTTGTGCGCGCGGTCGATGCTGCCGGGGCCGCAGATCACCGTTTGCGTGTCCAGGGCATGGGCGAACAGCCCGGCCTCGGTGCCAAAAGCAACCTTACCGGTCTCCGCCGCTCCCGCCGCTACCAGGGCCTGCTGCGTGATCGGCGCATCAAGCGGCGTTTCCACGCCGGGATATTCGTTGGTCACCCTCACCTCCACCACGCCGCCGTTGGAGGATGCCGCGAGCCTTGCCCCCGCCACGCGCAGGCGGGCAAGCTGCGCCCCGGTGTTCTCGCCGGCCAGATAGCGGATCTCGAACTCGATATCGCAGGCATCCGGCACGATGTTCAGCGCCACGCCGCCCGAGATCTTCCCGGGCTGCAAGGAGGTGTGCGGGAAGGGATAAGCGTCGTCTCGCCCCGCCTGGATCAACTCCTCCTGCATAATAGCCAACTCCGCCAGCATGGAGCCGGCCAGCGCGATGGCGTTGCAGCCCAGCGCCGGGTTGGCCGAGTGCGCCGCCCTGCCCCGGCAGCAGATGCAGCCCGCGATTTTGCCCTTATGCCCGGTGATGACGCGCAGCTCCGTCGGCTCGCCGATGACGCAGCCCTGGGCCTTGAAGCCCCCCGCCTGCAAGCGCGTCAGTAGGTCGCGCACGCCCACACAGCCTATCTCCTCGTCATACGAAAAAGCCAGATGCAGCGGGCGGGTGAGCTTGCTCTTGTCCGCACGCTCGGCGGCGGTGAGCATGGCGGCGAGGAAGCCCTTCATGTCACTGGCGCCGCGGGCAAAGAGCCGCCCGTCGCGCTCAGTGAGGGTGAACGGGTCCGAATGCCAGTCCTGCCCGGCCACGGGCACGACGTCGCTATGGCCCGAGAGCACCAGCCCCGCCCCGGTGACCGGCCCGAAACTGGCCAGCAGGTTGAACTTGCCCGGCAGCGCCCCGGCCATGGTGTGGATGCGCCCGCCCGCCTGGGTGATGCGCCCTGCTGCGTAGCGGATCAGCTCCTCGTTGGACGCGGCGCTGATGGTGGGAAAGGCGGCCAGCCTGGCCAGGGTTTCGGCAGTGTTGGGCATTAACAGAGCCTAGCGCCTGGCGCGGCGCCGGAAAAGCCGCAGATTGCCGTTTGAATTTGCGCATATTTCACGCAGGCGTTCCAGGGGGTGCAAAAAAACTGCCCAACTGCCGAGACACAGGGTTCCCGTTGGTTCGATAAATTCAACGCAAAGCTTCCGTGGCTTCGTGTTAGCCAAATCGCAACAATTCCATTCCGGAGTGTGAGGCTTATGCCGCGGAACCCGCGCTACGACACCCTGTTCGAGCCCATGAAGACCGGCCCGGTCATCGCTCAACACCGCTTCTGCCAAGCGCCGCATTGCAACGGGCTTCTCCCCTTAACCTCCAGAAAGGATCTTGCCCATGGCTAATGAAAGACCGGGTGCCGTCGAACAGCACACCATCTACCAGATCCCGCACGACCAGCGTCACGGCACCTTCCGCGACCTGTTCACCATCTGGTTCGGCTCGAACATCATGATGCTGACCATCGTGACCGGCGCGCTCGCCACCACGGTGTTCAAGCTCGATTTCCTGTCCTCCATCGCGGCCATCGCGGTGGGCAATCTGGTCGGCGCCATCTTCATGGCGCTGCATGCCGCGCAGGGGCCGCAGCTGGGCGTGCCGCAGATGGTGCAGACGCGCGGCCAGTTCGGCTCCATCGGCGCTGTGCTGGTGGTGGGCATTGTGATCATCATGTATGTCGGCTTCCTGGCCTCCAACATCGTGCTTGGCGGACAGTCACTACACACGGTCTTCCCGGGCATCAGCCAGAACGCGCTTATTGTGCTCATTGCCGTGGTCAGCGTCGTCGCCACCATCTTCGGGCATGACCTCATCCACGCCTATGCCCGCATCCTCACCTATGCCTCGGGGGCGGCGCTGGCGCTCACCTTTGTGTGGATGGTCTTCGTGCACGGCCTGCCGACCGGGGTGATGCACATGAACGCCTTCTCCCTGGCCGGGTTCTGCTCGATGATCTCGGTGGGCGCGCTGTGGCAAATCGCCTATGCCCCCTATGTCTCGGACTACACGCGTTACATGCCGCATGACACCGGCGCGGTGCCGGCCTTCTGGGCCTCCTACTGGGGCTGCTCGCTGGGCTCGATCCTGCCCATGATCCTGGGCGCGTTGCTGGGGCTCGTCGCCGCCAATGGCGACCCGGTCGGCGGGCTCACCGCCTTCACTGGTCCCGCCGCCATTCCCATCGTCGTCATCTTCTCGGTGGGCATCGCCGGCACCAACGCCATGAACCTGTATTGCGGCGTGCTCTCCACCATCACGCTCGTCCACACCTTTGCCTCCTCCTGGACGGCGGGGGCGGCGGCGCGCATCGTCACCGCGGCCGTCCTCACCGCCATCGGCCTGGGCATCGCCCTGTTCGCCGCTGGCAACTTCCTCACCAACTACACCAACTTCATCCTGATGCTGCTCTACGTGCTGGTGCCGTGGACAGCGATCAACCTGGTGGATTTCTACCTGGTGCGCGAAGGCGACTACGACGTGGCCGCCTTCTTCACCGCTGAGGGCGGTGTGTACGGGCGGTTCAACAAGCCCGCCATCGCCTGCTACATCTTCGGCATCCTCATCCAGCTGCCCTTCGTGGACACCACGCTCTACACCGGCCCCGTGGCCAACATGCTTGGCGGTGTGGACATCTCCTGGATTGTCGGCCTGCTGACCGTCAGCCCCATCTACTACCTGCTGGCCCGCAAGACGGCACCCAAGCCGGCCGCCGCCGAATAAGCCGGACCCACCGGGGCGGCGAGACGCGCCGCCCCCAACCGCCCTTCCGGAGTCCAGGAATGACCCACAGCCTGCGCAAAGACTCGCTCTCATTCTTCGAATCCCTCACGCTCGGCGTGGCGGGTTCGGGCCCGGCCAATGCCATCTCGCTGGCCATGGGCGCGCTCATCGGCACGGCCGGGCTGCGCAGCCCGCTTTACGTGCTCATCTTCGCCGTGCCGATGCTGGGCATCGCGCTTGCCTACAAGGCGTTGAACCGGCGCGTGACCCATGCCGGCGCCGCCTTCAACTGGGTGGGGCTGACCTTCGGCAAGTTCCACGGCTTCATGTCCGGCTGGGCGCTCATCACCGCACAGATGATCTTCATCATTTCCGGCGTGGTGCCGCTCTCCACCGCCGTGCTGGATTTCATCAACCCGGCCCTCGCCAGCAGCGTGCCGCTCACCACCGGGCTCTCGGCGCTATGGTTCCTGGCCATCGTCGGGGTCATCATGCTGGGCATCAAGATGACCTCCTATCTGCAGCTCCTGATGGTCGCCTTTGAGATGCTCGTGCTGCTGGGCGTGGGCATAGCGGCCCTGGTGCATGCGCATGGTGCGCCCGCTGCCAATCCGTGGTCGCTGATCGATTACTCGCCGCACTATTTCTTCTCCACCGCCACGTTGCCGGAATTCTCGGCGGCGGCGCTGATCGTCATCTTCCTGTACTGGGGCTGGGACGTCACCGCCAATCTCGGCGAGGAGACCGCCAATGGCGAGCATGCCGCCGGCAATGGCGGGCTCTCGGGCGTGTTCGTCACCATCTTTCTCTACTCGCTGTATGCCGCCGTCACACTGATGCTGCTCAGCGCCGCCGACACGGCCAGCGACTCCAGCAACCTGCTTTACAGCTTGGCGCTGGCAGCGGGGCTGGGGCGGTCGGGCGGGCTCATTGTCTCGGTGGCGGTCATCTTCTCCTCGACCGCCACGGTGCAGACGGGCATGCTGCAGGTCACACGCACGCTCTTCGCCATGGGGCGCGACGGCGCGCTGCCCTTCTCCTTCGGCACGGTGCATCCGCGCACCCACAACCCCGCCACCGCCACCTGGTGGCTCGTCGGCACCGGGTTGGTGGGCATCCTGGTCACCGGCTTCATGCCCTCGGTCAGCGCCATTCTCTCCGACGCCGTGGCCGCCACCGGCCTGCAGGTGGCGTATTATTTCGGCATGGCCGGGCTGGTGTGCGCCTGGGTGCATCGCACCGCCTATCGCAGGTCGTGGAAGCAGTTTCTGCTCTACGGCCTGTTTCCCGGCCTTAGCGCTGTGGTGCTGATTATCACCGGTGTCTACGCCATCACCACCTTCAACTTCACCACCGCTTGTGTGGGCATCGGCACGCTGCTGGCCGGCGTGCTGTTCTTCCGTCCGCGCCGGTACACCGTGGAGGGCGAGCTGCTCTCCGCCACGCCCGAGTAAACCGAGGAACGTCCATGACCGAAAAGACCTATTCGGAGTGGCGCCGCCTGGCGGACTCCGCGGTGCTGCCGATGCAGCTGTTCATCGATGGCGCCTATTGCGCCGCCGAGGGCGATGCCGTTTTCGCCAAGCGCAACCCGGCTACCGGCGCGGTGCTGGGCCAAGTGGCGCGCGGCAGTGCTGCGGACATCGACCGCGCCGTGGCCGCCGCGCGCGCCGCTTACGAGGACAAACGCTGGCGCGGCAAGCCCATGGCCGAGCGGCGGGACATTCTGCTGCGCCTCGTAGCGCTGATCGAGGCCAATGCCGACAAGCTCGCCGTGGCCGAGAGCCTGGACATGGGAAAGCCAGTGGCCGAAGCCGCCAGCATCGACATCCCCGGCGCCGCCGCCGTGTGGCGCTATTATGCCGAAGCCATCGACAAAATCGGTGGCGAGACGGCGCCCGCCAATGACGGCAACCTCGCCATCGTCTCCCGCGAGCCACTGGGCGTGGTGGGGGCGATCGTGCCTTGGAACTTCCCCTTCGACATGGCCGCCTGGAAGTCTGCTCCGGCGCTGGCGGCCGGGAATTCGGTGGTGCTGAAACCCTCCGAGCGCTCGCCCTTTTCCGCGCTGATGCTGGCGGCGCTGGCGCGCGAGGCGGGCATCCCCGATGGCGTGTTCAACGTCGTTACCGGCTTCGGCGCCGAGGCAGGCAAGGCGCTGGCCCTGCACAACGATGTCGATTGCCTGGCCTTCACCGGCTCCACCCGCACCGGACGCACGCTGATGGGCTATTCGGGCGAGTCCAACCTCAAGCAAGTCTGGCTGGAGTTGGGCGGCAAGAGCCCCAACCTGGTGTTCGGGGACGCTGATCTCGACGCCGCCGCGCGGATGGCCGCATTCGGCATCTTCTTCAACGCCGGGCAGGTGTGCTCGGCCAATTCGCGGCTGCTGGTGGATCGGCGCATCCATGCCGGGTTCGTGGAGCGGCTGGTGGCGCAGGCTGCCGCTTACCAGCCCGGCGACCCGCTGGACCCGGCCTGCCGCATGGGCGCGCTGGTGGATGACGCGCATCTGGCCCAGGTGCTGCGCGCCATCGAGGCCGGCAAGGCGCATGGGCGGCTCGTGGCCGGTGGCGCGGCCGCGCCGCTGCACCCCAAGGGCGCCTTCCTGCAGCCGACCATCTTCGACAATGTGGACCCGGCCTCCGCCCTGGCGCGGGAGGAAATTTTTGGTCCGGTGCTCAGCGTCATCCCATTCGACACTGAGGATGAAGCCATCCGTCTGGCCAATGATTCTGAATATGGCCTCGCCGCGTCGGTCTGGACCCGCGACGTCAACCGCGCCCTGCGTGTTTCCGGGGCGCTGCGGGCGGGCACCGTCTCGGTAAACACGGTGGATGCGCTCTCCCCGCAGACGCCGTTCGGCGGCATCAAGCAGTCGGGCTTCGGGCGCGACCTCTCCCTGCACGCGCTCGACAAGTTCTCCGCCCTCAAGACGACATGGATCAAGTTCCAATGAAACACGGTCCGCGCCCTGCCGCTTACGACATCCTGTTTGAGCCGGTGAAGATCGGCCCGGTCACCGCCCGTAACCGTTTCTACCAGGTGCCGCATTGCAACGGCATGGGCTACCGCGACCCCACGGCGCTGGCCACCATGCGCGGTATCAAGGCCGAGGGCGGCTGGGCCGTGGTCTGCACCGAACAGGTGGAGATGCACTACAGCTCGGACATCACGCCCTTCATCGAGCTGCGGCTCTGGGATGACCGGGACATCCCTGCCCTCGCCCGCATGGCCGAGAAGATCCATGAGCACGGGGCGCTGGCGGGCATTGAGCTGGCCTATAATGGCATGAACGGCCCGAACCTGTACTCGCGTGAGGTGCCGATGGGCCCGGCGCATCTGCCGGTGGCGACGTTCTCTTACGATCCCGTCCAAGCGCGGCGGATGGACAAGACCGATATCGCGAACCTGCGCGCCTGGCATCTGACGGCGGTGCGGCGCGCGCAAAAGGCGGGGTTCGACCTGATCTACGTGTATGCCGCCCACGCGCTGGGGTTTTTGCACCACTTCCTTTCGCGCCGGTACAATGACCGCACGGATGAATACGGCGGCAGCCTGGAAAACCGCGTGCGTCTGCTGCGCGAGATCACCGAGGAGACCAAGGCGGCGGTGGGCGATGTCTGCGCCGTGCCGATCCGCATTTCCGTCGATGAACTGCTCGGCGAAGGCGGGCTAGAAAGAGCCGAGGTGGAGGACATGATCGGCCTACTCGCCGACCTGCCCGACCTCTGGGACGTGACCCTGGCCGGCTGGGAGAATGACAGCCGCACCTCGCGCTTTGCCGAGGAAGGCGCGCAGGAGCCGTTCATCTCCGGCATACGCCGCCTGACGAACAAGCCCGTGGTGGGGGTGGGGCGTTATACCTCGGTGGACCGCATGGCAGCATTGGTGCGCAAGGGCGTGCTCGACCTCATTGGTGCGGCTAGGCCCTCAATCGCCGATCCGTTCCTGCCCAAAAAGCTGCAGGAGGGGCGGATCGAGGACATCCGCGAATGCATCGGCTGCAACATCTGCGTCTCGGGTGACTTCACGCAATCGCCGCTGCGCTGCACGCAGAACCCGACCATGGGCGAGGAATGGCGCAAGGGCTGGCATCCGGAGCGCATAAGGGCGCGCGAGAGTGAAAAGCCGGTGCTGATCATCGGCGGAGGCCCGGCTGGGCTGGAGGCGGCGCACGCGCTGGGCAAACGCGGCTACGATGTGGCTCTGGCCGAGGCAGGCACCGAGCTGGGCGGGCGCGTTACACGGGAGGCGAAACTGCCGGGTTTGGCGGCCTGGGCGCGGGTGCGTGATTACCGACTGTTGCAACTGCACAAGCTGCCGAATGTGCAAACGTACCTTGCCAGCCGCCTTTGCACCGCCGAGGTGCTGGAATTCGGCTACCCGCGCATAGTCATCGCCACCGGCGCCAAATGGCGGCGGGACGGCGTAGGCCACCAGCACACAAGCCCGCTGCCCATCGCGCCGAGGGCCGTGGTGGTCACGCCCGACGACATCATGGACGGCGCGTATCCAGCCGGTACGCGCGTGTTGGTATGGGATGACGACCATTATTACATGGGTGGGGTGATGGCTGAGGCTTTGGCGGCGAAGGGCTATGCGGTGACTTACGCCACGCCGGCCTCGGAAGCCTCCACCTGGACGCGCAACACCATGGAGCAGCATTTCATTCAGAAGCGCCTGCTGGAGGCGGGGGTGGAAATCATCGTCTCGCACACGCTCACCGCCATCGCGCCGGACCATGCCGTGCTGGACTGCGTTTTCACCGGACGGCAGAAGGTGTTGGAGATAGATGCGGTGCTGCCGGTGACGGCGCGCCTGCCCGAGGAAATGCTGCTGCACGAACTGCGTGCGGCGGATCTGGCAGCAACGGGGATCGAGTCCGTCACCGCCATCGGCGATGCCCTGGCCCCGGCGACCATCGCGCATGCCGTATATGCCGGGCGGCGCTATGCTGAGGAACTGGACGCCACGCCTTTGCCACCGGACACGTTGCCTTTCCGCCGCGAGATCACCGAACTGCTTTGAGACTGTTTGAGACTGCAAGCATAGCATTATTCTTGCCACCAATGCGGCTGCGCTTTACGCCGCGAAGGTGGCCAACCTTCAAGCCGCTTTGGAACAGTCGGACATTCGGCTTGAGGCCATGGAGGTATTGCACACGCTGATCGAGCGGATTGTGCTGACGCCTGACGAGACCTCGCCGAACCGTCTGGCCATTGAGCTGTACGGCGATCTGGCGACGATCATGAACCTGGCCTCGTCAACCGGCCCGACCCGGGTCGACGAGCTGGTGACGTCGCGGCCGCTCGACTGGTTCGAGCACAACGTCATTGGCACGGTGCCGCTGCGCTATCCCGGCGCGCTGCGCCGTGTCTATCCGGGCTTCCTGCAAATCGCCGGGTTCATGTCCATGAACCTGGACCGGCACGTCAACGCGTACGTCAAGCTGTTCGATAACCTGATTCAGGGGGACAGCGAAAGCGCCGCGGCCACGCGGGCGTTTTACGACGAATACCTGACAGTCATGGACCTGCCAGCAGAATTCTATCTGCAGACTGTCCACGAGGTATTCCAAGAGCATTCTCTGCCCAGAGGGCAACTCAAAACCCAAGGCTGCCCGATTGATCCGTCGGCGATCCAGCGGACGGCACTGCTTACGATCGAAGGCGAAAATGACGACATTTGCGGTGTCGGTCAAACAGAAGCCGCGCATGAGCGCGTGCCGATGCTTGCCGGCCGGCAAGCATCGCCATCATGTGCAGCCCGGTGTCGGCCATTACGGTCTGTTCAATGGACGCCGCTGGACGGCTGAGATCTATCCCGTGGTCAAGGATCATATCCGGCAGAGTGAACGGTCGATTTCCCGACCTGCGGTGAACCGGTCACCTCCCTTCAGGGTTTCAGTGCCTGCTCCCGGATAGTGAATCGGCGTAACGCCGTGACGCTATAAAACCTACCTCAATTTGATGGTCGGCGCGCCGAAAGGCGTCGAAACCCCTTGCCGATTCACAATGAACCGAGCTTGCCCCATACTTTTAAATTATAAGCCTTCCGGCCTCGATGATCCGCTTCAAAAACACCTGGGTCCTTGATTGCTGCGGCGCGGTAAAAATCTCTTCTGGCGTACCTTGCTCATGCACCTGCCCCTGATGCAGGAAGACGATTTTATCCGCCGCCTCGCGGGCAAAGCCCATCTCATGGGTAGCCAGAATGATGGTGATACCCTCAGCGCGCAGATCGCGCACGATGTTCAACACCTCCGCCACTAGCTCGGGGTCGAGGGCGGAGGTGATCTCGTCAAGCAGCAATGCCTGCGGGTCCATGGCGAGGGCGCGTGCAATGGCGACGCGCTGCTGCTGCCCGCCAGAGAGACGGTCAGGGTATTCGCCGGCCTTGGCTTCAAGCCCGATGCGCGCCAGCAGATGGAAGGCTCGGTCCTGCGCCTCGCTGCGCGCGAGACCGAGCACCTTGAGCGGAGCCAGCATGATGTTCTGCAGAACCGTCATATGCGGGAATAAATTATAGCTCTGGAACACGATGCCGACATTGCGGCGCAGCGCATTGAGATCAACCCCCGGACCGCTGACGCGCTGACCTTGCAGCCGGATTTCGCCACCGTTGATCGGCTCCAGACCGTTAATACAGCGCAGCAGCGTGGATTTGCCACAGCCGGAAGAGCCGATCAGGCAGATGATTTGATGTTGCTCGACATCGAGGCTGACGCTGTTCAGGACGCGAACGGCGCCAAAATTCTTTTGGACATCGCGTATTTCTAAAAATGACATGCTGCCGCTCCTTAGCCGCCGGCTTGGGTACGGCGCTGGTCGCGCGCGATCAGCCGGTCAACCAGCCGCGCCTGGGGAATGGTGATGACAATAAACAGCAACGCCACCGTCGTCACCGCGGAGAGATTGAAGTGGTTGCTGGCGATGATCTTGGCCTGGTTAAACGCCTCGACCGTTCCAACAACGCTGACTAAAGCCGTATCTTTCTGCAGGCTGATGAAGTCGTTGAGTAGCGGCGGCACAATGCGCTTCAACGCCTGCGGCACCACGACGAAGCGCAACGTTTGCAGATAGCTCAAACCCAACGAGCGTGCTCCCGCCGCCTGACTCCAATGAATGCTGCTGATACCGGCCCGATAGATCTCCGCCTCATAGGCGCCATAGCTCAACGTCAACGCCAGCACCGCGAGCCAGATTGGCGACAGATTGCTAAACAGCGCGAGGCCGGTGAGCGGCAGACCAAAGGCGATGAGATAAACCGCCACGATCGTCGGCAAAGCGCGGAATAGATCGCAATAAATGGTGGCCATGGTCCGGACAGGCAATCCCGCCGGGCCGGGGGCCATGCGTGCCAGGGCGATCAGAAGCCCCCAGACCAAGATCAATACCTCGGCACTCAGGAAGATCTCGATATTATATTGAAACGCTGTCAGCACCAGCGGGGCGGTGTCGCGGATCAGCCCAAGGTCGAAGAACGTCTCACCAACGGCGAAGTGATTTACCGCAATGAACAGGGCAAAGAGGAACACCAAGCCCGCGGCGAGAGCATAGCCCGCCGTGCAGAGCGCCCAGTTCTTGGACTCCAGAACATGCGCCCGCAGTGCCGAGATATCCGCCGCGCTCCGAATGGCAGCACGCGCCGCGAGCAGGCTACGCGCCACTGGCCAGCCCAAAGCGAGGGAGAGGCTGGCGACGCCGAGCAAACCCAGCGTCACCGGAGCAGATACGTAATTTATACTGATAAGCTCGCGACGAATGTAGACCGCACTCCATAGCCCGCCCGCGAGCGTGGCTGCGGCAACCGCCACGGCGAAGAGCCCCCAAAGCACCGCCGCGCGTGACGAAGCCGGTGCCACACCTGCCCGCGCCCATCGCGCGACATTGATCTGGGCGGCGGGGGAAAGGCCGTTTTTGTTCACAGAATCACTCTGATCGTTCAGACGGAGAGACTGTCTGCTCAGGGCGTGAAATAGGGGATCTTGGTCGGATCCTGCCCCCAGGCTCCGGCCAGGTAGGTCTTCGCCAATAGTTTCGTGGTGCCGTCTTTCACCAACGAGGCGATCACCTCATTTAGTACCGCCTCATTGGCTGAACCCTTGGGGTAAAGGGCGGCATAAACCTCGCCGGTGGAATATTGCGCGAGCACCGTCAGTCGGCCATGCGACTGCGCCGCCGCCCCGAGAGCGTCGGCAGTGTCGGTCAGCACGGCATCGACCTGCCCGGCGGCGACGGCGGTGAACAGCGTCGCCTCATCGGGATACACCCGCACAGGCTGCGTTGGCTTGAGCTTGTCATTAACGAAATCAGCGCCGGTGGTGCCCGACTGGATACCGATCCGAGCAGATTTGATGCTTTGGGCGGTAAACTTGGTACCCGCTTTTACCAGAATGCCGATATCGGAGCTGAAGTAGGGCACCGAGAAATCGACCACCTTCTGCCGGTCGGGGGTAACGGAAATTTCGTTGAGGGCGAGGTCGAAATCATGGGTCTGGCCCGCGACGAGCGCATCCCAATCGACGTTTTTCACCTGCACCTTCGGCAAACCGAGGCGATAGGCAATGTTGGCGGCAAGGCAGTATTCGTAGCCGTCTTGGATTGAATCAACCGTATCGCCATTCCACCACACCGGCGCCGGCAGGTTTACCTCGACGGTGATTTGCCCAGGAATTGCCGGATGAATTTTAAACGCGGCCTTATCGCCAATAACCGTGCAATGGCCGATAGTATCGGCACGGGCAGAGATGCCCCCGAGGGCTCCGGTGGCGACAAGCAGCAGCCCCAGACCGGCAGCGCGAAATTTTTTTACCATGCTCCAAAACCCTCTGCGACCATTGGCGCCCTGCTGTTGCAAAGCGACCGTACAATTAAAGGCCGTTATTTCATCGTGTTGACATGCGTTGTCATATTATCCATTTAGTCTATCGTCAACATGGTATTATTTTTTCAGGTCAAGCATGGGTGCCGCGGCGCATCCGAGGAGTGGCGGGCGTGACGAAGATTCAAATTCTCGATGGCGGTATGGGCCGTGAGTTAAACCGCATTGGCGCCCCGTTCCGCCAGCCGGAATGGTCGGCCCTCGCCCTGCTGGAAGGTCCGGAATTCGTCCGCCGCGCGCATGATGCTTTCATCGAGAGCGGAGCGCGCATCATCACCACGAATAGCTATGCGGTAGTGCCGTTTCATCTCGGACAGGAGCGTTTCGCAGCGCGGGGGACTGAGTTGGCGGCGCTGGCCGCGCAGATCGCACGCGCCGCGGCGGATGCGGCACCTGACGCTGTTCTGGTCGCCGGGTCCTTACCTCCGGCGCTGGGCTCTTATCGGCCTGACCTCTTTGACCATGACCAGTCAGTGGCGATCCACCGGCAGCTGATCGCCGGGATGGCTGATCATGTCGACGTCTGGCTAGCGGAAACGCAAAGCTCGCTGGCAGAAGTCCAAGCGGCGGCCGAGGCGTTAGCTGGGTCGGCAAAGCCGTTATGGGTTTCCTACACACTCGAAGATGACCCCGACGATGTGCAGCCCGTGCCCAGCCTGCGCTCTGGCGAAAGCGTCGCTGATGCGGTGGCGGCAGCCCTGAGGCTCGGAACCAAGGCTATTCTCTTTAATTGCAGCCAGCCCGAGGTCATGGCACCAGCACTCGCGGTGGCGAGCGCCGCCATAAGCGCCCAAGGCAGCGCCGTAGCGCTCGGCGTCTATGCCAACGCCTTCCCCCCGCAACGCAAAAATGCCGCTGCCAACGCCGGTCTCGACGAACTGCGCCCCGATGTCAGTGAAGAAACTTACCGCGTCTGGGCGCGGCGATGGGCCGACGCCGGGGCGACAATCATCGGCGGCTGCTGCGGCATAGGACCGGAGCATATCCGCATGCTAGCCGCTGACTTGGCGACGTGAACGAACGTCTGCTTGTTGCCGTTACGCACTCCATAGCAGCCAGGCCGCTTTCGTGGAGAGTTTCGGGCGCCGCAGGCGTACGAAAGTCCCCGAAGAACTAACCCGCTGCGCGGGAATGGTGCTTGCGGTGAGGGCACCACACGAGTTTCCAGGACATGGTTTTTATTGAGCGTTTGGGCGGCCCTGCCTGAGGATACTGGCTTCTTTCATTGCAAAGGAGCCCCCCATGACCAAGCCTGTTTCGCCACCGCCGATTGATCTGCGCCAGCGGATGATTGAGGATATGGAGATGCGTCGTTTCTCGCGGGAGACGCAGCGCAATTACCTCCGCGATGTCGGGCGCTTTGCCAAATTTCTTGGCCGTTCGCCCGACACGGCAACAGCGGACGATGTCCGCCAGTTCCAGATTGTGCAGCGTGACGCAGGGACGCCGGTGCCGACCATGAACAGCATCGTTTCGGCGTTGCGGTTCTTCTTCGCCATCACGGTCGACCGGCCGGATCTGGCGCGCAAATTGGTCCGGGCTGTGAATCGGCACCACAACGGGGCCCCGGCGCCGATAATGGATAGAAGACTGAAAAGATTGGGGAGTTTCGTGGATTACAGGGTCCCAATCGGCGCCGATCTAGACCCCACCCATTAGGCAATTTCTTTCGATAAATCAGTTTATTATCCATCATAGATACCGGGGTCCCATTGTGGCGCCGATTCACAGATA
>NZ_JBKQJR010000134.1:0-16897 GCF_052326845.1 Acidocella sp. | reverse complement strand
TCTCCGCGACATTGCTGGAAAAGATGGATTGCTTCGCTGCGCTCGCAATGACGGCAGAGAGTCATGCATCTCGCAAGTGGGTATAAGTTAGAGCGTTCATCTGTTTAATGAACGCCCTAACCCTGCTTGGCCTTGCGCCGGTGGGTGAGGCTCTCGACCAACACCCCGGCGATGGCGGCGGCGACATCGGCCAGCGGGCTGGGCTCGCGCCGCCGTCGTCGCCCAAGGAGCAAGCTGCCGCCGAGGCTGATGGCGAGGGCGAACAGCAGCAGCGCCCCGCCGGTGATGGCGGCCGCGGCGGCATCGCCGAAATGCTGGGCGAGCCAGATGCAGAACCCGGCCACAAGGAAAGCCAGCCCCGCGAGGACGAGGCAGAGCGACATGGTAGCGAGGGCGCACCAGAGGGCGGCATGCTTGGCCATCCGGCCGGCGCAGCGGGCTAAGGACATGCTCAGTGGCGGCGCAGCAGGCGCGCGGCGAGCAGCCCGATGCCGAAGGCGATGGCGACGCTGGTGATCGGCCGGGCGCTGACCTCATGCTCCAGCCTGCACATGGCGTCCTTGCCCGAGTCCCTAAGCTTGCCCGCCAGATCTTCCAGATCCTCCTCCAGCGAGTCGACGCGTGAGGACACCCCCACGCTATCCAGATAGGCGGTGATGCGGTCCAGCGCGGCGTGGGCGTTGTCGCTCAGTCGCTCGCGGATCCCGGCCATTTCGGCCCGGATATGCTCGAATTCCTGTTTCAAGTACTCGATATTGATGCGGTGTTCCGGCTTGCTCTGCGGCTCGCTCATGCTCCAGTCTCCTGCGACAAGATTGGCGTATACCGGCACTATAAGCATTTCGGTGCCGTTACGCTATCATTGCACGTCTCGTGGGGGTGGTCTTGCATGCAAAATTGGATGAATCTGTGCGGAGCTGTGGCGGTGCTGGCGGGCGGTATCCTCGCCGCCCCGGCGGCGCGGGCGCAGGCCGGGCCTTTTCCCGGCGCACCGAACTCGCTTGCGCCGCTGGTCTCGGCGGTGGCACCGAGCGTGGTCGGCATCGCGGTCACCGAGGCTTCAGGCCAAGCCGCCAAGGCCCCGGCCACCTCTGGGGGCGCGCATCAGCCGCAGCTTTCGGAGGCGGCCGGTTCGGGCTTCATCATCAGCCCGGACGGAATGATCGTCACCAACGACCATGTCATCGCCGGGGCGGAGCACATTACCGTGACGCTGGATGACGGCGCGCGCTACACCGCCCGGCTGGTCGGCGCGGATGACCTGACCGATATTGCGATCATTAAAATATCTTCATCCTCGCCGCTGCACCCGGCCCGCTGGGGGAATTCCGCCAAGGTGCGGGTGGGGGACTGGGCGCTGGCGGCGGGCAACCCCTTCGCGCTGGGGAATTCCTTCACCCTGGGCATCGTCTCCGCCGAGGGGCGGAATGTGGGCGACGGCCCGTTCACGCATTTCCTGCAGCTCGACGCGCCGATCAATCCGGGCAATTCCGGCGGTCCGTCCTTTAACATGGCGGGCGAGGTGATCGGCATAAATTCAGCAATTGTCTCGCCTTCCGGCGGGTCGGTCGGGGTGGCCTTCGCCATCCCGAGCAACAGCGCGGCCCCGATCGTGGCGACGCTGATCGCCCATGGCGCGGTGGCGCGCGGCTGGCTCGGGGTTTCGGTGGCGGATGCGCCGGGCGGCGTGCTAATCAGCGCCATTGAGCCGGGCGGCCCGGCAGATAATGCGGGACTGGCGCCGGGAGATGTGGTAATCTCAGTTAACAATGAAGTCATTTCAGATTCTTCGGGGCTGACGCGCGCCATTGCCTCCATGCCACCGGGCAGTAAGGTAATGCTTGGAGTGAGCAGTAATGGTCACGTTTCGCATTTGCAGGTCGTGGTTGGCCGCCGGCCGGCCCAGCTAGGGGAATGAATAAAAATGCGCATACTTGTCGTTGAGGACGACAAAGACGTAGCCGGTTTCGTTGTCAAAGGCCTGCGCGAGGCCGGTCATGCCGTGGAATATGCCGATAACGGCCGCGATGGGTTGTTCCTCGCGGCGTCTGAGAATTTCGACGCGATCATCCTCGACCGCATGCTGCCAGGGGGGATCGACGGTCTTCGCTTGCTGGAAACATTGCGGGCTCAGGACAATACCACGCCCGTAGTGTTTTTGTCGGCGCTGACCCAGGTGGATGACCGGGTGCGCGGGCTGAAGGCCGGCGGTGACGACTACCTGACCAAGCCTTTCGCCTTCGCCGAGCTGCTGGCCCGGGTGGAGGCGATGGCCCGGCGCGGCAAGGGCGACGGCCCGGCGACCCGCCTGATGGTGGGCGACCTGGAGATGGACCTGCTGTCGCGCAGCGTGCGCCGCGGGGCGCAGAAGATCGACCTGCAGCCGCGCGAGTTCCGCCTGCTGGAATATCTGATGCGCCATGCCGGCCAGGTGGTGACGCGCACCATGCTGCTCGAAGGCGTGTGGGACTACCATTTCGACCCGCAAACCAACGTGATCGACGTGCATATCTCCCGCCTGCGGCAGAAGATAGACAAGCCATTCGACCAGCCGCTGCTGCATACCGTGCGCAACGCCGGCTACATGCTGCGCGCCGAGGAAGCGTAGCCCCGAACGCCACATGGATGTGCCCCAGCCCCTGACGCCAGACACCAGGCGAATGCAGGACACGCCCAGGCCGGAAAACGGCGCGGCGCGGCGCACACAACCGCTGATCCGCTCGGCCGGAATCCGCTTCGCCCTCAGCTACGGCGTTGTCTTCGTCCTGGCGGCCTTCGTGCTCGCCTTCTCGCTGTGGCATTCCACGGCCGACGTGTTGCAGCAGCAGGTGCAGAGTTCCATCCATGACGATGTCACCCTGCTTGCCGAGCATGACCAGCTCGGCGGCGCGCAGTCAGTAGCCGCGGCCCTGCGGGAGCGTCTCGCCAACCAGGAGAACGCCGACGGGATCTATCTGCTGGTTGATGCCGCCGGCGACCGGGTGGCCGGCAATCTGGACCAATGGCCTGTCGGGCTGACGCAGATGGACACCTGGTACCAGCTGCCGGTGCACCGGCGCGGCGAGGCATCGGTGGCGCTGCTGCGCGCCATGCAGCTGCCGACCGGCGAGAAGCTGCTGGTGGGCCGCGACGTGCGCGCCCTGATCGGCCTGCGCGACACGCTGCGCGACGCCATGATCGGCGCCGCCAGCCTCATCGTAGTGCTGGGGCTGCTAAGCACCTTGCTTATCCGCGCCCTGTTCCGGGGGGTGGTCCGCGACATCTCGGCCACGACCCGCGCCATAGCCCAGGGCGATCTCTCACGCCGCGTGCCGCGCACCGGCAAGGGCGACGAGTTCGACGAGCTGGCCGGGCTGATCAACGACATGCTGGACCGCATCTCCCGGCTGATGGATGGGGTGCGGCAGGTCTCCAACGCTATTGCGCACGACCTGCGCACGCCGATCACCCGTGCCCGCGCGCGGCTGGAGGATGCGGCTGCCCATGCGCGCTCGCCTGAGGCGGTGCAGAATGCGATCGAGCGCGCGACCCAGGATCTCGACGGCATTGTCCGGGTGTTCGAGGCATTGCTGCGCATCGCGGAGATCGAGGCCGGCGCCCGCCGCGCGGCCTTCTTCACGGTGGATCTCTCGCCCATGCTGCGCGACATGGATGAGCTCTACCACGCCGTGGCCGAAGAGCGGGGGTTGCACCTGCAAACCAACATCACCGCCCAGCTGCCAGTGTTCGGCGACCGGGAGCTGGTGCAGCAGGCCGTGGCCAACCTGCTCGACAATGCGCTGAAATTCTCCCCCTCGGGCGCGGTAATCCGGTTATCCGCCGTGCTCGATGAAAGTATGGTGGAAATCAGCGTTGCCGATCGCGGGCCGGGGATCGCCGAGCCGGATCGCACCCGCGCCACCGAGCGCTTCTTCCGCGCCGAAACCGCCCGCAACACCGAGGGCTCCGGGCTTGGCTTGGCGCTGGTGGCCGCCGTGGCGCAGCTGCATAACGGCACGCTGGAGCTGCTGGACAATAGCCCTGGCCTGTGCGCGGTGCTTCGCATTCCGGCACAGCCCGCCGCGGCATAAAAACGGCGCCGGTTGCCCGGCGCCGCTGTATCGCGTGGTGTGCGGCGAGGCTTCAGGCCTTGATCACCGCCGCCGCCGTCTCCAGGTCGCGCTCGATGCCGTCCAGCACCTGCGGGGAGCGCCGCTTGACGAAGCTGAACCAGGCGAAGCCGATCAGCAGGTAGGCGGCAAAGGCGTAGGGGAAGTAGTTGTACGGCGCCGCAGGCACCGGATACACCGAGCCGCCCAGGGCGAACAGCATGAATACCACGCCCAGCGCGCCGATCACCACGTCGCCCGCCTTCAGCTCGCCCGTGCGCTTGAGGAACACAGGTGCTGCGATGGAGCAGAGCAGATAGACGATGATGAAGCCGAACGAGGCCAGCGTGCCATACCAGCCATAGGTGTTGGTCTCGGCCTGGCTGGCGAAGGCGGCGCAGACGAGGAGGTTCAGCACAGCGCCGGCGCTGAGCGCGGCGATCGGGGTGCGGTGCGTCTTATGCACCAGGCCCATGGAATTGTGCACGAACTGGTAGCGCCCGAGCGAGAACAGCATCCGGCCAAAGGCATTCAGCGAGGCCAGGGCGCAGGCGAAGGAGGAGATGGTGGCGCCGAAATACACCGGCGCGGTCATCCACTTGCCGACATGGTTGGCGATATCACCCAGCGGCGCCGAGGAATTGCCCAGGTTGGTGCCGTTGTCGGCGAAGCCCTGGGTGATGGCGTAGGTGGTGATGGTGAAGAACAAGCCCGAGGCGATGGCCGTCCAGATGATGGCCTTGGGAATGGTGATGTGCGGGTTCCGGGTCTCCTTGCCCAGCGAGGCGGCGGATTCGAAGCCCACGAAGGAGAAGATGGCGAACACGACGGCCTGCGCCACACCGCCGAAGCTCGCCCCGCTCAGGCTCAACTGCGTGGTATCGGGCACGAAATTGTAGTGCGACAGCGTGACGATGACGACGCCGATGATGATGGTGACGGAAATCGCCTCCAGCGTGAGGCCGATGCGCGAGGAGATGCGGATATCGCGCGTGGCGAACAGCCAGATCAGCCCGGAGATGATGGCGTACATCAGCGTGTTGGGGATGGCGAGCGTGATGCCGATCGAGGAGAAGAAGGTCTTCACGAAGATGGAGGTGGCGACGGTAAGCGCCATGGCGGTGAAGAGATAGGCCGCCAGCATCGCCCAGCCGGCGAGCACGCCCCACACCGGGCCCAGACTGCGCGAGACATAAATGAAGAACGAGCCCGCCGCCGGGATCCGTCCCGCCAGCTTGGAGATGTTCAGCGCCACGATGAACAGCGCCACCGTGCACAGCGCGAACACGAACCAGGACGCCGCCCCCGCCATGCCGGCGACGACCGCGACCGAGAGCGCCGGCGTGAGCGTGGGCGAGACATTGGCCACGGATTGGCCAAGCGCCTCGAAAAACGACAGACTATCCTTGCGTAACTCAGACATGAAACCTCCCCGTGGCTTGCGGAAAAACCACCGAGGACCGGCACAGTTAACCCTGAACGCCGCCGGCACGTTACGGCTCCGGCGTTATCGGATTTCTTTTAGCGCAAAAAAAGTTCTTTGCAAGCACGTTTTCGGGGGTGTTGCGCCGGGCGGTTACGCGCCGATCTTGTCCTCCGCGCCGATGCCCAGCTGCTTGAGCTTGCGGTGCAAAGCGCTGCGCTCCATGCCGACGAAATTCGCCGTGCGCGAGATGTTGCCGCCGAAGCGCAGGAGTTGCGCCTGGAGGTACTGCGTCTCGAACACGTCTCGCGCCTCGCGCAGGGGCAGGGAGAGCACGTCCGCAGCCGGGTCGATGGCCAAGGCCTGCGGCGCATGGGCGGAGAGCTCGGTCGGCAGATGTTCGGCATGGAACTGCTCGCCCGGCTCGTTCGAGCGCATGATCATCAGCCAGTCCATGATGTTGCGCAGCTGGCGGACATTGCCCGGCCAGTCATGCGCCTGCAGGGCGGCCACGGCGTCAGATGCCAGGGAGCGGGGCGGCAGGCCGGAGATTTCCGCCGCGTGCCTGAGGAAGCTCTCGGCCAGGGTGGGAATGTCCTCGCGCCGTTCCCGCAACGCCGGCACGCGCAGCGGGACCACGGCGAGGCGGTAGTACAGATCCTCGCGGAACTGCCCGGCGGCGATTTTCGTCTGCACATCCCGCGCCGTGGTGGCCAGCACGCGGATATCCACCTTCACCCGCGCGGTGCCGCCGACGCGCTCGAAGCTCTGGTCCTGCAGCACGCGGGCGATCTTGCCTTGCGTTTCCAGCGGCAGCTCGGAGACTTCATCGAGCAGCAGCGTGCCGCCATGGGCGCGCTCCAGCACGCCGAGCTTGCGCGGGGTGCCCGGCCCTTCCGCGCCCGGCTCCACGCCGAAAAGCTCGGTCTCGAAGCGCTCGGGGGCCAGGATGGCGCAGTTAAGCGCCACGAAGGGGCCGTCCGCGCGGCGGGACTTGGCGTGGATCATGCGCGCCACGGTCTCCTTGCCCGCGCCGGGCGGGCCGGAGATGAGCACGCGCGAGCCGGTGGAGGCGACCTTCTCGATGGCTGAGCGCAGTGAGGCGATGCCATTGCCCTCGCCGATCAGGTTGCTCTCGCCACCCAGGCGCAGGCGCTTCAGCTCCTCGTTCTCCTGGGTCAGCTTAGCCGCTTCCAGCGCGCGCTTGACCACCAGCAGCAGTCGGTCGGAGTTGAAGGGCTTCTCGATGAAGTCGTAGGCGCCGCGCTGGATCGCGGCAACGGCGGTCTCGATGGTGCCGTGGCCGGAGATCATCACCACCGGCACGCGCGGCTCCTCCTGGTGCAGCGCTTCCAGAATGCCGATGCCGTCCAGCTTCGAGCCCTGCAGCCAGACGTCGAGAATCACGAGATTCGGGCGGCGCGCGCGGAAGGCGGCCAGCGCCTCGTCGGAAGTTCCGGCGCTGCGGGCCTCGTAGCCTTCGTCGCGCAAAATCGCTTCGACCAGCATCCGGATATCCGGCTCGTCATCCACGATGAGTATCTCGGTCATCCCGCGGGCAACTCCCTCACATCATCCAACGCCGCAGTTTCGGCCAGCGCTGGCAGGCTCAACGATACTTCCGCGCCTACCCCGCCAGGGGCCGGTTTCAGTTCCAGCCGCCCACCATGGTCCTCCATGATCTTGGCGACAATGGCAAGGCCAAGCCCGGTGCCTTTCGGCTTGTGCGTCACATAGGGTTCGATTAGCCGGGCGCGGTCCGTCTCCGGCAGGCCGATACCGTCATCGGTCACGCTGAGCACCGCCATGCCGCCCTGCGCGGCAAGGCGCAGCGATACGTGCTTGGCGCCCTCGCGCATTCCCACCGCATCCGCCGCGTTCTGCAGCAGGTTGGTCAGCGCCTGGCCGAGCAAGCGGCGGTCGCACACGGCGCGCAGGGGCTGGTCGATACTGACTGCCCAGTCGATCTGCGGATGGGCGACGCGCTGCAGCACCATCGCCTCGCGGGCGATGCGTTCCAGCGATTCGGCGTGCATCACCGGTGCTGGCATGCGCGCGAAGGACGAGAACTCATCCACCATGCGGCCGATATCGCTGACATGGCGCACGATCGTCTCGGCGCACTGGGTGAAGCTCTCGGGGTCGGAGGTGATCTCCTTGGCGAAGCGGCGCTTCAGCCGCTCGGCGGAAAGCTGGATGGGGGTGAGCGGGTTCTTGATCTCGTGCGCGATGCGCCGGGCGACATCCGCCCAGGCCGCCTTGCGCTGCGCCGCCATCAATTCCGTCACGTCGTCGAAGGTCACGATAAACCCATCCGGAACCCCTGAATTCATCTCCGCGCCGATCCGCACCAGCAGCGAACGCTTGTGCATGGCCAGGCCGTGCTCGACCTGCGCCGTCGCCGGACGTTCGGGTGCCGCCATCACCGTGGCGATCAGCGGGGCGAATTCGGGCACCACTTCGGCCAGATTCCGGCCAATCTGCGGCACGAGATCGAGTCTCAGCAATTCCGAAGCGGCGCGGTTGGGCAGCTCGACGCGGCCCTTCTTGTCCAGGCCGATCACGCCGGCGGAGACGCCGTCCAGCACCGTCTCGGTAAAGCGGCGGCGCACCTCGAGCTGGTTGTTCACGTCCAGCAATTCGCTGCGCTGGGCGGCGAGCTGCGCCGTCATGCGGTTGAACGCGCGCGACAGCCCGGCCACCTCGTCGCCGGTCGCGGTTTCCGGCACGCGCACCGCGAGGTCGCCCTCGCGCACCTTCTCGGCGGCGCGGATCAGATGCCCGATCGGCTTGGCGATCTGGTTGGCGATGACAAGGCCGAACCCGACCAGGGCCGAGAGCACCAGCAGCGTCAGCACAGCGATGATCAGCGCGAAGGAGATCTCCAGGCTGGCGCGGTTCCTGGACAGGCGCTGATATTCCGCCACGGCCTGCTGCGTCTTGTTCACGTGGTCGAGAATCGCGGGGTCGACCGGCTTCTCGATCATCAGCATCAGCGGCGGGGTGATATCCAGCTTGATGACCGCCTGTTCCACCGTGCTGCCCGGCGGGCTGACCACCGGCACCTGCCCCGTGCTGGCCTGAGCAATCGTCCGCGCATCCGGCACGGTGGCCGCCATGCCGGCGAACAGCCCGGCGGAGGCGACGATCTCTCCGCTCAGCGGTTCGAAGATCACCGCCTGGGTCAGGCCGCGCACCGTCGCCTGGCTGACCAGATAGGAGGCGAACTCGTTCGGGTTGCCGAAAAACCCGGAGCTGCCCTGGGACAAATCGTCGGCCATGGCCAGCGCATCCAGCCGGATTTCGTTGTCGTGCTCCTCCAGATAGCCCTGCGCCACCTGGTTGCTCTCGTCCAGCGCCGTCTGCACACGCTGGTTGAACCAGGCCTGGATGCCGAAGTTGAAGAACACCGTGGCGAAGATCGCCACCAGGATCGCCGGCACCGCGGCCACGCCGCCGAACAGGAACACCAGCCGCACATGCAGCCGCGCACCCGCAGCACCCCGCCGGTGCTCCAGCAGGATGCGCGTGACGCGCCCGGCCAGCACGATGATGAGCAGCAGCAGGGCGGCGAAATCGGCGACGATCATGCCCACCGCCACGCCGGAATGCACCGAGAGCTTCACCCGCCCGGCCAGGATGCCGAACGAGGCCAGCCCCAGCAGCAGCGCCGTCGACGCCACCAGCAGGGTGGAAACGCGCCCGAGCATCAGGTCCGCGACATAGGCCCAGCCGGAGCGCGGCGCGATGTCACTTCCGTTCGGCGTGGGGCGATCAGCCTCGGGCAAGGCGCTTCATCCCACCCGGCGCTGCACGCCGATGCCGTGCTCGCGGATCTTCTTGCGCAGCGTGTTGCGGTTAAGCCCAAGCAGGGCGGCGGCGCGGATCTGGTTGCCGCGGGTCTCGGCCAGCGTCATGCGGATGAGCGGGCGTTCCAACTCCGCCAAAGCGCGTTCATACAGCACACCTTCCTCGCCGGATTCACGGATGGCCGTGAGCAGCCGGGCGATATGGCGCTCGACCACGGTGGTCATGCCGTCCGCGTCGTCGCTGACGGCGGTGGGGGCGGGTTCCTCGGCCACGGCGTAATCGGCGAGTTCCTGGGCCAGGATTTCCTCGGTGATGACCGGCTGCGGCACCAGGGCGGCGAGGCGGCGGATCAGGTTTTCCAGCTCGCGCACATTGCCCGGCCAGCGATAGGCCGAGAGCAGGGCCATGGCCGCGGGGTCGATGGTTTTCGCCGGCAGCCCCTCGGCCTGGGCCTTGTTGAGGAAATGCTGGGCCAGAACGGGGATGTCGTCCGGGCGCTCACGAAGGGGAGGGAGCCGGATGGGCACGACGTTGAGGCGGTAGAACAGGTCCTCGCGGAACTGGCCGGAGCGGATCAGCGCCCGCAGGTCGCGGTGGGTGGCGGCGATGATGCGGGCATTGGCGCGGATCGGCTGGCGCCCGCCGACGGTGGTGTATTCGCCCTCCTGCAGCACGCGCAGCAGGCGGGTCTGCGCCTCGGGCGGCATGTCGCCGATCTCGTCCAAGAAGAGCGTGCCGCCGCCGGCCTGCTCGAAGCGCCCGACATGCCGGTTGGTGGCGCCGGTGAAGGCGCCGCGCTCATGCCCGAACAGCTCGGACTCGATCAGCTCGCGCGGGATCGCCGCCATGTTGATGGCGACGAACGGCCCCTGGCGCCGCCGCCCGTAATCGTGCAGCGCGCGCGCCACCAGCTCCTTGCCGGCGCCGGATTCGCCGTTGATCATCACCGTGAGGTCGGTGGTCGTGAGCCGGGCGATGACGCGGTAGATCTCCTGCATCGCGGGCGAGCGCCCGATCAGCGGCAGGGCGTCATCCTCGGCCGGCTCCGCGGCCTTGGCATGGGCGGCCAGCGAGATGGGCTGCTTCAGCGCACGGTCCACCACGGCGAGCAGGTCGGCCAAGTCGAAGGGCTTGGGCAGGTACTCGAACGCGCCGCGCTGGGTGGCCTGCACGGCGGTGGTCAGCGTGCTTTGCGCGCTCATCACGATCACCGGCAGTTCCGGGCGGATGCGGCGGATGCGCGGGATCAGGTCCAGCCCGTTCTCGTCGGGCATGATGACATCGGTGATGACGACATCGCCCTCGCCATCCTCCACCCAGCGCCACAGCGTGGCGGCGGAGGCGGTGGCGCGCACCTGGTACCCGGCGCGGCCCAGCGCCTGGGTCAGCACGGTACGGATCGAGCGGTCATCATCGGCGACGAGAATGGTAGGCAGGGTCATGATTTTGTTCAGGTGCTTTCGTTCGGGTCTTCGTACACCGGCAGATGAATGCGGAATTCCGAGCGGCCCGGCCGGCTGTCCACGTCGATCAGCCCGCCATGGTCGGCGACGATCTTGGCGACCAGCGCCAGGCCGAGGCCCGAGCCCGCCGCCTTGGTGGAGACGAAGGGCTCGAACAGATGCCGGCGGATATCCTCGGGGATTCCGGGGCCGTTATCGCGCACGGAGACGAAAATGGGCAGGTTGGGGCGGGAGCGCCCGGCCGAGGCCGAGAGCCGCACGCCATGCTGGAAGCCGGTGGTGAGGTGGATCTCGCCATCCTGCCGGCCGGCGCCCTCGATCGCCTCGGCGCCGTTCTTGATGAGGTTGAGCAGGACCTGGATCAGCTGGTCGCGGTTGCCGAGCACATGCGGCAGGCTCGGGTCGTAGCTCTCGACGAACTTGATCCGCGTGGCGAAGCCGCTGCCCGCGAGCTTGCGCACATGCTCCAGCACGCGGTGGATGTTCACGCCCTGGCGCTCCAGCTTCTTCTCGCCGAAGGTTTCCATGCGCTCCACCATGGCGCGGATGCGGTCCGCCTCGTCGCGGATCAGCACGGCGAGTTCACGGTCCGCGGGCGGGGCGCTCATCTCCAGCAGCTGCGCAGCACCCCGAATGCCGGAGAGCGGGTTCTTCACCTCATGCGCCAGGATCGCCGCCATGCCGGTAATGCTGCGGGCCGCGTTGCGGGCGGACATCTGCTGGTCCAGCGCCATGGCGGCGGATTCGTCCTGCAGCGTCAGCGCCACATGGCCGGGCTTGTCGAGCATCGGCGCCGCTTGCACCGAGCAGCCGCGCCGGGTCATGCGCGGGCCCTCCAGCACCAGATTATGCTCGGCGATGCTAACCCCGCTGCACCGGGCCCGTTCCAGCATCAGGAACACCGGATGGTCCACGGGCAGGACATCGTTGAGCGGGGTGTGCAGCAGCAGCGCCTTGGAAGCGCCGAAGAACTCCTCCGCCGCGTAGTTCACGGCGGCGAACATGTCGTTCTCGTCCAGCACCGCCACCGCGATGGGCAGGGTTTCCAGGATATGGCCGGTGTCGATGGGCGGGCGCGCCTGCGCTTTTGGCCGCTTGCCCAGGCCGAATGCCTTGCGCAGGCCGCTCATGCCGCGCAGGCCTCGGTGTATGCGCCAGCCTCGCCGCCGGCGGGGGGCATCTCGTCCTGGCGGACAAAACCCTGCTCGATCAGCGGGTCGTAGAATTCGTCGATCAGCGCTTCCACCGCAGCGCCGCTGTCCAGCCGGTTCATGGCCGCGCGGAAGGCGGCGGAGCCGCGCAGGCCATGGCTGTACCAGGCGACATGCTTGCGCGCGAGGCGCACGCCGCCCTTCTCGCCGAAATGCGCGCGGATGGCGCGGTAATGCCGCAGCAGGATGTGCTTCTGCTCGGGGAGGGAGGGGGGTGCGGTGAGAGTGCCGGTGGTCAGGTAATCGATCACCTGCTGCAGGAACCAGGGGCGGCCATAGGAGCCGCGGCCGATCATCACGCCATCGGCGCCGGAGCGGCGCAGCGCCTCTTCTGCCTTGTGTTCGGTGGTGATGTCGCCATTGACGATGACGGGCAGCTTCACCGCCTCCTTCACCTGGCGCACGAAATCCCAGTTCGCCACGCCCTCGTAGAATTGCTGGCGGGTGCGGCCATGCACCGTGATCATGGTGATACCCGATTCCTCGGCGATGCGCGCCAATGCGGGGGCGTTCAGGCTGTTATGGTCCCAGCCCATGCGCATCTTCAGCGTCACCGGCACGTCCACGGCGCGGGCGGTGGCTTCCAGGATCTTGCCCGCCAGAACCTCGTCGCGCATCAGCGCGGAACCGGCCGTCTGGCCGATCGCCACTTTTTTCACCGGGCAGCCGAAATTTATATCTACAAGGTCCGCACCAAGCCCGACGGCGATCTTCGCCGCCTCGGCCATCGCCTCCGGCTCGCACCCCGCCAACTGCACCGAGGATGGTCCGCCGCTTGCCACGACCTCGGCCATGCGCAGCGTATTGCGGTTTTCACGCACCATGGCCCAGGAGGCGATCATCTCGGACACCACCAGCCCGGCGCCCATTTCTTTTACCAGGGCGCGGAAGGGCAGGTCCGTCACGCCCGAAAGTGGCGCGAGAATGACCGGGTGCTGCAATGTCACCTGCCGGGCGCCAGAACCGAGCGTGACCGGCTTGATCAGGGGCTGCGTCGAAATGCTCATGATTTGTGCAAAGTACCGTTCGCAAGCGCGGCATGCAATGACCTTGCGGCATAAAGGTTGACGGTTCGGCGCCAGCCCGTACATCTCGGCCCGGTAAAACATGGAGCATACATCATGATTCCCCGCATCGGCACCGGTTTTGACGTTCACGCCATGGCGGAGGGCCGCAAGATGATCATCTGCGGCGTCGAGGTGCCGCATGAAAAGGGCCTGGCCGGGCATTCGGACGCCGATGTCGGCATCCATGCGCTGTGCGACGCGATCTACGGCGCCCTGGCGGAGGGTGATATCGGCCGGCATTTCCCGCCCTCCGAGAACACATGGAAGGACGCGGACAGCGCCCGTTTCCTGCGCCATGCGGCCGAGCGCATTGCCGCGCGCGGCGGCAAGCTGGCCAATGCGGACGTCACCATCATCTGCGAGCGCCCCAAAATCACCCCGCATGCCCCGGCCATGCGCGCCCGGCTGGCGGAATTGCTGGGGGTTTCCATCGATCTGATCTCGGTGAAGGCGACGACGACAGAAAAACTCGGCTTCACCGGCCGGGGCGAGGGGATTGCGGCCCAGGCTGCCGTAATCGTCATGGTGCCGGCCTAATGCGCTGAAGCATCGTGCATGCGCCGCGCAGGGGGCGTGAAAAGGCAGATGAACAAAAGTGCACAAAACCTGCAAATAGGCATTGCTGCACTGCGTTATAACGTCTGCCTCAGATAGTCGAGGTTAAGCTATATACTTGGCCATAGGATGAGTTATCTCTCCTATTTTTCTTGGACGTTTCCTCCCTAAACTTGGCGGCGCTTTATAGCGCCGCCTTTTTTTTTGATTTCAAGCAATTTGTTTGGTGAGGGCGATGGATGGCGCGCCGCCGAGGAGCGGCCCGGCCTCGGCCAGGGTTGCCTGAAAATGCGGGGACTGCATGTGCGCGTCCACAGCCGCCTGATCCTTGTAGGTTTCGTAGACATAGAACACGCCCGGCGTTTCGAGCGCCTCGTGCAGCACGTATTGGAGGTTGCCCGGCTCTTGGCGGCTGGGTGCCACCAGCCCGGAGAGCACGGCGCGCAGCGCGTCGGCCTTGCCGGGGGCGGCGGTCAGAGTGGCGAAGATATGAATGGCGGTGGAAGGCATTCTAGTTCCCCTATGATGATTTGGTGTCGGCATGGGGAGCCTATCCGGCGGCCTCGGGCCGGGGCAAGGGGGAATGAAGTGGGGGGCTTCTGTTGCCCGGTGCCCCCCGAACCGCGCTTAGCTGTTTTTAGGCAGCGACGGCGAATGCAACGTTGTTATCGTTCGCATTTAAAAATTAGCCCGATGACGGCGGTACAATGCCGGGCAAAAGATGGGTCTTTACCACACGTGTCGAGCCTATTTCGCCCCCATATAAGCTGGCCGGCCTGATTCAGACGACGCGGCTGCGCCGCTTCGTCATCAGGACGGCAGGTCCGAAGCCCCTAAAAAGCCTCGAACGATCAGCCAGTCTGGTGGAGGCGCCGGGTACCGCCCCCGGGTCCACAATGTTTATTCCACGCACCGTTTATCACCATAGCCGGCAAGCCGGCAGGACCTATATAGGCGCGACTCGCAGAATGTGAAAGAGGAAGGTCATGACCCTGACGCCCGAACAGACCGCCGAGATCGAATCCGCCCGCGCCCGCACGCACAGCACCCTGCGCCCCACCGTGCCGGCGCTGGAGGAATTGCTGTTCACCGCCTTCCCCGTGCTCGACCACGGCTTTATCCGCGTGGTGGACTATATGGGTGACGATTCCGCCGTGGTGCAGGCGGCGCGTGTCTCCTACGGCCGGGGCACGCGCAAGGCGCTGGAGGATGCCGGGCTGATCCGCTACCTCATGCGCCATTACCACTCGACCCCGTTCGAGATGTGCGAGATCAAGTTCCATGTGAAACTGCCGATCTTCGTGGCGCGGCAATGGATCCGCCACCGCACCGCGAACGTGAACGAATATTCCGCCCGCTATTCCATCCTGGACAAGGATTTTTATCTGCCCACGCCAGAGAACCTGGCGGCGCAATCCACCGATAACCGGCAGGGAAGGGGCGAGGTACTGGACCCGGCCACCGCCGAGCGCGTGCTGAACCTGCTGCGCGAGGATGCGGAGCAGACCTACGGCCATTACGAGGACATGCTGGGCGACGATGTGGGCCTGGCGCGCGAGCTGGCGCGCATGAACCTCACGCTCAACACCTACACGCAATGGTACTGGAAGACGGATCTGCACAATCTCTTCCACTTCCTGCGCCTGCGCGCGGATTCCCACGCCCAGTACGAGATCCGCGTCTATGCGAAAGAGATGCTGAAGATCGTGGAAGCCTGGGTGCCGCTCTCCTTTGCGGCGTTCCGCGACTACCGGCTGGGCGCTGTCACCCTCTCAGCGAAGATGATGGAGCTGTTGAAGCAGATGCTGGCCGGTGAGACGGTGACGCAGGAGGGCTCGGGCCTGTCCAAGCGGGAATGGACGGAGTTCATGGCAGCGATCGGCCGCTAGGCTTCAGGCGGCCGCTTCCGCCCCGGTCTTCAAATCCACCATGATCTCGTCCGCCAGCTTTTCCAGGCTGTGGCGGACGTCATCGACCGCGACATGCGCGGGCACGCTCACCGTAAGCGTGGCGCGGAACATCTCCTCGCCGGTGAAGGGCGCGCTCTCGATTGTGCTGCTCAGCTCCTCGATATTCACGCCGAGCTTGCGCAGGGTCTGGGTCACGTCGCGCACGATGCCGGGGCGCTCATGTCCCAGAACCTCCAGCGACAGCGTCTCGAAGTCCTGAGCCGGAGCTGTCTCGCGCCCCTCGGCCACGGTTACGCTCAGCCCGTCGGCCTGCAGTTCCGCCAGCGCGGCGGTGAGGCCAGGGGCGGCATTGGCCGGCGCCCGCACCAGCACGATGCCGGTGAATTGCCCGGCCAGATGCACCAGCCGGCTTTCCAGCCAGCTGCCGCCGCCCGCCGCGATCTTCTCGGAAATGGCGTTCACCAGGCCGGGCCGGTCGGGACCGATGAAGGTCAGCACGAGGGATGTGGTCATATCTCGTTCTCCGCTCCGGCCTGGTGCTGTTGCTTACTTGTTGTTCCGCTGGCCGAAGAGTTGCAGCAGGAACAGGAACAGGTTGATGAAGTTCAGGTACAAAGTCAGCGCGTCGTACACGCTGCGCTTGCCCGCCATGTCCACGCCGTAGGCGCTGCCGTACTGGATGTAGTCGGCCTTGATGCGCTGCGTGTCGTAGGCGGTGAGGCCGACGAAGACGACCACCCCGATGATGCTGAGGGCGAAGGCCACCGCCGGGGAGTGCAGGAAGATGTTCACCAGCATGGCGATGATGATGCCGAACAGGCCCATCATGAAGAAGCTGCCCCAACTCGTGAGGTCCCTGCCGGTGGTGTAGCCGTACAGGCTGGTGGCGGCGAAGGTGCCGGCGGTGATGAAGAACACCTCCGCGATCGAGGTCTCGGTATAGACCATGAAGATGGTGTTCAGGCTGGCGCCCATGGCCCCGCAGAACACCCAGAACAGCGTCTGCGCCGTTTGGGTGGAAAGCTTGTTCACCCCGAAGCTCAGCACCAGGACAAAGGCGAGCGGCGCGAAGACGGCGATCCAGGAGAGGATGGTCGGCACTTGGACCGTGTTGCCCTGGGCCGTCTGCGCCGTGGTGTAGAACAGCGCGTGCAGGGCAGGGATGGCGAAGATGGCATAGGCAACCAGGCCGGTGAGCACTAGGCCGGAGGCCATCCAGTTATACACGCGCAGCATATAGGCGCGCAGGCCGGCATCCAGCGCCGCGCTGCCATAGGCGGACAAGCCAGTCTGCGCCGTGCGGTAGGGATTATTCGGGTTTAATGCCATGGAAGAAGTTGCTCCTTAAACGGGCCGCAGGGCCCTGGAGT
>NZ_JBKQJR010000133.1:0-3927 GCF_052326845.1 Acidocella sp. | reverse complement strand
AGGTTTGCATTGCCGTTCTCTCCTAGTTGCGCAGGGGCTTGCCGGTGGCGAGCATATGCTCGATGCGCGCCAGCGTGCCCTCGTTCTTGATCAGCCGCATGAAGGCGGCGCGTTCCAGCGTGAGAATCTCCTGCTCGCTGACCTCGTCGATCAAGTCAGCGGAGCCGCCGGAGAGCACGCTTGCCAACTCCGAGGCCACCACCATGTCGTAGGTGGTGGCGGCACCACGCTTGTGGAAGCCCTCGACGGCGCTTTCCATGGCCAGCCGCGCGGCCTCGCCGCCCAGCCTGTAGGTGGGGGGCGCGGGCGGCGTGTAGGCCTCGGCCAGCTTGAGCGCGCGGGCCTTGGCGTCGGCCAGCAGGCGGTCGCGGTTCATGGTGATGCCATCGGTGGGGCGCAGGAACAGTAGCTCCTTGGCGTTGGCCGCGGATTTACTCACCGTGGCGGTGCTGATCATCTCGAACACCTTGACTGCGGCGGGCATCGGGCCCTTCGGCATGCCGGGTGCCGCAGCCCAGCGGGCCAGCATCTCGGAGCAGCCGCCCCAGCCGGGCACCAGGCCGACGCCGCATTCCACCAGGCCGGTGTACAGCTCGGCATGAGCCTGCACGGCATCGGAGTGCAGCAGGATCTCGCAGCCGCCGCCCAGCGCCATGCCGAAGGGCGCCGCCACGACCGGGAAAGGTGCGTATTTCAGCGCCTTGTAGGTCTGCTGCCCGTCGGCCACGAGTTTGTCGATCTCGCTCCAGCCGGCGATGTTGGCGGCGAAGATGGCGAGGCCGAGATTCGCCCCGGCGGAGAAGAGCGTGCCCTCGTTATAGATGACCAGCGCCTTCGGCTTCAGCTCGATAGTCTTGCCGAGCAGCGCGATGCTCTGCGGGTCGAGCGAGTTGCCCTTGGAGGTGAACTCGAAGCACAGCACACCATCGCCAATGTCCCACAGGGCGGCTGAGGCGTTCTTCAGCACCGGCTTGGCGACGCGCTTGATGTCGGCGAGCAGGAGCACGCCCTCCGGACGGATGAGCGGATGATAGGCGCCATCGGTGCCAAGATAGTCCTGCCGGCCATCGGCCAAGCGGTAGAAGCTCTTGCCCTTGGCGGCCGCCAGCAGAGGCGGCACGGCGAAGCCATCCACCGCCAGCTTCTCGGCCAGCCAGTCAACGCTGAGCTTGTCGATCAGCTCGAACGGGCCCCATTGCCAGTTATAGCCGAGGCGCATTGCGGCATCGATGGCCGTGATATCCGCCGCCGCATCCGGCACCAGGGTCGCGGCATAAGCCAGGGTCTGCCCCAGCACGCGCCAGGCGTAGCGGGCGGCAGGCGTGGGCGCCGAGAGCAGCGCGCGCAGGTCGCGGATCTTCGCTTCCGGCAGCTCCGGCTTCTGCACCGCACGGTAAGCGCCGGTGGCGAGGTCAATCGCCTCACGTCCCTTTTCGCCCTTGCGGTAGAAACCGCCCTTGCCCTTGCGGCCAGTATAGCCCTCCGCGATCATCGTCTTGATGAGCGGCAGGTCGCGGTTGGCGGCGTGGAAGGCGTCGGTTGCCGGGAGCGTGGCGGCGAGGCTGGCGTTGATATGCGGCATCAAGTCCAACCCGACCAGATCGATCAGCCCGAACACGCCGGTCTTGGGAATGCCGAAGGGGCGGCCCATGATCGCATCGGCAACCTCGACGGTGATCCCGGCGTCGATGGCCTCGATCACGCCGCATTGCAGCCAGTACACGCCGAGCCGGTTGGCGATGAAGCCGGGAGAATCCTTGGCCCGCACGACGGTCTTGCCAAGGGCAATGTCGGCGAAGTGCGCGATGGTCTCAGCCAACGCCGGATCGGTCTGCGGGCCGGTGACCAGCTCCAGCAGGCGCATGTAGCGCGGCGGGTTGAAGAAATGGGTGATCAGGAAGTCCCGCGCGAAGGCTTCCGGCATGCCGTCCACCAGCTTGGCCAGCGGAATGGTGGAGGTGTTGGAGGACACCGCCGCACCCGGGTGGCGCACCGCGTCGATCTTGCGGTACAGGTCCTGCTTGAGGTCCAGCCGCTCGACGATGGCTTCCACGATCCAGTCGCAATCGGCAAGCTTGCCGATATCCTCGGCGAGGTTCCCCGGCGTGACCAGCTTGACCGCGGCGGAGGACATGAAGGGCGCCGGGTCGGTCTTCTGCATCTTGGCGATGGCGCCAGCGGCGGCGCCGGGGACGATGTCCAGCAGCAGCACGGGCGTGCCGGCATTGGCGAAATGCGCCGCGATGGCCGCCCCCATGGTGCCGGCGCCGATGACGGCGGCTTTGCGAATTTCAGCCATCACACGCGCTCCAGAATGGTGGCGATGCCCTGGCCGCCGCCGATGCACTGCGTGGCCAGCGCGTAGCGGCCGCCGGTGCGGGCCAGCAGGCTGGCTGCCTTGCCGGTGATGCGCGCGCCCGTGGCGCCGAGCGGATGGCCAAGCGAGAGCGCGCCGCCATCGATGTTCACCTTCTCCACATCCAGGCCGAGGTCACGGATGCAGGCGAGCGATTGCGAGGCGAAGGCTTCGTTCAGCTCGATCACGTCGAGATCGGCGGCGGAGATGCCGGCGCGGGCCAGGGCCTTCTGCGTGGCGCCAATGGGACCAATGCCCATGATCTCGGGCGCGCAGCCGGAAACGGCGCTGGCCTTGATGCGCGCCAGCTTCTTCAGCCCGTGCTTGTCGGCATAGGCCTCGGAGCACACCAGCACGGCGGCCGCGCCGTCAGTCAGCGGGGAGGAGGTGCCGGCCGTCACCGTGCCGTTGACGTCGAAAGCCAGCTTCAGCCCAGCCAGCGTCTCGGCGGTGGTGTCGGGACGCGGGCAGCCATCTGCCTCCACCACGCCAGCCTTGGTGGCGATGGGCACGATCTCGTCCTTAAGGTTCCCGGCGGCGATGGCCGCGGCAGTACGCTGCTGGCTGCGCACGGCGAACGCCTCCTGCTCGGCGCGGGAGATGTCCCATTTGCGGGCCACGTTCTCGGCGGTGTCGCCCATGCCAATGTAAGCGGCGGGGACTTTCTCGACCAGCGCCTTGTTCGGCAGCACGTTGTAGCCGCCCATCGGCACGCGGCTCATGCTCTCCATGCCGGCGGCGATGAACACCTCGCCCATGCCCGCCGCGATATGCCCGGCGGCGATGTGCACCGCCTGCATCGAGGAGCCGCAGAAATGATTCACCGTGTACCCGGCCACGCTCTGCGGCAGCCCGGCCAGCAGGCCCACGAGGCGGGCGACGTTGAGCCCCTGCTCGCCCTCGGGGAAGGCGCAGCCCATGACCACCGCTTCAATGTCCTCGGGCTTCACGCCACTGCGCGCGACCAGTGCGGCAATTGTCTGCGCCGTGAAGTCGTCCGACCGCTCGCGGGCAAGCTGGCCCTTGGGCGCGGGGGTGAAGGGGGAACGGGCATAACCCGCGATGACGGCATTGCTCACGGTAATCTCCGTTATTTATGTTTACTTGCTACTTGGTGGCGTTCTTGGTTTTCGCGCCGCCGGCAGGGAGGTACCCTTGGTCTGCAGCGCTTCCTCGGCATGGCGCTCCATATCACGCAGCTCGGCCAATGTCTGCTCCAGCGCCTGGCGCTGTTCCTCCAGGCGCTGGATACGGCTCCGCACCGACTTCAGCAGCGACTTGTTCTGCTGCGTCAGAGTCGGATCAATATCGTAAAGCTCAAGATATTCCTTGATCTCGCGGATGGAGAAGCCGAGCCGCTTGCCGCGCAGGACAAGGACCAGGCGCGCACGCTCCCGCTGCGTGTATACCCGCGTATGCCCGGCGCGCTGGGGCGCGATCAGCCCCTGTGTCTCGTAGAAATGTAAAGTGCGTACGGTAACCCCTAGTTCGGCGGCAAGCTGGGTCACGGTATAGAATGGGTTATTTTGCGTCATCGCGTCACACCCTCCAGCAGTGCCGGATCGGAGCAC
>NZ_JBKQJR010000132.1:0-2712 GCF_052326845.1 Acidocella sp. | reverse complement strand
GACGAAGCGAGCATCGGCAAGCAAGTGCCAAGCACGGCGAGGCTGCGGGCGCGCACATCCGGGCCGGCAACGGCAATCACACCCTCGAACACGACCAGGATCGCGTTGTGCCCGTCGGGCAGCGGCTCTTTCAGCGTTTCCCCCGCCGGGAGCGTCACATCGAAGTAGCGGGCATCAACATGCGCGGCCTGCACCGGCCCAACCACACCGCTGCTGGTCGTCCCCGCGATCACGCGCAGGCTGGCGCCGCCGCGTTGCTCGCTCGGAATCTCGCTGGCGTCGAACTCGGCATAGGCGGGTGGCGTCATTTTCAGCCGCGCCGGCAGGTTCACCCACAGCTGGAAGCCTTTCATCAGCCCCTCCCGCTGCTCCGGCATCTCGGAATGGACGATGCCCCGCCCGGCGGTCATCCATTGCACGCCGCCGGCCTCGATGACGCCCTCATGGCCATGATTGTCGCGGTGGCGCATCCGGCCAGCGAGCATATACGTTACGGTGTCGAAGCCGCGATGCGGATGCTCGGGGAACCCGGCGATATAATCCTGCGCCTTATCGGTGGCAAAGAAATCGAGCATCAGGAACGGGTCGAGCGTATGCAGGCTTTGCGTGCCGATCATCCGCGTGAGCTTGACGCCCGCGCCGTCGGAGGTGGGCTGGCCAGGGGTCGTCATGACAACAGGGCGAACGCCCTGGGTTGAAGCAGCACGCATGTTTATCTCCTTAAGCTGGAAGCTTGACCCTTCAGCAAATTTATCCCCAACGGCGCCGCCAAGGGACGTATATTTTCGAACGCGCATCAATCTGGCTCCGCCACGGCGAGGGAGAACGGCGCCTGCTGCGAGCTGCGCGGCAGATAGACGAGCAGCGCCGCGAGCGCGGCGGCGGTCATGATGCCGGACATCGCCAGGGGACCGAAGCGCGGGAAGAGCACCGCCACCAGCGTGCTGGCCAGCGCCCCCATCAGCATTTGCAGCGAGGTGAGCAGCCCGCCCGCGGCACCCGCCAGTTCCGGCAGCGGCTCGAGCGCGCCATGGGCGGCGCTGGGGGCGGCCAGACCAAAACAGGCGGTCGCCAGCACCAGCAGCGGCATCGCCAGCGGCAAGGAGAAGGCGCCCGCAAGCGTCAGTCCCGCGAGCGTTCCGGTCACGAGCAGCGCCAGCAGGATAGCCGCAAGCAGGACCGTGCGCGGCGGAACGCCCTGGCGGGCCAGACGGCCATTGAGGAAGGCGCCGGCCACGATCCCGCCCCCGGTGCAGCCAAACAGAGCCGCGTAGCCCCCCGGGCTGACATGCAGGACATCGATCAACACCAGGGGCGAGCCCGATACGTAGTAACCGATGCGAGTGCCCCACCTCGCGGCGCGGGTTTATTTGCTGGACACTGCCTCCCTGAATTTGGGTGAGGTGATATTGTGGATAATGACGGTCCTAATGCCAGGCATCAGCACAGTCCTCAGGACGTTGAGTACCGCCGGGTTGAGCTGATCACTGGCCGGCGTCGGCGGCGGGATTGGACGCCGGATGAGAAGGCGGAGATTCTTGCCGCGAGTGTGGCGCCGGGATCGAAGATCGCGGAGGTGGCGCGCCGTTATGGGGTCAGCCGCGGCTTGCTTTGGACTTGGCGTCGTCAGGCGATGAATGATTTGGCGGCGGAGACGGTGCCGCGCTTTGTCCCGTTGCGCATTGAGGATGGGGTTGCCGAGCCCTCAGCCATTGCCTCGGAGCCGGCTGCACCGACTTCGGGCCGGGATCAACCCGCGGGATCGATTGAGATAGAGATTGGCCGTGCCCGAGTCCGGGTGGAAGGCGCTGTCGATCCGGAGGTTTTGCGGCAGGTGCTTGGTTTGATTGGGCCCGCACGATGATTCTGGGCATTCCGTCCCGGCCAGGGTTGCGGGTGATGGTGGCGTCCAAGCCGGTTGATTTTCGTAAAGGCATGGATGGCCTCGTGGCCATGGTGGCACAGGTACTGGCCGCCGACCCATTTGCCGGCGATGTGTTCGTCTTCCGGTCCAAACGAACCGACCGCATCAAGCTGCTTCTCTGGGATGGCTCCGGCCTCTGTCTGGTGACCAAGCGGCTGGAGGCGGGTGGCTTTACCTGGCCACCGGTGCAGGATGGTGCGGTCACGCTGAGCACCTCGCAGCTGCGCATGCTGGTTGCCGGCATGGATTGGACGCAGATACCAGCGCGCTCTGCGCCGCCAATGAGGCCAACGATCCCGGCAGAAAAATTACAGAAGGCGCCTTAATTTTCTAGCGAAGCGCGCGGCATGTTTGGTAACTTTCCGGCATGTCGGACGGCCAAAACTCCCCGCATGATCCGGTGCATTTGCTGGCATTGAACGCGGCATTGCGGGCAGAGAACGAGAACCTGCATGCGGTCGTGGCAGCTTTGAAGCGGGCCCTGTACGGTGCGCGATCCGAGAAGCAGGCTGAGCCGGCGAATCAGTTGCCGCTCGCCTTGGACGATCTTTCCGCCATGCCGGTGGAGCCAGCCAAACTGCCAACGCCAGCGAATTCCAACCGGCCGCCGCGGCCAAAAGCGGCGCGCAATATCGGCGGTCTGCCGGCGCATCTGCCACGAGTGGACATCACGATCGAGCCCGCGAGCAAGGCTTGCCCCTGCTGCCAAGGCAGGCTGCACATCATCGGCGAGGACGTCAGCGAGATGCTGGACGTGGTGCCGGCTATCCTGCGCGTCAAACGCATTC
>NZ_JBKQJR010000131.1:0-13050 GCF_052326845.1 Acidocella sp. | reverse complement strand
ACATCGCGCAGCGAACACGCCCAAAGCTCCAGTGTATCTTCAACAGACGCGCCGCCATTCATCATGTTCTGAACCATGGTTGCCCATAGATTCAGAACTCCAACAAAAATGCAACTGTAGTGTTAGGCACGGCGATTGCGTTCAGCGCCTCCAGTTTCTCGGTGAGGTCGGCCCGCAGATAGGCCGCAGATAGGCCTCGGTGCTCTGAAGGCTGGTGTGACCGAGCCATAGTGCCACCTTTCGAATGTCATGGGTGGCCTGGAGCTCGCTCTTGCGCGCCATCGTCATCAGGAAAAGGCGTATCCCGAGCCTGATTGTGGGAAGGGTGGCGACGTGCTCGAGTTGCTTCAGCAGCACCCGGATCTTGCTCGGAGACAGGGATCGATCCTTTGGCACGAACGTAGCAATGGACGCGGGCCCGACCTCATCGGCCGGGTTGGCGACCTTTTCGCCGTGTAAAATCGCAAAACCGCAGATCTGTTTGACGATATCGCGCACATGGATGGCGGTCGCCGGAGCCCCGCGATCGACGATCTTTTCACAAAGCGCCCGTAGATCATCCGGCGTGATCTCATGCAGAAGGCGGTTTTTTGTATGCCGAGGCAAGCTCTCGCTCGAAGATGGTGCGGCGCATCGCGCGGGTGCTGTCCGCCATCGTGGCTCCGGATAGCCACCGCTCTTCGAATTCGCCGAAGCTCTTCGCCTCTTTGATCCGCCGCTTCGCACGTTGCTTCTCGTGGGCAGGCGATTTGCTCTCTATCACAGATCGGCGCGCGTCGATCGTCATTTCACGGGCATGAGCCAATGAAAGTTCGGCCGGACCATACTGGCCGAGAGTGACGGTCTCTCGCCTGCCATTCAATCGATAATCCAACCGAAAAGTGATCATCCCCGACGGTGCGACGACGACGTACATGCCATCGCGATCTGCGACTTTATAAGGCTTTTTCTTCGGGTTCAGGTTCTTCAGCGCCGCGTCCGTCGGCATAGAACTTCCCTCTGACCAAAATACCGTCAAGCGAAAAAGGACCGCTCGTCTTAGGTTTTTCCTTATATTTCAATCATATATAGTTGAAATAATACCGTCAGAACGCCTCCAAAAGCTGACGGTATCGCCTCATCGGGCCGACGGCAAGAGGAGTTGATACCGTCAACGGCACCACCAAAACGGAGCGCTACCCTCCGAATGATGGCGATAGACGTTGATAGATATTTTTATTTATATCAGTATGTTATTTTAGTTTTTTGATAGTCCGCGAACCTCTCGGCAGACCAAAAATTACTCCCACTCGATGGTTCCGGGGGGCTTGCTGGTGATGTCGTAGGTGACGCGGTTGATGCCGCGCACCTCGTTCACGATCCGCCCGGCGACGCGGGTGAGGAACCCGACATCGTAAGGATAGACTTCGGCGGTCATGCCATCGGTGCTGGTTACGGCGCGGAGCGCGCACACATTGTCGTAGGTGCGGCCATCGCCCATCACGCCAACACTCTTTACAGGCAAAAGCACGGCGAAAGCCTGCCAGATGGCGTCGTACAGCCCGGCGGCGCGGATCTCTTCCAGGTAGATGGAATCGGCCTTCTGCAGCACGGCCACCTTCTCGCGCGTCACCTCGCCCAGCACGCGGATGGCAAGGCCCGGCCCGGGGAACGGATGGCGGCCGACGATGGTCTCGGGCAGGCCAAGCTCACGGCCCAGCGCGCGCACCTCGTCCTTGAACAGCTCGCGCAGGGGCTCGACCAGCTTCAGCTTCATGTAGGCGGGCAGGCCGCCCACATTGTGGTGGGACTTGATGGTGACCGACGGCCCGCCAATGGCGGAGACGGATTCGATGACGTCAGGGTACAGCGTGCCCTGGGCCAGGAACTCGGCGCCGCCGAGCTTCTGGGACTCCTCGTCGAACACGTCGATGAACAGCTTGCCGATGATTTTCCGCTTCTGTTCCGGATCTGTTACGCCTTCAAGATGACCAAGGAACAAATCAGAAGCATCGCGGTGGATGAGCGTGATGTTGAACTGGTCGCGGAACACGCGCACCACCTCTTCGGCCTCCCCCGCGCGCAGCAGGCCGTGGTCGACAAAGATGCAGGTGAGCTGGTCGCCGATCGCCTCGTGGATCAGCGCCGCGGCCACGGAGGAGTCCACCCCGCCGGAGAGGCCGCAAATGACCTTGCCGGTGCCGACCTGGGCGCGGATCTTGGCGATTTCCGCTTGGCGGAAGCCCGCCATCGTCCAGTCGCCGGAGAGGCCGCAGACCTTATGGGTAAAGTTGCGGATGAGCTGCGCGCCGTGCGGGGTGTGCACCACCTCCGGGTGGAACATGGCGCCGTAGAAGCGCCGCTCGTCATCGGCGATGAGCGCGTAGGGCGCGCCCTCGGAGACGGCCACGGTGCGGAACCCGGCCGGCGGGGCGGAGATGTGGTCGCCGTGGGACATCCAGACCTTCTCACGCGCGCCGACGGACCACACGCCCTCGAACAGGGCGCAATCGGCCACCACATCCACATAGGCAGCACCGAATTCACGGATATCCGCGCCCTTGGCGTCGCCGCCAAGCTGCACGCACATCGTCATCTGGCCGTAGCAGATGCCCATCACCGGCACGCCGGCCTGGAACACCCATTCCGGGGCGCGGGGCGAACCCTCTTCAGCCACGCTGGCCGGGCCGCCGGAGAGGATGATGCCCTTGGGGGCAAAAGCCTGCATCCGCGCCACATCGGCGTTGAAGGGGATGATCTCGCAATACACCCCGCTCTCGCGCACGCGGCGGGCAATCAGCTGGGTAACCTGGCTGCCGAAGTCCAGGATCAGAATCTTTTCATCGCTCATGTGCTCCCCTAGCGCATCAGGCGGTCACGTCCAAGAGAGTGGTGAGCGGATCCCAGGAATAAGCGGTCTGCGGGATGTCTTCCCCCGCCACCTGTGTCATCCCCGCCGCGATGCATTTGCCGCCGAGGCGCTGGTAGAAATAACGGGCGGGGTTGTCGCGCAGCACCCAGCCATAGGCGGAACGGCAACCGAGCTGGGCCAGATACTTGGCCGAGGCGCGCAGCAACTGGCCCCCCAGCCCCTGGTCGCGGTAGTCGTCGAGCACATAGAGCATCTCCACTTCGCCCTCGCCGAACCGGCTCTCCCGGCTGCGGCTGGCGGTGGAAAAGCCCAGGACCGGCGGGGCGCCCGGCATGCCGTAGCTGGCGACGACATGCACGCCGAACCCCAGCCGGATGAGATGCTCGTACTGCCGGGCCAGACGGGAGATGGAAAGACCAGCCAGATAGTCTTCCGGCAAAATATTCGCGTAAGCGCTGCGCCAAGTGGCGACGTGAACCGCGGCGATGCCGGGTGCGTCGGCCAGCCTGGCGCGGCGCAGCGCGATCACGTCTCGCGCCGCACCAGCACGGCGGCGAAGAAGCCGTCCGTGCCATGCACGCGGGGTGAAAGCCGCAACGCCTGCCCGCGCAAAGCCGCCGGGGCCTCGATGGGAAGCTGCTCGAACATTGGGTATCTGGCCAGGAACGCCTCCACCTGTTTTTCGTTCTCATCATTGAGCACGGAGCACGTCGCGTAAACAAGTTTTCCACCCGGCTTCACCAGTTTTTGCGCCTGGTCGAGGATCATCGCCTGCTTTTGCGTGAGTTCGGCGAGATCCACCTCGGTCAGGCGGGTGCGAGCATCCGGGTTGCGGCGCCAAGTGCCGGTGCCTGAACAGGGGGCGTCAACCAGCACGCGGTCGAATTTCTGGCCCTGGCGCTTCAGCCACTTGTCGCCCGGCTCCAGCAGATGCCGCTCCGCGTTATGCACCCCGGCACGGCGCAGGCGCTTGATGGCGCCTTCCAGCCTGGGGGCGGAGACATCACAGGCGACGATATGGCCCTTGTTCTCCATGTTCATGGCGATGGCGAGGGTCTTGCCCCCCGCCCCGGCGCAGTAATCCACCACGCGCATGCCGGGCTGGGCGTCCACGGCCAGGGCGATGAGCTGGCTGCCCTCGTCCTGGATTTCCACCAGCCCGTCCTGGAACGCCTTGCCCTGCGTCACGGATTGCCGGTTGGCAAGGCGTAACCCCCAGGGGGAGTACGGCGAGGGCTCAGCCCGCAGCCCCTCGCGCGCCAGCGCCACAATCGCGCCCTCGCGCGTCGTCTTCAGGATGTTCACGCGCAGATCCAGCGGGGCGGGCTCGTTCATCGCCGCCATCTCCGCCTCCAGGGCGGGGCCGAACTGGGCCTTGAGCTTGGGCAGAATCCAGTCCGGGATCTCGTATTTCACCGCCTCCGGCATGTTCGGGTGTTCCAGCGTGTGCCCGGCGAAGCGGTCCAGCACGGCGGCTTCTTCCGGCGATAGCGGCGGCGGGCCATAGCGCCCGGCGGTGAAGGCGAGCGCGATCTTATGCGGGGTCTGCCCGGAAAAGATGGCCTGGGCGGCGAGCAGCAGGCGCGGTGTCTGCGGGGCGTGGAGCTTATCCAGCCACCAGCCGAGATGCCGGCGCGCGCGCAGCACGCCCCAGACCAGCGTGCTGACGGCCCGCCTGTCTCCACCGCCGATGAAGCGGCGATTGCGGAAGAAATGGTTGGCCACGGCGTCGGCCGGGCGCGGATCAGCCTCGATCTCAGCCAGGAGGTCGATGGCGGCGGCAAGTTGTCCAGCGGGTGTCATGGGCAGGCTATAGCGACACGGGGGCGCGCTGCCTATGGCGGGCAAGATGGCAGGGCTTTTTCAGATCGGCGTGGAAAGCGGTCAAGCCAGTTTCATTGCTGACGCGGCGGTTTTGCCCTAAACTTTTGGAAATTTGGCCGAAGAGAAGGATGAAGCCGTGCCAATGCGTCAATCCGCCTGGGAACAATCATGGCGCGCTGCAGCATGTGCTGTTTTTGCTTTTTTGCCGCTTCTGCAGTTGGCTGGCTGCACGCCGCCAGCCAAGGCGCCCGTGCCCAACAGAGCGATAGCTGGCATCGACATCGGCGGACCGTCGCCGCCCCATAGCTACCTTCTCCCCTTCAAGCCCTATGCCACCTCGCTACCGGGAAAAAATCTGCAAACCGCGGTTTTCTTGAAGATCGCCGGGGATTACCGGCACTATGCCTTTCCGAGCATCCTCGTGTTCAGTTTTGCCGACCCTTCGGAGGCTCCCGCCAACCGCGAGGCCCTGGCCTGGGCGCGGGCGGAGTGGGTCGCCAGCCAGTTGGTGCAGGCAGGCATTCCACGCATCGACATCGACGCGCGCGTCTTGCCGCTGAGTGCGCTGTTCACCTACACTGACCTGGGTCCAGCGGAAACGGTGAGCCCCGGCCTGCCAAATTTACCTCGGCTTGTCGTGATCCAGGGGTACTCGCCCTACCGCTGGCCTAACGGCTGACAGACGTGCCGCGCACGGCGCCACAAAAAACGGCGCCTCACGGCGCCGCTTTCCTCAAATCCCGCGAAGCGAAATCAGATAGCCTTCAGGTTCTCCGCGGAGACCTTGCCCTGCTGGCCGGGCTTGGCTTCGTACTGAAGCTTCTGGCCTTCGTTCAGCGAGCCCAGGTTCGCACGCTCGACAGCCGAGATGTGCACGAAAACGTCCTTGGAGCCGTCATCCGGCTGAATGAAGCCGTAGCCCTTGGTGGCGTTGAACCATTTCACAGTACCTGATGCCATATCGCATCTCCTTAACAAACAGCGACCCGCAACATACGGACCATGATACTCTTCGGTTGTCAGGGGATGGGGCCGAACTGCAAAAGCAGGGGTAGCACGCAACAACAGATAACGAAAAGCGCCGTGGGCATCGTGTACGCCCTTTTGCCGCAAACCGCAAACAATATTACGGCCCGAACGGCAACCCCGGTTGCAGAGCGGCGGCGCTGGGCAGATCCGAGGCGCTGAACCCGCCGCCGAGATCCTGGAACAGCGCGACACTGGCGAGCAGGCGCTGCTGCTGGATGGAAAGCTGCGTCTGCTGGTCGGCAAGCAGCGTGACTTGCGCCTGCACCACGGCGGTATAGGCGGCGGTGCCGGCCTGGTATTCGTTGAGCGTAATCTGCACCCCGCGGCTGGCATCGGCCACGGCCTGGGCCTGCACCGCGGCCTGCTGCTCGTAGATCGTCAGGTTGGAGAGGTCGTTCTCCACGTTCTGGAAGGCGTTCAGCACGGTCTGGCGGTAGTTTTGCGCGCTTTCCTGATAGGCATCGCCCGCCGCTGCCACGGCGGCGCTGCGGGTGCCGCCTTCGAACAATGTTTCGGAGACATTCGACCCCAGCGACCAAAGCGAGTTGGAAACGTCGAACAGCCCGCTGATCGGGTTCGCCGCATAGCCGCCCATCGCGGAGAGGGAGAGGCTCGGGTAATACGCCCCCACGGCCACACCGATGAGTGCGTTTTGCTCCGCCATGACGCGCTCCGCCGCGGCGATGTCCGGCCGGCGCTCCAGCAGCGTGCTTGGCACGCCAGGCGGCGTGACCGGCACATTGGCCATCTGTGCACCCGGCGGGATGGAGAGTTCTTCCGGCGCATGGCCGGTGAGCACGGCGATGGCGTGCTCGTACTGCGCCCGCGCCGCTCCGGCATTGATGAGCTGGGACTGCGCGCCCTCCAGCTCGGTGCGGGCGGTGATCACGTCCGAAGGTGCGGCCGTACCTGCCGCCGCCTGGTTCTCGGTGATCTGCAGGCTGCGCTGATAGGCCGCGACCGTCTGCTGATACAGCGCGATGGCGGCATCCGATGCGCGGAGGTTCACGTAATCGGACGCAAGTTCCGCCTGGGCGCTGAGCGTGGCATTGGCGAGGTCCGCGGCGCTCACCTGCGCGGCGGCGACATCACCCTGCACCTGCCGGCGGATCTTGCCCCAGATATCGACGCTCCAGGAGGCGTTGCCCTCGAACGTGCCGGAGGTGGTGGGGCCGGATGAACGGGCAAAACCGGAAGCCGCGGTGGCGCTGGCGCCGCCCCCGCCCTCGCCGGAGCGCGTGGCGGTGCTGGTGAGGCCAAACGAGGGGAAGAGGCTGCCGCGCTCCTCCTGCACAATCTCCACCGCCTGCTGATAGGCGTAGTAATCCGCCTTCAGCGTGGCGTTGTTCACCGCCACCTGTGGCTCCAACTGGTTCAGCACCGGGTCGTTGAACACGCTCCACCACGCGCCTTTCGGCGCGCCATCCGCCGGTTTTGCCGCCACCCAGCCGGGCGCGGTCTTGTAGGCGGCAGGCACCGGCAGCACGGGTTTGTGGTAATCAGGCCCCACCATGCAGCCGGAAAGGGCCAGTGCCCCCAGCACGCTCAACCGCTTCATAATGCCTCCACAATGCTGCCCTGGCGGGGTGCCGCCTTGTCCCGCCCGCCGCGCAGTTTCGTCGCCAGCCGTTCCAGCCACAGATACACAACCGGCGTGGTGTAGAGCGTCAGCGCCTGGCTGACGACAAGCCCGCCGATAATGGTAAGCCCTAATGGCTGGCGCAACGATGCCCCCTGCCCCAGCCCGATGGCCAGCGGCAGCGCGCCGAGAATGGCGGCGAAGGTGGTCATCAGAATCGGCCGCAAGCGCAGCGAGGCGGCACGGAAGATCGCCTCCTCCGGTGTCAGCCCCTCGCCGCGCTCCAGTTGCAGGGCGAAGTCGATCATCAGGATCGCGTTCTTTTTCACGATGCCAATGAGCAGGACCACGCCGATGAGCGCGATGATGGTGAGCGGCGTGTTGAGCATGAGCAGGAACAACGTGGCGCCCAGCCCGGCCGAGGGAATGGTGGAGAGGATGGTGATGGGGTGGATCGTGCTCTCGTAGAGAATACCGAGCACGATATAGACCGTGGCGATCGCCGCCAGGATGAGCAGCGGCTCGGCGGCCGAGGAGGACTGGAACGCCGCGGCGGTGCCGGCGAAGCTGCCGCTGATGGTCAGCGGCACGTCGAGCCGGGTCATGGTCCCCTGGATGGCGGCGGCGGCGGTGCCGAGCGCCACGCCCTGCGGCAGCGAGAAGGAGATGGTGGCCGCCACACGCCCGTCCTGGTGATTAACCGCAATCGGCGTGGTGCCGGGCCCGATCGTGGCGAGGGCGGAAAGCGGCACCATGGTCTCGCTGTTCGTGCTCACCGCAGCGCCCGAGGACGCGCCGCCCCCGGTGCTGGTGGCCACGGAGTTGATCGCCACGTTGGTCGCGGAATCCAGCGCCACGGTGGCGGTGGTGTTGGTGATCTTGGTGTTCGTCACCACCGCGCCGGCGGCAAGCTGAGAGGATGATGTGCCGCTCGCCTTGCCGCCCGAGGTGCTGATGTAGATCCGTGCGAGGTCCTGGGGCGTCTGCTGGTATTTCGGCGCCAGCTCCATCACCACCTCGTACTGGTTCAGCTCGTTATAGATCGTGGAGACGCCGCGCTGGCCGAACGCGTCGTAGAGCGTGTTGTCGATCTCGCTGGGCGTAATGTCGAGCCGCGCCGCCACGGGGCGGTTGATGTGGATGTCCGTCTCCAGCCCGCCCTGCTGCATGTCGGAGTTCACGTCCACCAGTGTGCGGTCCTGCTTCAGCGCCTCTACGATCTTCGGCACCCAGGCGTAGAGATCGGCCGCGTCGTCGCTCTGCAGCGTGTACTGGTACTCGGCATTGCCCTGCCGGCCACCGACGCGCAGATCCTGCGCTGGCACCAGGAAGGTCTGCGCGCCGGGGATGCGACCGAGCGGACGGCGCAGCCGCGCCACGATCTGCGTGGCGCTTACGTGACGCTCGGACAACGGCTTCAGCGTGATGAACAGGAAGCCCGTATTCGTCGTCCGCCCGCCGGTGAAGCCGGCCACCGAGGCCACGCCGGGGTCGTGCTGCACGATGGTCTGCAGTTGCAGCAGCTTCTGCTTCATCGCCGCGAAGGAGATGGACTGGTCGGCCTGGATGGTGCCCATCACCAGCCCGGTGTCCTGCTCGGGGAAGAAGCCCTTCGGCACCACGACGAACAGCACCACGTTGAGCGCAACGGTAAGGATCAGCCCGAAACCGACCAGCCTGGCATGGCGCAGCGCCCAGCGCAGCGAGTCCTCATAAGCCGCGCGGGTGGCGGCAAAGCCGCGCTCCAGCGCGGCAACGACGCGCCCTTCCGACTTGGCGCTTTCGGGGCGCAGCAGCAGGGCGCAGAGCATCGGCGTGGTGGTGAGCGAGACCAGCAGCGAGATGACAATAGTCAGCGACAATGTCTCGGCGAATTCCTGGAACAATTTGCCCAGCAGGCCAGGCATCATCAGGATCGGCAGGAACACCGCGATCAGCGAGGCGCTCATGGAGAGCACGGTGAACCCCACCTCCGCCCCGCCGCGCAGTGCCGCACTTAGCGGGTCCATGCCGTCTTCCAGGTGGCGCATGGTGTTTTCCGTCACCACCACCGCGTCGTCCACCACGAAGCCTGTCGCAATGGTGAGCGCCATGAGCGAGAGATTGTCCACCGAGAAGCCGAGCAGGTACATCGGCCCGAACGTGCCGATGATGGAGACCGGCACGGCGAGCCCGGGAATAAGCGTGGCGCGGGGCGATCGCAGGAAGATGAACACCACCCCCACCACCAGCAGCACGGCGATGAACAGCGTGCGCTCGGTGTCGGCCAGCGCGGCGCGGATGGATTGCGAGCGATCCAGGGCGATGCCGAACTTGATGGCGGGCGGCAGGGCGGCGCTCAGTTGGGGCAGCATCGCCTTGATCTTGTCCACCGTGCGGATGACATTCGCCGTCGGGCTGGGGTGGATGATGACCAGCACCCCGCGCTTGCCGTTGTAGTACCCGGCATTCTGCAGGTTTTCGACGGAATCATTAACGTCTGCGACGTCAGAGAGCTTCACCGCCAAGCCGTCGCGGTAGGCGATGACAAGATCGCGGTACTGCGCCGCGAGTTTCGCCTGGTCGTTGGTGTAGAGCTGGTAGCGGCTGGGGCCGATATCGAAATAGCCTTTCGGCGAATTCGCATTGGCCGCGGACAGGGCGGCGCGCACATCCTCCAGCCCGATGCCGTATTTGGCGAGCGGCCCGGGCTGCAGTTCCACACGCACCGCGGGCAGCGCAGCACCTCCGAGTTCCACATCGCCCACGCCATCGATCTGCGAGAACTGCTGTGCCAGCACAGTGTCGGCGGAATCGTAGAGCTGGCCGGGCGTCATCGTGTCCGAGGTCATGGCCAGCACGATGATCGGCGCGTCCGCCGGGTTAAACTTCTCGTAGCTTGGGTTGGCGCGCAGCGTCGTCGGCAGGTCCGCGCGCGCGGCCTGAATTGCGGCCTCCACGTCGCGGGCCGCGCCGTCGATATTGCGGTCCAGCCCGAATTGCAGCGTGATGCGGGTGACGCCGATGCCCGATTGCGAGGTCATCTCGGTCACATCGGCGATGGTGCCGAGATGCCGTTCCAGCGGTTCCGCCACAGTGGCGGCCATGGCCTCCGGGCTGGCCCCCGCCATGTTGGCCTGTACCTGAATGGTGGGAAAGGCGATCTGCGGCAGCGGCGCGACCGGCATCTTCAGGAAGCCGAGAATGCCGGACAACGCGATGCCGATGGTGAGCAGGATCGTCGCCACCGGGCGGCGGATGAAGATCGCCGGGAGGTTCATGCGCTGGCTGCGTTCAGGCGCAGGCCGAAGCGGCTGGCCAGCGCGTCAAACGCCAGATAGATGACCGGGGTGGTGAACAAGGTGAGCACCTGGCTCACCAGCAGCCCGCCGACAATGGCCACGCCCAGCGGCGCGCGCAGCTCGGACCCCATGCCGCCGCCAAAAATCAGCGGCAAGCCGGAGAACATGGCGGCGAGCGTGGTCATCAGGATCGGGCGGAAGCGCAGAAGTGCTGCCTCGTAGATCGCATCGCGCGGGGGTTTGCCCTCGTTGCGCTCGGCGTGCAGCGCGAAATCGATCATCATGATCGCGTTCTTCTTCACGATGCCGATCAGCAGCACGATACCGATGATGCCGATGACATCCAGCCCCTCGCCCGAGAGCCAGAGGAAGATAAGCGCGCCGATGCCCGCCGAAGGCAGGGTGGAGAGGATGGTGACCGGGTGAACGAAGCTCTCATACAGCACGCCGAGCACGATATAGACGGCGACGATGGCGGCGATGAGCAGGAAGACCTCGTTGGTCAGGGCATTCTGGAATGCCGCCGCAGCACCCAGGAAGCTCGTCTGCATCGAAGCGGGCAGGTTCAGCGAGGCTTCGGCTTTCTGGATTGCCTTCACTGCCCCCCCCAGCGAAGCGCCGGGTGCTAGGTTGAAGGAGATGGTGGTGGCCGGAAACTGGCCGAGATGCTCGATGAGCAACGGCGCTGTCTGGATGTTGAAGCTGGCAATAGCGGAAAGCGGCACCTGCCCGCCCGAGGCGGCAGAGGACGGCAGATAGATGTTCCCCAGCGATGCGGCGGACGTCATCTTCGCCGGGTCCACGGTCATGATAACGCGGTATTGGTCGGTCTGCGTGAAGATGGTGGAGATGATGCGCTGGCCGAAGGAATCGTACAGCGCCGAATCCACCGTCGCCGCGGTGATGCCGAAGCGCGCGGCACTCGTGCGGTCGATATCGACATACACGGATTGCCCGGCCGCCTGCAGCCCGCTGGCAACGCCGGTAAGCTGGGGTAACGCCTGGAGTTTGGCCATCAGCCGCGGCACGTAGGTTTGCAGATCCGCCTGAGACGCTCCCTCCAGCGCGAACTGGTATTGCGTGGGTGAGATGGTGGTATCGAGCGTGAGGCTCTGCACCGGCTGTAGATACAGCGCCACGCCCGGCACGCCCGCCACCTCCTGGCTCAGCCGGGGAATGATTCCGGCGGCGGAGAGGCTGCGCTCGCTCTTGGGCTTCAGGTTAATGAGGAACCGTCCCTGGTTCAGCGTGGTGTTGCTGCCATCCACACCGATATAGGAGGTGAGGCTTACAACATCCTTGTCCTTCAGAAGCGCATCGGCCAGGGCCTGCTGGTGCGCCGCCATGGCGGCGTAGGAGGTGCCCTGCGTGGCCTGGGAGAAGCCCTCGATAACGCCTGTATCCTGTACCGGGAAGAACCCCTTGGGGATGAACACGTAGAGCAGGATGGTGAGTGCCAGCGTGCCAATGGCAACCAACAGCGTGGCACGATCATGTTTCAGCACCCAGGTGAGCGCGTGCCCATAGCCGGTGATCAGGCGGTTGAACTGCGTCTCGTTCCAGGACTCGAACCGGTTGGGCTTGTCCTCGCCCTTGCGGTGCAACAGACGCGAGCACAGCATCGGCACCAGGGTAAGGGAGACGACCGCCGAGATGACGATGGTGAAGGCGAGCGTGATCGCGAATTCGGAAAACAGCCGCCCGACGACATCGCCCATGAACAGCAACGGGATCAGCACCGCGATGAGCGACACGGTGAGCGAGATGATGGTGAAGCCGATCTGCCCAGCACCTTGCAGCGCGGCCTCCAGCGGGGTCTCGCCCATCTCCAGATAGCGGGAGATGTTCTCGATCATCACGATAGAGTCATCGACGACGAAGCCCGTGGCGATGATGAGCGCCATGATCGAGAGATTGTCGAGGGAGAACCCGCAAAGATACATGAAGGCAAGCGTACCGACGAGCGAGACCGGCACCGAGATGCTGGGGATGATGGTCGCCCGCATGTTGCGCAGGAAGAGGAAGATGACAGCGACGACAAGAAGAATGGAGAGCGCCAGCTCGAACCCGGCATCCGAAACGGAGGCGCGGATGGAGGTGGTGCCATCGCTCATCACGGCGATCTGCATGGAAGCCGGCAGCCCGGCGGTGAGCACAGGCAGCGCGCGCTTGATCGCATCCACGGTGGCGATGACATTAGCATTCGGCTGACGCTGAATGTTGAGCACGATGGCGGGCGTGCGGTTCGCCCAGGCGCCGAGCTCAGTATCCTGCGGCGCGGACATGATTTTCGCCACGTCACCAAGATAGACCGGATTGCCGTGATGAGCGATGGCACCACCTCCATCCGCGCCTCCGTTTCGGATGCCGGGTTCGAGCTGGCGCTCTCCATTCTTCTTGTCGTCGCTGTCATCGGTTATCTGGTCATTGGCGTTGATGGTGAAACTCTGTTTCAGGCCGGAGAAGCTGCCCTTCGGCGAATTGAC
>NZ_JBKQJR010000130.1:0-19777 GCF_052326845.1 Acidocella sp. | reverse complement strand
GGTCCGGATTGCCCGCGGCGATGGCGGTGAGGAAGGCGGGAATATCCGCCCGTTTCATAAGAGACTGCTTCAAAACTCTACTCCGGTGGCCATCTGCGGCGCTTTTCTGTGCTTCCGGTGCTCACGTACTTAACGTACGCTCCGCTCCGGTTCTCGAACAGCGCCGCAGCTGACTCACCAGAGCGAGTTTTAAAACAATCTCTGAGTTTCGGCATCTGGTCCTTGGGGCAAGCGGCACGGTGCACGATGTATGCGGCATGGACGCATCCGCCGCCAAGCCCGCCCCCCGGCTGTTCTTCGAGGCCGATCTCAGGCCGCATCGCAGCCTCTCGCGCGGGGCGCTGCTGGCGGTGCTGGGGGCCATGGCGGCGGGCTCGCTCTACGTCACCACGCTGATGTACTTGCTCGGCGCCTGGCCGGTGATCGGCTTCAACGGCGCCGATCTCGTTTTGGCCGCGCTGCTGTTCTGGCTCAATGCCCGCGCCGCCCGGGCGCGAGAGATCATCCGCCTGGGCGAAGACGATATCGAGATTACCCGCATCACCCCGGCTGGACGCAAAAGCGTGGTCTTCGTGCCGCCGGGCTGGGCACGCGCCGAGTTGGAGGAAACGCCAGGCGCGGTGCCACGCCTCGTCATCCGCACCCCGGCTGAGCGGCTGGAAATTGGCCGCGCCCTGGGAGCGGCGCAGAAGCGCGATCTCGCGGAGGCGATCAACCGGGCGCTCGTCCGGTGGCGCTCGCCCCAGCTCTAAAACCTATTTTGTTCCGAAAAGCCGGTCCCCGGCATCACCCAGGCCCGGGCGGATATAGGCGTGGTCGTCCAGCTGCCGGTCCAGCGCGGCGGTGTAGATCGGCACATCGGCATGCGCGGCCTCGAATGCCGCCACACCCTCGGGTGCCGCGATCAGGCACACCAGCTTGATATGCTTCGCCCCGGCCTCTTTCAGCTTGGTGATGGCGGCTGCTGCGGAATGGCCGGTGGCCAGCATCGGGTCCACCACCACGCAGAGCCGCTCCTCCAGCGCATCCGGCACCTTGAAGTAATACTCCACCGGCTCATGCGTGTCGGGGTCGCGGTACAGCCCGACATGGCCGATGCGCGCGGAGGGGACGAGGTCCAGTATCCCGTCCAGAATCCCCTCACCGGCGCGCAGGATGGAAATGAAGCACAGCTTCTTGCCCTGCACCTGCACCGCCTGCATCTCCTCCATCGGCGTCTCGATGGTGATCGGCTCCAGCGGCAGGTCGCGCAGCACCTCGTAGCCCAGCAGCAGCGAGATCTCCCGCGCGAGGCGCCGGAAATCCCCGGTGGTGGTGTCCTTTTTGCGCATCAGGGTGAGCTTGTGCTGCACCAGCGGGTGGTCGATGACTGTGAGCATGTCTATTCCCCTGCCTTGGGCAATCTTATCACAAAGCGCGCGCCGATGATCTTGCCTTCATCGTCGCGCCGGTTCTCGGCCGAGATGCGGCCCTGGTGCGCCTCCACGATCTGGCGCGAGATGGAGAGCCCGAGGCCCGAATGGCTGCCGAACTGCTCGCTCTGCGGGCGCTCGGAGTAGAAACGGTCGAAGATGCTGTCCAGCTTGCCATCGGGAATGCCGGGGCCTTCATCCTCCACCGCCAGCTCGATCATCCCGCCGGTCTCGCGCCCGCGCAGATAGATCTTCGCATCCGGCGGGGAGAAGGAGATGGCGTTGCCGATGAGGTTGCGCAGCACCTGCACGAGGCGCGTCTCCGAGCCGCGCACGAAGAGCCCCTCAACCGGCGCGTCCACCTCCATGAAGGGGCTGCCCTCCTTGCGTGTGGCATCATGGATTTCGGCGAGCGTCGCCAGCATCCGCGCCATGTCCACGATCTCGTACCTGGAGCGGGAAAGTTCAGAGTCCAGCCGGGAGGAGTCGGAAATATCGGTGATCAGCCGGTCGAGCCGCTGCACGTCCTGGTTGATGATGGCGAGCAGGCGCGAGGCCCGGGCCGGGTCCTCCACGCGCGTCAGCGTCTCGATGGCGGAGCGGATCGAGGAGAGCGGGTTCTTGATCTCGTGGCTCACATCGGCGGCGAATTTCTCGATCGCGTCCATGCGCGCCCAGAGCGCCTGGGCCGAGCTTTCCAGCGTGCGGGCCAGGGTGCCGATCTCGTCGTTGCGGCCAGTCACGGCCTCGGGCAGCTTCTGCGCCCGGGCACGGCCTTCGCTCATGCGCTCCGCCGCGCCGGCCAGGCGCGAGATCGGGCCGGCAATGGTGCGGGAGAGGTAGAAGGACACGATCACGGTAAGCCCCAAAGCCAGGGCGAACAGGCCGAGGATGGAGATCCGCACCGCCAGCACGGCGGAATCCACTTCGCTCGCCTCGCGCGTCAGCAGCACTGTGCCGATCACCTGCTGGCTGCGCTCCACCGGCTCGGCCACAGTGATGAGCAGCAGCCCCTCGGCATCGCGGCGCACGAAGGGCGCTGCCTCCTGGCCCGGCGTGGCGGAGGTGAGCTGCAGCACGGTGCGGGCATCGGGCTGCCAGCCCAGCGTGTTCGGGTCCTGCCCGGCGCCGGAGCCGGCCAGGCCGGACTCGTCCTCGGTCCCGGTCACCGAGCCGGAGAGATGGTCGTAGATGAAGCCGACCACCCGGCTGAGGAAGCCCGGCGGCGGCGGGGCGGCGAGCGGCTCGGTGATAATCGCCCCGCCCGCGCCGGGATGCACGCGGGAATTGGCGATCAGCGTGCCGTCTGGCCCGTAGATCAGCGCCTGGGCGTTGGGGGTGGGCTCGGTGAGCGAGTACAGCAGCGGCTGCGCTTGGTCAGGGTTCACCGACGGCTGGCCGTTATTCACCTGCACCGCCGTCTGGGCGACGGCTCCGGCATAGATGCGCGCCTGCTCGCGCAGGGCGGAGACTTCCGCCGCCAGCAGCCCTTGCTGGTATTGGTCAAGATACAGCAGCGCCGCGAAGATCAGCGCCAGCGGCAGCAGGTTGACGAGAAGGATGTCGCGCAGCAGGCGCGAGATGCGGGGTTTGCGGTGCAGGATCAGGCGTCCTTGTAGCGGTAACCGATGCCGTAGAGCGTCTCGATCTGGTCGAACTCGCCATCGATGTTGCGGAATTTTTTGCGCAGCCGCTTCACATGGCTGTCGATGGTACGGTCATCCACGTACACGTTCTCGCCATAGGCGGCGTCGATCAGCTGGTCGCGCGACTTCACCATGCCCGGGCGCTGCGCCAGCGCCTTCACCAGCAGGAACTCGGTGACGGTGAGCTGGATGTCCTTGCCCTTCCAGAGGCACTGGTGCTTGGTCTCGTCCAGCGTCAGGTCGCCGCGGGTGAGCACGCTGGCGGGCGCTGCGCCGGTGGCCTCGGCGCGCGTGCTGTCGTGCCGGCGCAGCAGGGCGCGGATGCGCTCCAGCAGCAGGCGCTGGGAGAAGGGCTTGGTGATGTAGTCATCCGCGCCGAGGCGCAGGCCCATCAGCTCGTCCAGCTCGTCATCCTTGGAGGTGAGGAAGATCACCGGCATCTGCGAGCGGGCCCGCAGCTTCTGCAGCAGTTCCATGCCGTCCATGCGCGGCATCTTGATGTCGAGCACCGCGAGGTCCGCCGGCTTGGCCAGCAGCGCCTGCAGGGCGGATTCGCCATCGGTATAGGTACGAACCTGGAACCCCTCCGCCTCCAGCGTCATCTGCACGGAGGTGAGGATATTGCGATCGTCGTCGACCAGGGCGATTGTGTACTTCATCTGTTCCGGAACCTATGCTTGGCTTTGCGGCCTTTGTGGCTTCAGGGAGTGACCGGATTATGGCAGCAAATCAAGAGGCTTTGGCCGAAGCCGCCGCACTCCTGCGCGGCGCGCGCGTTGGCACGCTGGCCACGGTGCATGAGGGCATGCCCCATGCCGCGCTCGTCACCCCCGCGCTGGATGCCGATGCCCAGCCCATTCTCCTGCTCTCCACGCTTGCCGTGCATACGCGCCAGCTCAAGGCCAACCCGGCCTGCGCCCTGCTGGTCACCGGCGCCGCCGTGACCGAGAACCCGCAAACCGCCCCGCGTCTGTGCCTCACGGGCGAGGCGCGGCTCATCCTATCCGAACGGGTGCGCGCGCGCTTCCTCGCTGCGCACCCCTACGCGGCCCAGTATGTGGATTTCGGTGATTTCGGATTTTGGAAAGTTTTTGTTCATGAGGTCCAGTATATTGGAGGATTCGGGCGAGCGATGCGTTTGAATTTTGCCGCATTGCAGCATGAAATTTCTCTACATCGACCCTCAGGATATGGTTGATGCCGCGCTCCCGCCTGCTTATGAAGGCTAGGTAGCTCCGTCTGCGAAACAACAAGAGGACACGTCCGTGACCCATCTGACCTCCGCCACTGATCCGCGGGACGCCAAGGCTCTGTCCGGCACCGGCGTGCGCGCCACCGCGCCGCTGCATGCCAACCTCACCGCCCCGGCGCTCGTCGCCCACTCTCTGCGCAAGGGCGAGGGCCGCCTCTCGGCCGATGGCGCGGTCATCGTGCGCACCGGCATCCATACCGGCCGCTCGGTGGCCGACAAGTTCGTGGTCGATGAACCCGACACAACCGGCGATGTCTGGTGGGGCAAGATCAACCAGCCCCTGCCGCGCGAGAAGTTCGAGGTGCTGAAGGGCCGCGTGCAGGCTTACTTGCAGGGGCGTGAGCTGTTCACGCAGGATGTCTATGCCGGCGCCGATCCGGCGAACCGCATCCGCGTGCGCCTGGTCACCACCGGGGCCTGGCACGCGCTGTTCGCCCGCAACATGTTCATCCGCCCCAAGGCCGAGGAGCTGGCCGGGTTCGAGCCGGATTACGTCATCTTGCACGCGCCTGACTTCCAGGCCGACCCGGCGCTCGACGGCGTCCGCTCCGGTACCGTCATTGCGCTCTCCTTCGCCGAGAAGGTCATCGTCATCGCCGGCACCGAGTATGCGGGCGAGATCAAGAAATCCATCTTCACGGTGATGAACTGGATCCTGCCCGAGCGCGGCATGCTGCCGATGCACTGCTCGGCCAATATCGGGCCGGATGAGGATTCCGCACTGTTCTTCGGGCTCTCCGGCACCGGCAAGACCACGCTCTCCTCCGACCCGACCCGCCGCCTGATCGGCGATGACGAGCATGGCTGGGGCCCGCACGGCGTATTCAATTTCGAGGGCGGCTGCTACGCCAAGGTCATCGACCTCTGCCAGAAGAACGAGCCCGAGATCTGGGCGGCGGCACACCGCTTCGGCACCGTGCTGGAGAACGTGGTGGCGGACCCGCATGGCCGTCTGGACCTCACCGACAAGACCTTCACCGAGAATACCCGCGCCTGCTACCCTGTGGAGTTCATCCCCCATGTGGAGCTCTCCGGCCGTGGCGGCACGCCGCGCAACGTGGTGATGCTGACGGCGGATGCCTTCGGCGTGCTGCCGCCCATCGCCCGGCTCACCCCGGCCCAGGCCATGTATCACTTCCTCTCGGGCTACACCGCGCGCGTGGCGGGTACCGAGAAGGGCCTCGGCGCCGAGCCGCAGGCCACCTTCTCCACCTGCTTCGGCTCGCCCTTCCTGCCGCGCCACCCGCAGGTCTATGGCAAGCTGCTGCAGCAACTCATCAAGGAGCACGGCGTCTCCTGCTGGCTGGTGAATACCGGCTGGACCGGCGGCGCCTATGGCGTGGGCAAGCGCATGTCCATCGCCCACACCCGCGCCCTGCTGCGCGCCGCCCTGGCCGGTGAGCTGGACAATGTGAGCTATCGCATCGACCCGTTCTTCGGCCTCGCCACCCCCGAGTGTGTGAACAACGTGCCGGACGAGGTGCTGGACCCGCGCTCCGCCTGGGCCGACAAGGCGGCCTATGACGAAGCCGCCAGGGCCCTGGTGCAGCGCTTCATCGACAACTTCGCCAGCTTCGCCGAGCATGTGGACGAGGACGTGAAGGCTGCCGCGATCAAGGCCGCCGCCTAAGCGCTTTTCACCGCGCCGATCAGGAACTCGATATTGCCTTCCGGCCCCTTGATGGGGCTGGGGGTAATGCCCAGCACGCTCCAGCCGGGCAGGGTGGCGAACCAGGCCTCGATGCGCTGGCAGACTTCCTCATGCACCGCCGGGTCGCGCACCACGCCACCCTTGCCGACCTGGCCGGGCCCTGCCTCAAATTGCGGCTTGATCAGTGTAATGGCGAATGCCCCCGGCGCGCAGAGCGCCAGCCCGGCGGGCAGCACGGTTTGCAGCCCGATAAAGCTGGCATCGCAGACCAGCGCGCCGATCGGCTCGGGGATGATCTCCGCCGTGAGATGCCGCGCATTGGTCTTTTCCAGCACCACTACGCGCGGGTCGGAGCGCAGCTTCCAGGCCAGTTGGCCGTGCCCGACATCCACGGCATAGACCTTGGCAGCGCCATGGGTGAGCAGCACATCCGTAAACCCGCCCGTCGAGGCTCCGACATCCAGGCACACCCGGCCCTCGGGGCTCAGGCCGAAATGTTCCAGACCATGCGCCAGCTTCACCCCGCCGCGCGAGACCCAGGGATGGTCCTGCCCCTTCACGGAAAGCTGCGCGTCATCGGGCAGTATGTCGCCGGGTTTGTTCACCCGCGCCGTGCCGGCATAGACGAGCCCGGCCATGATGAGCGCCTGCGCCTTGGCGCGGGACTCCACGAGGCCGGAATTGACGAGCATGAGATCGGCGCGCTGCTTGGGCATGATCAGCCGGGCATAGTCGATCCGCGCCCCGGGCTCAAACACCCAGTATCAATCCCCAAACACCGGCGTGCGGTTCTCCAGCGCCGCGGCCCGGGTCTCGGCATGTTCGGGGGAGGTGAGCAGCGCCTCCTGCTCCGCCGATTCAGCCAGCAATAGCGCTGCTGCGTCGGCCGGGGCGTTGAGCAGGCGCTTTGCCGCGCGGATGGCGGGCGGGCTCTGGCTGGCGATATGCCGGGCCAGGGCCATGGCCTCGGCGCGCGGGTCGGCGGCCAGGCGTGTTACCAGTCCGAGCTTTGCGGCCTCCTCGCCCAGGAATTTGCGCGCGGTGTAGATCAGCTCGCGCGCCACGTCGTCGCGCACGAGGCCGCGCAGCAGGGGGAAGCCCGCCATGTCCGGCACGAGCCCCCAATGCATCTCCATCACCGAGAATTGCGTCTCGGGTGCTGCGATGCGGATATCCGCGCCGAGCATGATCTGGAACCCGGCGCCGAAGGCAAAGCCGTGTACCGCGGCAATGACCGGCACCGGCAGTTGCCGCCAGCCCCAGGCGGCGTGCTGGTAGATGTTCGCAGCGCCTTGGGTGCGGACGCTCAGGTTTTTCGGCTGCGGGTGTTGCTGCAGGCTGTCGAGGTCCGCCCCGGCGCAGAAGCCGCGCCCCTCGCCGGAGAGAACCACGCAGCGTAAGCCAGGCAGGCGGGTCAGCCTGGCGGTCATGCCGGCGATCGCCTCGAACATCTCGTAATTGAGCGCGTTGATTTTATTGGGCCGGTTGAGGCGGATATCCGCCACCCCGGCCGCGATGCTGGCTGTAATCAGCTCCGCCATGCCACTCCCCTTGTCTGCGTTGGCCGCATGTTACGTGTCTCGGCTGACCGCAGGTTGGATTGTTACACGCTTAGTTTCAATCCCTATCTTGCGCGGGGGAGAGGCATACCTGATTCAACCTTGGCGCGTATCTCAGCCCTCGCTCGCCAGCCTAGCCAGGGCCGCCTTATACTCGGTGGCGAGGCGCTCGATCAGCTTTGCCGCGGGCACCACCTGCTTGACCGCGCCGATGCCCTGGCCCGCGCCCCAGACGTCGCGCCAGGCCTTGGCATCGCCCGCCGCCTTCTCCACCTTTTCCACCTTCTCCATCATCCGCATGGTGCTGGCCCCGGCGGTGGTGAGCGTGGCCGGGTCGATGCCCGCCGCCACGATGCTGGGCAGCAGGTAGTTGCCGAACACACCGGTGAACTGGCTGGTATAGACGATGTCCCTGGAGGCGCCTTCCACAATCATCTGCTTGTAGGCCTCGTTGGCACCGGCTTCCTCGGTCGCGATGAAGGCGGAGCCGACATAGGCGAGGTCCGCCCCCAGGGCCCGTGCCGCCGCGATGGCGTTGCCATTGGCGATGCAGCCTGAGAGCGCCAGCGGGCCGCTGAACCATTCGCGGATCTCCTGCACCAAAGCGAAGGGCGAGAGCGTGCCGGCATGCCCGCCCGCACCGGCAGCCACGGCCACCAGCCCGTCCGCCCCGCGCGCGATGGCCTTGTGGGCGAACTCGTCGTTGATGATGTCGTGGAACACAATGCCGCCATAGGAATGCACGGCCTCGCTCACCTCGCGCACGGCGCCCAGCGAGGAGATGACCACCGGCACCTGGTACTTCACCACCAGATCCAGGTCCTCCTGCAGCCGGGGATTGGTCTTGTGCACGATCAGGTTCACCGCGAAGGGCGCGTCCTTGTCCGTCAGCTCCCGGCGCAGCTGTTGCAGCCATTGCTCCAGAGTGCCCGAGGGCCGGGCATTGAGCGAGGGAAACGAGCCGACCACGCCCGCCCGGCACTGCGCGATCACCAGTTCCGGACGTGAGACGATGAACATCGGGGCCGCGATGACGGGGACGGAGAGACGGCCCCGGAAGACGTCAGGCATGGACATGTTGGTTTCCTCTTATACTTCGTAGGCATACATAATTCCTTGTGTCGACCCCGCCGTAAAGAGCTGGTTTTGACAGCCGCCCGCACCCGGCCATACTCTTCTTGCAAAGGTCAACGACCAGGGGAGTACGGAGGCTATGGCACTGCAAGACGATCCGGCGCGGCTGGACATCGCCAATTATCCGATGCGCTACACCAGCCGTGTCCTGTTCGCGGACATGGATGGCTTCCGCCATCTCAACAACGTCGCCATCGCGCGCTTCTTCGAGGAAGGCCGCGCCGCGTGCATGATCGAGGCGTTCGGCGTGGACTGCATGCTGAACCCGCGGGACGGGCGCATCATGCTGTTCGCCTCCGCGGTTATCGACTACATTGCCCAGGCCTATTATCCGGGTGAAGTCGAGGTCGGCACCGCCATCCTGCGGGTTGGCAACTCCTCTTTCCAACTCGGTCACGCGGCCTTCCAGAACGGCAAGTGCTTCGCCCTTTCCAATGGCATCCTGGTCAACTCCCTGCACGGCAAGGCGGAGCCGCTGACCGGGGAGGAGCGGGCGGTGCTGGCGCGCTTCGCCTTCGGGGACGGAGGCTAGAGCAATATGCGTTTAGCTTGAACCAGCTTGGTCAAGCTAAGCGCATGAAATTGCTCGCTCAAACTTAAAGCTAGAGCATTCAGTTAAAAGCTGAATGCTCTAGTCGTGTGCGCCGAGAGTTCCTTACAAAATCCGCTGGGCCGAGCTGAATGGTACCGTTTTTTGAGTACCGGAGCGCAGAAATGCGGTGCCAGGCGGCCGGCATAGTAGGGTTTTGAAAGGGATTCTTAGATAACCGGGGTGGTCACGCCATCCATGCCAATGGTGACACCGCTGACATAGCCGGCGCGGTCCGAGGCGAGGAAAACCGCCATGTTGGCGATGTCCGCCGGGTCGGCCATGCGGCCCAGGCCGATATTGGCGACGGCGCGCTCCAGTGCCTGCGCGGTGGTGATGCCCTCGCTCTGGGCTTTGGTTTCGAGAAAGCTGGTGACGCGGCCGGTGGCCGTAAGCCCCGGGTTGAGGCCGATGACGCGCACGCCCTGGCGGCCATAGGCGGCGGCCAGCCCGGCCGTGGCCAGCATCAGTGCGGCATTGGCGGCACCGCCCGCGATATGTACCGGGTTGGCGACCTTGCCGCCATTGCCGATGATGTTGACGATGACGCCGGACCCGCGCGCGGCCATGGTTTTCACCACCGGGTCGATGACGTTGATGTAGCTGAAGAATTTCGCGTCCATGGCGGTGCGCCACAGGGCGGGGGTGAGGTCTTCGGGCACGACGCGTTTCGCCGCCCCGGCGCTGTTCACCAGCACGTCCAGCGGGCCGAGTGCCGCCTGCGCCTGTTCCAGAATGGCGGCAGCTTCCTCGGCATTGGTCAGGTCGGCGGTGAAGCCAATGGCGCCGGGCAGGTCCTTCAGCGCGGCGTCGATATTCGCCTGGGCACGCGAGCAGATGGCCACACGCGCGCCCTCAGCCAGGAAGGCCTGCGCGCAGGCGAGGCCGATGCCCTTGGAGCCCCCGGTGACGAGGACGGTTTTGCCGGTGAGGCCGAGATCCATCAGGCCGAGGCGGTCTCGGCCGGTTGCAGGATCTGGCAGAGTGCCGCCACCAACTCGTCCATCATCGCATCGGTATGCTTCGGCCCCGGGGTGAAGCGCAGACGCTCAGTGCCGCGCGGCACGGTGGGGTAGTTGATGGGCGTGGCGTACATGCCGAACTCGCGGATCAGCCGCATGGAGATAGAAGTCGCCTTCGCGGCATCGCCGATCATCAGCGGCACGATATGGCTGGTGCTGGCCATGACCGGCAGCCCGGCGGCCTTGAACTTGGCCTTCAGCGTCTCGGCGCGGTTGAACAGCAGCGCGCGGCGGGCATTGTCGGCCTTCAACGTGCGGATGGAGGCGAGCGCCGCGGCCACGGTGGGCGGGGGCAGGGCGGTGGTGAAGATGAACCCGGCGGCGAAGGAGCGGACATAGTCCAGCACCTTGAAATCGCCGGTGATGTAGCCGCCATGGCAGCCATAGGCCTTGGCGAGCGTGCCCTCGATGATGGTGATGCGGTTCGCCACGCCGTCGCGCTCGGAAACGCCGCCGCCATGCGGGCCGTACATGCCCACGGCATGCACCTCGTCCAGGTAGGTGAGGGCGTTATACTTGTCGGCGAGGTCGCAGATCTCCTTGAGCGGCGCGATATCGCCATCCATCGAGTACACGCTCTCGAAGGCGATCAGCTTCGGCGCATCTTCAGGTGCTGCGGCCAGCAGCCGCTCCAGATCCGCCATGTCGTTATGCTTGAAGACTTGCACCGTCGCCTGACGCGCGCCCTTGATGCCGACGATCATGGAATTGTGGTTCTGCGCGTCGGAGAACACATGCCAGTCGGGCAGGGAGTTGAGGATGGCGGTCAGGCTGGCTTGGTTGGAGACATAGCCCGAGGTGAAGAGCAGCGCCGCGTCCTTGCCGTGCAGGTCGGCGAGTTCTTCCTCCAGCGCCACATGCAGCGGCGAGGAGCCGGCGATGTTGCGCGTGCCGCCGGCACCGGCGCCGTAATGGCGGGCGGCGTCGATAGCCGCCTCGATGACCACCGGGTCGGTGCCCATGCCGAGATAGTCATTGGTGGACCAGACCAGGATGTCCCTGGTTTTGCCCTCCATGGTGACGCGGTAATAGGGGAAGGTCTCGACCAGCTTCTCCAGCGCCACGAAGCGCCGGTAGCGCCCCTGTGCGGAGATTTCGGCGAGGGCTTCATCGCATTTGGCAAGAAACTTGTGCATCTGATCCGGTAAGTCGCTGGAATGACGCCTAGAAAAGCGCGCAGGCCGCTCGAGTCAATGACTTACATCAATCGTCTGGGTTGAGCGTGGCGGGATGCCGGTGCTGCTCACCAGCATCCCGTTGTTTCACGCGCGGCCGGTCACGTAGGTGCGCAGCGAGTCCACCTCGTGTTGGCATTGGTCGATGCGGGCCTTCACCATGTCGCCAATGCTGACGAGGCCGGTGAGGATGCCGTTATCCAGGATCGGCAGATGGCGGAAATGGCCGTTGGTCATTAGCTCCATCGCCTGCTCCACCGAGGTTTCCGGTGTGGCGGTGGTGGGGTTGGGCGTCATCAGCGCTGCCGCGGTCAGGTCCAGCGTTTCCTGGGCGTGTTCAACCAGGCTGCGGACAATGTCGCGCTCGCTCAGCACGCCGACGAGGTGGCCGCTATCGAGCACCAGCACCGCGCCGATGCGGCGATCCGCGAGGATGGAGAGTACGGTGGTGATCCGGGCCTCCGGCGGGACTGAAATATACCCGGACGGCTTGTTGGACAAAATCTGCCTGACATTCATGGCTATTCCCCTTTTCGCCCCAATATGGGGCGGGCGAGCGCCATGGTGCAATTATTAATTTATTTCGTTTCCGCTAATGAGCCGTACAGTTCCGGGCGGCGGTCCTTGAAGAACGGGTCGGCCGCGCGCACGGCGGCGAGATGCGCGGGGTCCACCTCGGCAAACAGCATCTCCTCGCCCAGCCCGGCCATGGCCAGCACCACGCCGTTCGGGCCGCAAATGCTGGAGAGGCCGACGTAAGAGAGGCCGTCATCCTCGCCGGAATGGTTGGCGTAGGCGGTGTAGAGCTGGTTCTCATAGGCGCGGGCGGGCAGCACATGGCGGGCTACCTGCTCGTAGGGCTGCATCTGCGCCGTGGGGATGAGCAGGATATCCACCCCGGCCAGCGCCAAGCGGCGGGCGGGTTCGGGGAACTCGATATCGTAGCAGATCAGCAGGCCGATCTTCAGCCCGTGCAGCTCGGCCACCGGGAATTCCGTGCCGACGGCCTTGAACATGGCGCGGTCCAGATCCCCAAACAGATGCGATTTGCGGTAGTTGAGCAGGATCCCGCCATTCGGCCCGATGAGCACGGCGGAATTGGCGACCTCTTCGCCCACCTTCTCCGGGTAGCCGAAGGCCAGGGCGATATTGTGGGCCTTGGCAATCTCGCGCGCCGGGGCAAGGCCCTCCGCCGTCACGGCCTGGGCCTTCGCCTGCTCAGGGCCGATATTGTAGCCGGAGAGGAACATCTCGGGCAGAAGCAGAAGCTCCGCCCCCTGGGCCCGGGCCTCCTGCGCCTTGGCGGCCATGAGGGCAAAGGACGCGGGGATGTTGTTGATGAGGCCGGGGCCCTGGTAGAGCGCGATTTTCATGAGGCGGAAGCTTAGATCAATATGCATTTAGCTGGAATCCTCAGATTTCAGCCAAACGCATGAAATTGATCGCCAAACATATAAGCTGGAGCGTTCATCTAATTAATGAACGCTCCCAGCGGCGGCGTGCTTGTTGAAAAGTGCCGGGAAAGCGGCTAAACCCCGCCCGCCGGCACCCCTGGAGGCCGGCTTTTGTTGTTTGTAGGAGCGTAACATGGCCAATTTTGAAGCTATCGAGGCCTTTGCGCGTCCGCGTGCCGGCAAGGGGGTGGCGCGGGCGACGAGGCGTGAGGGCAAGGTGCCCGCCGTTATTTATGGTGCGAAGCAGGAGCCGTCGCTGATCGCGCTGGACCCGCGCTTTGTGCTGCGTGAGCTGAAGCGCGGCGGCTGGCGCTCGCGCCTGTATGAGATTTCCGTGGACGGGCAGAAGAGCCGCGCGCTGATGCGCGACGTGCAGTTCCACCCGGTCACCGACCAGCCTGAGCATGTGGACTTCCAGCGCCTCGCCGCCGGTGAGCGCGTGCGCGTGGCCGTGGTCGTCAGCTTCCTGAACGAAGCCACCTGCCTGGGCCTGAAGCGCGGCGGCATGCTCAACGTCGTCCGCCACAAGGTGGAGGTCGAGGTCGACCCCGACCACATCCCTGAGAAGTTCGAGGCCGATCTCGCCGCCCTGGACATCAACGACACCATTCGTTGGCATGACCTCCTGGGCACCGAGAACTGCCAGCCGGTGATCCTGGGCCGTGACTTCGTCGTCGCCACCGTGGCGCCGCCGACCGTCTCCGCCGAGCAGCTGGCCGCTGAGGCCGCCGCCGCCGCCGCCGCTGCCGCCGCGAAGGGTGGCAAGGGCGCCAAGAAGAAGTAACGCAGTACCTGCCGCGCCATGCTGCTTTGGGTTGGCCTTGGAAACCCGGAACCGGGTATGGCGCGGCAACGCCACAATATCGGCTTTATGGCTGCCGATACGATCGCGCTCCGCCATGGGTTCGGCCCGTGGCGGTCGCGTTTTAAGGGGCAGACCGCCGAGGGGCGGATCGGCACCCACAGAATTTTGCTGCTCAAGCCGATGACCTACATGAACCTCTCGGGGGAGTCGGTGCATGAGGCAGCTTCCTTTTATAAGGTGGAGCCGGCCGGCATCACCGTGTTCCATGACGAGCTGGACCTAGAGCCCGGAAAGATCCGGGTGAAGAAGGGCGGCGGCAATGCCGGGCATAACGGCCTGCGCAGCATGGACAGGCATCTGGGCACGCCGGAGTACTGGCGCGTGCGCTTAGGCATCGGCCACCCTGGCGACAAGGCCCGCGTGACCGGGCATGTGCTGGGGGATTTCGCCAAGGCCGACCAGCAATGGCTGCTGCCCTGCCTGGATGCCGTGGCGGATAACGCCGGGCTGCTGGCGGATGGCAAGCCGGAAGATTTCATGACGCGCATCGCGCGGGTAACGGAGCAGAAGCATGGGGTTTAATTGCGGGATCGTGGGTTTGCCGAATGTGGGCAAGTCCACCCTGTTCAACGCGCTCACCGCCACGGTGGCGGCGCAGGCGGCGAATTATCCGTTCTGCACCATCGAGCCGAATGTCGGCCGCGTGGCGGTACCGGACAAGCGCATGGAAAAGCTGGCCGAAGTCGGCAAATCCGTGAAGGTGGTGCCGACCAGCCTGGAGTTCGTGGACATCGCCGGGCTGGTGCGCGGCGCCTCCAAGGGCGAAGGGCTGGGCAACCAGTTTCTCGCCAATATCCGCGAGGTGGATGCCATCGTGCATGTGCTGCGCTGCTTCGAGGATTCCGACGTGACGCATGTGGAGGGTTCGGTGGACCCGATCCGCGATGCGGAAACGGTGGAAACCGAGCTGATGCTGGCGGACCTGGACAGCCTGACCAAGCGCCTGCCCGCGCTGCAGAAACGGGCCAAGAACGACAAGATCGCCGCCGCCGATGTGGCGCTGATGGAGCCAATTGTCGCCGCACTTGAGGCTGGCAAGCCCGCGCGCACCGCCATCCCCAAGGGCGAGGAAGAGGCGGTAAAGCGGCTCAACCTGCTCACGGCCAAGCCTGTTCTGTACGTGTGCAATGTCGAGGAGGCATCCGCCGCCACCGGCAACGCGCAGAGTGCGCGCGTGGCCGAGATGGCCAAGGCGCAAGGTGCGGCTTACGTGGTGGTTTCCGCCGCCATCGAGGCCGAGGTGAGCCAGCTGCCGGAGGAGGACCGCGCCGGGTTCCTCGCCGATCTCGGCCTGGAAGACAGCGGGCTCGATCGCGTCATCCGCGCTGGGTACGCGCTGCTCGGGCTCATCACCTATTTCACCGTGGGCCCGAAGGAGACCCGCGCCTGGACCATTATCAAGGGCACCAAGGCGCCGGGCGCGGCGGGCGTCATCCATGGGGATTTCGAGCGCGGCTTCATTGCGGCCGAGACCGTCGCCTATGAGGACTACATCGCCTTCAAGGGCGAGTCCGGCGCGCGCGAGGCGGGCAAGCTGCGCATCGAAGGCAAGGAATACGTCGTAAAGGATGGCGACGTGCTGCTGTTCCGGTTCAACGTGTAACCGCGTCTGATTTAGCAATCAATTTCACGCCTTGGGATGGAAGAAGGCGATTCCATCCGGAGTCGTATTGATCTAGGGTCGGGGCATGACCCTAGCCCGAATCGTTGAGGCCTTTCTCTTCGGCGGACGCTGGCTGATCGTCCCCGTCTACGTTGCCATGCTCGGCCTGCTGGCCATTCTGGTGACGTATTTCATCGGGGAGCTTGTGCATGCCATCCCCGATTTGCCCCGCTATAGTGAGAATGACCTGATCATTCTCACCCTCTCGCTCATCGACCTGTCGCTGGCCGCCAATCTGGTCGTGCTCGTAACTCTCTCGGGCTACGAGAATTTTGTCCGCAGGATCAATCTCGTCGATCATGACACGTGGCCGAAAGGGTTGGTCGCCGTCGATTTCTCCGCGCTGAAGCTGAAAACTCTGGCTTCCGTCACCGTGATCGCGGCCGTGCATCTGCTGCGCAGCTTCCTGGAGATCCGCACGGAGAACGATCGTGATCTGCTCTGGCAGGTGGTGATCGTGGTGACGTTCGGAGGATTGTCTCTGCTGTTGGCGGCGACAGACAGGCTTAGCGCCGCCAAGAACCACAACAGTCCCTAGAACAGCACCAGATCGTCGCGGTGGATCATCTCATCGCGGCCGCGGAAACCCAGCAGCGCCTCGAAATCCTCCGAGCGGCGGCCGGCGATGATTGCGGCATCGGCGCTGGAATAGGCGGCGAGGCCACGGGCGATGTGTGTGCCATCCTCGGTCAGCACCTCCACGGGGTCGCCACGCTCGAAACTGCCGGTAACAGCCTTGATGCCAGCGGGGAGTAGGGAGGAGCCGTTCTCAAGCGCCTTGGCGGCGCCAGCGTCGATGGTGAGCGTGCCCTGTGGCGCCAGATGCCCGGCGATCCAGCTCTTGCGGGCTGAGCGGCCCTCGGGTGCGGCAAGGAACCAGGTGCACTTGCCCCCCCGGGAGATGGCGGCGATGGGATTCGGCCGGTTGCCAAGCGCGATGGCCATGGCGCAGCCCGCCTGGGTGGCGATGCGCGCAGCGATGAGTTTGGTCTTCATGCCGCCCGACGAATAGCCGGGTGGCGGCTCGCCGCCCATGGCGTCGATTTCCGGGGTGATGACCGGGACCACGGGGATATGCGAGGCTTCCGCGTCCTTGCGCGGGTCGGCGGTGTAGAGCCCGTCGATGTCCGAGAGCAGGAGTAGCACATCAGCCTGCATCATCTCGGCCACGCGGGCGGCCAGGCGGTCGTTGTCGCCATAGCGGATTTCGGCCGTGGCAACGGAGTCGTTCTCGTTGATGACCGGGATGCAGCCGAGCGAGAGCAGGGTGGAGAGGGTGGCGCGGGCGTTGAGGTAGCGGCGCCGGTCCTCGGTATCGTCCAGCGTGATGAGCAGCTGTGCTGCGATGAGAGATTTCTCGGAGAGCGTCGCCGCCCAGGCCTGGGCCAGACGGATCTGCCCCACGGCGGCGGCGGCCTGCTTCTCGTCCAGCCGCAGCTTGGCGCCGTGCAGCCCGAGCTGGCGGCGGGCCAGCGCGATGGCTCCCGAGGAGACGACGATGATTTCAGTCCCACGCCCGGCCAGCGCCGCGATGTCCTCGACCACGCCGCGCAGCCACTCCGTGCGCGGAGCGGCGGTGGCAGGGTCCACGATCAGCGCGCTGCCGATCTTGATGACAATCCGCCTGGCCGTGGCCAGCGAGGGGATCATTTTTTCCGCGCCTCGTTGATGACATTCTGCAGGGCGCGCAGCACTTCGGGCACGCCCTCGCCAGTGACGGCGCAAATCCCCATGACCTTGGCGCCGGAGGCCTTGGCCAGTGCGGCCCGGCGGGAGGTGTATTCGCGCGGGGTCATCGCGTCTGTCTTGTTCAGCACGACGATCTCGGGCTTGTCCGCCAGGCCGCCGCCATAGGCTTCCAACTCGTGGCGGATGGTGCGCCAGGTATCGACCACATGGCCGGCGGCACCGTCGATGAGGTGCAGCAGCACGGCGCAGCGCTCGACATGGCCGAGGAAGCGGTCGCCCAGGCCCGTGCCTTCATGCGCGCCTTCGATCAGCCCGGGGATGTCGGCGAGGACGAATTCCTCCGTCATGGACAGCCGGACCACGCCAAGCTGCGGGTGCAGCGTGGTGAAGGGATAGTCGGCGATCTTCGGGTTGGCGCCGGAGACAGCCTTGAGGAAGGTGGACTTGCCGGCATTCGGCAGGCCGACCAGCCCGGCATCGGCGATGAGCTTCAGGCGCAGCCAGCACCAGCGCTCCTCGCCCGGCCAGCCTTTGTCCGCCCGGCGCGGGGCGCGGTTGGTGGAGGTTTTGAAACGGGCATTGCCGAAGCCACCATCGCCGCCCTTGAGCAGCACGATACGCATGCCGGGCTTGTCGAGGTCCGCCAGCATGGTCTCGCGGTCATCGTCGAAGATCTGCGTGCCGATGGGCACCTTGATGACCAGCGGCGGGGCGCCAGCACCCGTGCGGTCCGAGCCCGCGCCGTTGCCGCCCTTTTTGGCCTTGAAATGCTGGGTGTAGCGGAAGTCGATCAGCGTGTTCAGGTTCTCGACGGATTCGAACACGATATCCCCGCCGCGGCCGCCATCGCCGCCGTCGGGGCCGCCGAGCTCAATGAATTTTTCACGCCGGAATGCGGTGACGCCGTCGCCGCCATCGCCGGATTTGATGAAGATTTTAGCCTGGTCGAGGAATTTCATGAGTGTGCTCCAACAGAAAAGGCCGGCTTGAGGCCGGCCTTGCTGCGGAGATATCCGTGCAGATTATTCGGCGGCCAGCTTGACCGGGGCGACCGAGACATGAACCCGGTCATCCGCCTTGCGCTCGAACAGCACGGTGCCGTCGGTCAGGGCGAAGAGGGTATGGTCACGGCCAACGCCGACGTTCGCACCCGGCTTAACCTTGGTGCCGCGCTGGCGGATGATGATGTTGCCGGCAATAACGGCCTGGCCGCCCGCCTTCTTGACGCCAAGACGCCGGCCAGCGGTATCGCGACCGTTGCGGGACGAGCCGCCTGCTTTCTTATGTGCCATGTTTCAGTGCTCCTTACGCCGCGTTGATGGAGGACACGCGCAGCACGGTCACGTGCTGACGATGGCCGTTCTTGCGGCGGCTGTTCTGCCGGCGGCGCTTCTTGAAGATGATGACTTTGTCCAGGCGGTCCTGGGCAATGACGGTGGCGGTGACGGTGGCGCCGGCCACCACGGGGGCGCCGAGCTTCAGAGAGCCCTCGCCGCCAACGGCCAGAACGTCGGTAAAGGTGACCGTGCTGCCGGCTTCCGCCTCCAGCTTCTCAACCTTCAGCACCGCGTCGGGCGTGACACGGTATTGTTTGCCGCCGGTGCGGATGACTGCGAACATGGTACTAAAAATCCTGTATCGACAAAACGTAAGGACGCGGCCAAGAAAAACCCAGCCGCGAGAGTGGCGCGTTATAGCCGGGCTGGGGCTGGTGTCAATGCGGATTCGTGACATGGGCGGGTCAGAAAAGCTGCGGGACTGTTGCTCAGCGGACGCCCGCCGCTTATAAGCCCACCGCAGCGTCCCCCCGGAGAGGTGCCAGAGTGGCCGATTGGGGCAGTCTCGAAAACTGTTGTGGGTGCAAGCCTACCGTGGGTTCGAATCCCACCCTCTCCGCCAGCGACCTCCTTACACCGCAATCGCCGGCGCCCCATCGCAGGGCAAAAATCTGGACAACCTGCCGCTCCGGGGTGGGTCCAACGGGATGCCGCCTCGGCTGCGTTCTACCAACCGGCGCCGTGAGGCCCTTGGTCGGCGGTGATCCCCGAACAAGCCGTTCATTACGACATGCCAATATCCACCGAGCGGGGGATAAGCCTGTGGACTTGCGATGTATCCATTAACATCTGCCGCTATCCGCCTATATCGGCCGCAATTTTAAGCGGCCCCGCCGCACCCCGCGTGCCGCCGGTGGCGTTGGATACCACCGGTATTTGGACGGTATAATTTGCTCGCCGCCTGTTGATTGTGGGGAGCGTTGTACCCCCGCACGGCAAAATTTCGCCTCAACGGGGATAAATCGACAAATCGGCGAACGGGGGACGGTTTTGCAGGTCTCCCAATCCAATATGTGGACAAGTCAATCGCAGACCTTTGAACAAATAGCCTATGGCCTGCTGTTCCCTGTGGATAACACTGTGGATTCAAATCAAATTGGGTTAATACCCGTTGTCCACAGCATAACTACAACCCCCCCTTAATCTTTTAAACTAAAAGAGATTATGTTTAGCCGACGGGGACAAAGCCGCCCGCCAGGCTCTGCGCCGGGCCAGGGAAGCGCGGCGGCGCGTTGTGTTCACGCCGCCGCAGGCAGGGTCAGGTACCGCATAGTCCCTTAAGCTGGCTGCCGACACCGGTGGTGATCGGCACGCCGGTATTAATCAGCG
>NZ_JBKQJR010000129.1:0-5770 GCF_052326845.1 Acidocella sp. | reverse complement strand
TGCGACTGGACGATTCCGGTCGCCCAAAGCTGGTCGAGGATCGACGACGGGATCGCTTCGCGGTCGTCGGCGTCGCGCGCGGCGGGCCGCAGCTGCGCGGCGGCCAACTCCTGCACCATCGACTGGGCGAGCTTTTGTTCCTGGGTGAGTTCAAAAGAAATCACGGACTTTACCCTCCGTTTTCCACACTGCCGCTTGACATCGCGCGGCGTCGCGTTCAGGATACCAATGGTTGAACCAATGGAACACATGAGCAGCGCGAAAGTCAAGCGCAAGAAGCTGGCGCGGGTGGCGGCGCCGCGGCGGCCGGAGTTCAGCCGCATCCGTAACCTGCGCGCGTTCGAGGAAATCGCTGATCAGATTCGCAAAGAAATTTCAGATCGGCGCCTGCGCGCCGGCGATCGGCTGCCGCCGGAGCGGGCGCTGGCCGAGCAGTTCGGCGTCTCGCGCAACATATCTCGGCTTTGGCGGGCTGACGCTGAACATCTATACCGAGGTCGGGCTGGTCACGCTGATGGGGCTGGTCTCCAAGCATGGCATCCTGATGACCGAGGTGGCGAACGAGGCGCGGCTGCGCGGCATGAAGAAGCGCGCGGCCATAGAATACGCCGCCAATATCCGTCTGCGTCCCATCCTGATGACCACCGCGGCCATGGTGCTCGGCGTCGTGCCGCTCATTTTCGCCGGCGGAGCGGGGGCGGCATCGCGCTACGCCATGGGCATGGTCATCGCCGGGGGCTTGTCCATTGGCACCATGTTCACGCTGTTTGTGGTTCCGGCGGTGTACATGGTGCTGTCCAGCAAGAAAGACGCCGAGCATGAGCCGGTATCGTAACGACCGCCGCCGCCTACGTAAGCATTGGGTAAAGCGGGCGCAAAGCCGCGTAAAATTGTGCCGTTAAGCTTCCATTAAACCAGAAGTCGTGGCACGTTTCGCGTGTCATGAGCAAAAGAGCTGCAACGCCCGGTTTCGCCGATGTTTCGCTGCTTGAGACATTGTCGCCCGAGATCCGCCCCGGAAAGCCGGCCATCGGCACCGATGGGCATCGGGCCCGGCTGCGTGCGCGCCTGCTTGCGGCGGGGCCGGATGCCATCGCCGAGCATGAACTCATCGAGATGGTCCTGTTCCTGGCATTGCCGCGGCGGGACACCAAGCCTATCGCCCGGGCGCTGCTGGCCAAGTTCGGTTCTTATGCCAGTGTCATCTCCGCCTCGGTGCCGGAGCTGCTCTCGGTCGAGGGGCTGGGCGAGGCCGGGGTGGCGGCGCTGAAGATCGTGCAGGCTTCGGCGCAGCGCCTGGCCAAGGCCGAGGTGCTGTACCGCCCGGTTTTGAGCAACTGGGACCGGCTGATGGAGTATCTGCAGGCGGTGCTGGCGCGCGAGAAGGTGGAGCAGTTCCGCGTGCTGTTCCTGGACAACCGCAACCGGCTGCTGGCCGATGAGCAGCAGGCCCAGGGCACGGTGAACCACACGCCCGTCTATCCGCGCGAGATCGTCCGGCGCGCGCTGGAGCTGCACGCCACCGCCATCATCCTGGTGCACAACCACCCGAGCGGCGATCCCTCGCCCTCGGACGACGACATCTCGATGACGCGCGAGATCAAGCAGGCGGCATCGGCGCTTTCCATCGTGCTGCACGACCATGTCATCGTCGGCAATGGCCGGTGGCTGAGCTTCCGCAAGACGGGGTTTTTATGATGCCCAGCCGGTCAGGATCGCCATGCGCAGCGTAGCCTTCGTCCGCCCATCCTGCACCGGCAGTGCCGCCAGCGCGGCGGGGAACAGCCCTTGCGGCGGGGTGCGCCGCTGGCGGTCGAGCAAAGCGTTGCTCTCTCCGGCGTCGCGCAGCTCGTGCAACAGGTGCAGCGGGTTGGCGTACAGGAAGGTGATCTCCTCGACATCCGCCACCGGATGGACGAAGCCCGCGCGCTGGAGCAGCCCGGCGCAGTCGCGCAACTCGGGGAACGGGGAGATGCGCGGGCTGACACCGCCGGTGAGCGCTTCCTCGGCGTCCAGCAACGCCTCGCGCAGCGTTTGCAGCGTACCCAGCACCGGCATGCTGGCGAGCAGCAGCCCTTCCGGCTTCAGCGCGCGTTTCAGCTGGATCAGCGCGCCGGGCAGGTCGTCCAGCCAGTGCAGGGCCAGATGCGCCACCACCAGGTCGAACGCACTCTCCGGCAGGCCGAAATTCTCCGGACCGGCCAGCAGCAGCGGCTTGCCGCCGGCTTGCGCCGCCATGGCGGGGGAGAAATCGGCCGAGACGACCTCCATCCCCCGTTCAGCCAGCATCGGGGCGATCGCCCCGCGGCCGCCGAAATCCAGCGCCGTGGCGAAGCGCCGGCTGGTGTCGTCCAGCCTGTCGAGCAGCCGCTCGCCCAGATCCTCCAGCACCGGCAGCAACGCGGCAATCCGCCCAGCCGCCCGCTCGCGGTGCTTCACCATGGCCTTGAACTCGAAAATGGGGTGCAAATGAAACCTCTCTTTCGTTGGGTGCTGGATACCCTGCTGCCGCCGTCTTGTCTCGCCTGCGATACGCCGGTGGAGAAAGAGGGGCAGTTTTGCCTGAACTGCTTCAAGGCGGCGAATTTCATCACCGCGCCGTTCTGCCGGATCTGTGGCGTGCCGATGCCCTATGCCGCCGAGCCGGAGTGCGAGAGCTGCGCCGAGCACCCGCCTGCCTTCACCCAGGCCCGCGCCGCCCTGCGCTACGACGAAACGGCAAAACGCATGATCCTGCCGCTGAAATACGCCGACCATACCGAGGCGGTGAAGGGTCTGGCGGCGCTGATGCGCAGGCCCGGGGAAGAGATGCTGCAGGCGGCCAACCTGCTGGTGCCGGTGCCGCTGCACCGCGCCCGGCTGCAAGCACGGCGTTTCAACCAGGCGGGGCTGCTTGCCATCGCATTGGCCCGGCTTACAGGCCGGCCGCTCAGCGTGGACGCGCTTCAGCGCACGAAGCCGACTTTGCCGCTGGAGGGTTTCGGTGCCAGCCGGCGGCGCGAGGAAGTGAAAGACGCTTTTGTGTTGTCCCCGGATGCCGAAGTGGCTGGCAAGCGCGTGCTGCTGATCGATGACGTGATGACCTCCGGCGCCACGGCCAATGCCTGCGCCAGCGTGCTGCTGGCCAACGGCGCCCGCCGCGTGGACGTGCTGACCGCCGCCCGCGTGGCCGATCCGCGTTTAGAGCAGCCGGGCCTTGCATAGTTTGCTTCCTCGGCTATTTGACGAAAATGGCCGAGATTGAAATCTATACCCAGCCCTTCTGCCCCTATTGTTCCCGCGCGGTGGCGCTGCTGACGCAGAAAGACGTTGCTTTCCAGGAAATTGATGCTCCGCGCGGTTCCGCTGCGCGCGAGGAGGCGATCAGCCGTTCCGGCGGCCGCACCACCGTGCCGCAGATCTTCATCGGCGACGCGCATATTGGCGGCTGCGACGACCTGATGGCGCTGGATCAGGCCGGCAAGCTAGATCCGTTGTTGGTGCCATGATCCATTATCAGCTCCGCTGCGCCGCCGGGCATGAGTTCGACGGCTGGTTCAAGGACAGTGACGGTTTCGAGAGCCAGGCCGGGGCGGGGCTGGTTGCCTGCCCGTGCTGCGGCAGCACCGATGTCGGCCGGGCGCTGATGACGCCGGGCATTCCGCGCAAGGCCCGGGCGGAAGCGGAGATCCTGCCGCCGGAACCGGCTGGCGGCATGCCCGCCGCGGGTGGGGTGATCCCCGATGCCGTGCGCGTCGCGCTGCAAAAGCTGCGTGGAGAGGTGGAGAAGCATTGCGATTATGTCGGCAAGGATTTCGCCGATGAGGCGCGGCGAATCCACAACGGCGAGACCGAGCCGCGCGGCATCTATGGTGAAAGCAGCGACGAGGAGACCGAGGCGCTGGAGGAAGACGGTATTGCATTTGCCCGCATCCCCTGGGTGCCGAGGAATGATAGTTGAGCGCCGCCATGCGCGAGGTGATCTTTTCCGCCGATGATTTCGGCCTGACAGAATCGGTGAACGAGGCTGTCGAGCAGGCCAACCGGCAGGGGCGGCTGACGCAGGCGAGCCTGATGGTTGCGGCCCCCGCTGCGGCGGACGCCGTGCGCCGTGCCAAGGCGCTGCCGGGGCTGAATGTCGGGCTGCATCTGGTGCTGGTCGATGGCGATTCGCTGCTGGGGCACGAGCGGCTGCCGCATATCACCGGGCCGGATGGGCGCTTCTCCACCGATCAGGCCGGGCTTGGGGTGAAATATTTTTTCTCTCCCGCCGCCCGGCGGGAATTGCGCGCCGAGATCGAGGCGCAATTCGCCGCCTTCGCCGCCACCGGCCTGCCTTTGCATCACGCGGATGCACATAAGCACATGCATCTGCACCCCACCGTGGCGCGGATGATGATCGAGGCCGGGCGCAAACACGGGCTCAAGCGCCTGCGCATTCCGGCTGAGCCGCCCGCTGTGATGGCGGCATGCGGGGAGACGGTGAGCTTTGGCGACCGCGCCCTTTACGCCTGGACCCGCCTGCTGCGGTTGCAGGCGCGGGGGCTGGAGGTGCCGGATCAGGTGTTCGGGATCAAATGGTCAGGCCACATGACGCGCGAGCGGATCAAAAAATTGCTGCCCTTGCTGCCGGAGGGACGGACGGAAATCTATACCCACCCGGCAACGGCGCGTGATGACGCACTGGTAAAGCTGATGCCCGATTACGAGCACGTGGCGGAATTCGAGGCGCTTCTGAAGTAATAAAAAAACCCCGGCATTTGCCGGGGTTTTTCGTGAAGCGCGGAGAGATTAGCGCTTGGAGAACTGGAAGGAGCGGCGGGCCTTCGGCTTGCCGTACTTCTTACGCTCGACCATACGCGGGTCGCGGGTGAGGAACCCGGCGGCCTTCAGGATGCCGCGCAGATCCGGCTCATAGAGCGACAGCGCGCGGGAGATGCCATGGCGCACGGCGCCGGCTTGGCCGGAGAGGCCGCCACCGGTGACGGTGCAATACACGTCGAACTGGTTGTAGCGGTCAGCCACCAGGAAGGGCTGGGTGATCAGCATGCGCAGCACCGGACGGGCGAAATAGACCGGGGCCTTCTTGCCGTTGATCAGGATCTCGCCCTTGCCGGGCTTAACCCACACGCGGGCAATGGCGTTCTTGCGGCGGCCGGTGGCGTAGGAGCGGCCGAGCGCATCGCGCTTGGGCTCACGCTTCGGGGCGGCTTCCGGAGCGGCGGCGGTGCCGGCGGTCAGGTCCTTCAGACCGGCAAAAGCATTGGTGGTCGCGGACATGGATTAGGCCCTCTTGTTCTTGGAGTTCAGCGCGCCGACATCGAGCGTCTTCGGCTGCTGGGCGGCGTGCGGGTGCTCGGCGCCGGCATAGACGTACAGGTTCTTCATCTGCTGGCGCTGCAGCGGGCCGCGCGTGATCATGCGCTCAATGGCCTTTTCCACGACGGTCTGCGGGTTCTTGCCGGCCAGGCGTTCCTTGACGTTACGGCCCTTGATGCCGCCGGGATAGCCGGTGTGGTAGTAGAAGACGGAATCTTCCATCTTCTTGCCGGTTAGCTTCACCTTGTCGGCGTTGACGATGATGATGTTGTCGCCGCAGTCGACATGCGGGGTGAAGATCGGCTTGTGCTTGCCGCGCAGGCGGGTGGCCACGATAGCGGCCAGGCGGCCCAGGATCAGGCCTTCGGCGTCGATCAGGACCCAGTCCTTCTTCACATCCGCCGGTTTGATGGAGATTGTGGTTTTCATAAGTTACATCCAAATGACTCAGTGCCGGGGCTTATGAGGATTT
>NZ_JBKQJR010000128.1:0-10670 GCF_052326845.1 Acidocella sp. | reverse complement strand
ACATCGCGCAGCGAACACGCCCAAAGCTCCAGTGTATCTTCAACAGACGCGCCGCCATTCATCATGTTCTGAACCATGGTTGCCCATAGATTCAGAACTCCAACAAAAATGCAACTGTAGTGTTAGGTTCTAGACTCATAAGTTCGTATCCACAGGCGGGTTGACGCTAGCATGACGGTCGCCAGGAAATTTCTGGCGAGCTTGTCGAAGCGGGTGGCGACCCGCCTGAAGTGCTTGAGTTTGTTAAAGAAGCGCTCGATCAGGTTTCGTTGGCGGTAGAGGGCCTGATCGACAGAGCGTTGAACCTTGCGGTCGCACTGTGTCGGGATGTGGGCCTCGCCGCCCCGGGATTTGATCAGATCGATCAGCGCTTTCCAGTCATACCCACGGTCGCCGACGAAGGCTCTGGCCATGGGCAATCCTGTCAGCGGCAGCCTACCTTTAACACGTGCACGATGCCGCTCAGCACACGCCGGCCATCAACATGCCGCGCACCAGGGCGGTTATGGGGAAGATGGGGCTCAGGCGCAGCCCATTGCTCGTCATTCAGCCAAAACTCGCCTGCCATGATCCAAACTCCTCCAGACAATGAGTTTGAATCATAACAGCTCGTAGCAGTTCAATTAGCTAATCGGGTTTTGAGCCTCGAGCAAGCGCATCTGCCGGCGAGCCGGCCTGGGCAATGTTCCGGGCGAACTCATATAAACCGCCAAGACGTCGCCTCTGGACACCCGGCCGAGAGCTCTCACGCCATGGACCGAGGGACGGCAGCCAAGCGCCGCTCCCGTTCCTCCAGGAAGACCCGGCAGCGTTCCTCGCCGTGCGCGATCAGACGGTTGATATTTTCCGGGCTGCGGTCGAATTTGCCCTCGTAGTCCAGTGCCTGCTGCATCTCATCGGACATCTCGATCCACGGTATGTAATACGGCTTGTCAGGCCCCTCAGCGAAAGGTTTCGGCATAAGAACGGGCTGCGTGTACTCGTAATACGCGTGAAATCCCGGCCGGAAAGCGTCACCGAGGATCAGGTCGTTGAGCATTTCCACCAGCTTGAGGTTCTGGAACAGCGAGATATTGCCCTCTAGCTGATGGCGCCGGTCCGCGATCTCGCCCGGCAGCACGGGGATTTTGCTGCGCTTCGTGGGGTTGATCTTGATGACCCAGAGTTCGTGCGGGACGTTGCCTTCGCCCACAATCCCTTTGCGCACGAGGTCGTCGATCGGCGGATTGTCGGAGAACAGCCCATCCCATAACGCGTCACCATCCACCTCGACCGCCGGAAAGAGGTTGGGCACGGCGGAGGAGGCGAGGAGATGCTCGATCTTGATCGTCTCCTTCGTCGAAATGAATTTCCGCAGCCGCCCGGACAGCACACTGGCGGCGCCGATGACCAGCACCGGGCCCGTCGGCTGCGGTCCCCAGGAGGCGATTTCGTCGAAATCGATATGGTTGCGCAGCAGCGCCTTGAGGTCGACGAATTCCTGCCGGTAGGTCCGCATCATGAGATGGATCATGGCCTGTATCAAGGGCATCCCCGGGCTGGTCTGGAAAGACGCCAGAGTGCCGGCGTTGACCTGGCGCATCCAATCGATGATCGCGTCATTGACCATCCGTTCCGACCATATTTCAGCCGTGTTGTCCTGCCAAAACTCGATCAGCCGCCGCCAGATCGGCGTCTCGTTCTTGCGGATCGCGTACCAGATCAGCGTCGCACACAGTGCACCGCCCGAGGTCCCGCTGAGACCGACGAGTTCAAACTTGTCGGTCAGCCCGTTCTCCGTCAGTGCCTTCAGCACGCCAGCCGTGAAAGCCGTCTGGCTTCCACCACCTTGGCAGGCAATCGCGACCTTCGTTCTCATTTCAGCTCCCCTAGGTCGATGCCGACTCTACCGGGAATTCCCTGATGACCTTTGAATTCCGCCCTTTCTATCGATGGTATCATGTCCATGGCGTTTGTCTATTTTTCCCGGCGACAGGAATGGCCGCCATCAACCGGCTTTCTCGTCTTGGGCTTATCCCTTCGGCGCGGCAATGCCGTTTCCCGTGGGTTATAACGCTAAAATCGATCTGGACTACCGCCAGCGGGCTTCCCATATCCAATCCGTTCTACAAGAAACATGGGAATTGGACTGGCAGTCAGCCTCTAGATTATGAAGGGCCGTGGCGGGCGTTTGCGGGCGATTTCGGATGTCCCCGCGGCGCGGCTTTTCAGTTCACGCTGCCATCCGGCCCGCAGGAGGAATCGTGACCAAATCCGCAATCGCCACCCGAGAGGAGCCTGTGGTGTTCGTCATTGATGACGACCCATCGGTGCGTCAGTCTTTGGGGGATCTGCTTCGCTCACTCAACCTAAAGGTGGAAACCTTTTTGTCGGCGCAGGAGTTTCTTCAACGGGCCCACCCAGACTCACCAGGTTGCATTGTGCTTGATGTCAATATGCCGGGGATGAGCGGACTGGAATTCCAACGCGCCCTGATGCAGCAGGGCGTTGACCTCCCCATAATCTTTATCAGCGGTGATAGTGACATTCCCATATCTGTTCAGGCGATGAAATCCGGGGCCATCGAGTTCCTGACCAAGCCTTTGAACGAGCAGGCGCTGCTTGCGGCGATTTATGCGGGACTGGAACGCGATCGCGCCCGGCGTATCCTCCGTCAGAGCCTTTGAAATAAAACTGGCACGTTGAACAAGGGATGATCTCCAAGCCGGCCGCGGCCGAGGGCATTGAATTTCATGCCTTCCGCCAATGCCGGCGCGCCCTGCCGTGCCGGAAAGCCCGGCATCCCATTGCAGCTTGGCAGGCGATCTAAACCAAAGCACTAGAAGCTTCGCCCCACTCGTGCGCCCTGCTAGGCAGCATGTGCAGTAAACCTCACATACGTAAGCATAAATCCTCCACGGGCGTAATCGTTTTGGACGATTCACGGTGCTAGCTTGATCGTTGGGTAGGGGGCCATATTGTTCGCCAGCCTAGTCGGGGACGACGACGAAAGCGCAGAAGCCGCGCAGACGTTCTACGACGAATGTTGGCGGTCATGGGTCTGCGGCCACGAAACATCGCCATCCTATGCGGCCGGGCATTGGCCATCACGGCCTGTGCACCGGGCGCCGGTGAACCGCCGGCATCTATCCGGCGGTTAACGACCATATCCGGCGGCGCGAACCGGCGATGTCCTGATTCGCGCTGCATAAATTGCCACAAGCAGACTGACGCAGCGTATTCGATTTGGCTTAGAGAAGGAGTTTCTCATGAACGCAAAAACGCATGACGGCACGGCTGATATTATTCCCGGAACCGTGCATTATATTTCGGCCGAGCAGTTGGCGAGGCTGGGGATGGACGAAATTGCCTTCGTTAAGCCGGTGATGACCGAGGCCGGTCCAGGGTATGCCATTCATGCGGCTGACGGCACGCCGCTGGCGATCGCGACCAACGCACCGGTGGCGGTGGCGGCGATCATCCAGAACGAAATGGTGCCGAGCCTGGTGCATTAACCGACGGGGGGCCTGAGGCCGTGCCCCGCTGGCCACGTGGTTACTTCCTTAAAATTTGTAAAATCAATTTTTTTATTTTACCATTTCACCTTACGACGCTGGCATGTGAATGGCCGTCGCCGCCGCGGCGGGGCACCGCGCAAGCCATTCGTGAAAAAGGCGTCGAGTCGCAATAATTATTGCCCTCTGGGGGAAGACACATGCCAACCGGCCCCTTGAGTGAAGAGCATCCCGTTGTGTTCATCGTCGATGACGACGCCTCACTGCGTGATGCTCTGGAAGATCTGCTTCGGTCCGTCGGGCTGGAGGTACGGACGTTCGGGTCCGCACAGGCATTCCTCCAGAGCAAGCGTCCCGACGCGCCGGGATGCCTTGTGCTCGACGTCCGAATGCCAGGGCAGAGCGGCTTGGAATTCCAGCGGACACTGGCGGCCGCGGGCATCCATATTCCGATCATATTCATTAGCGGTTACGGTGATATTCCCATGACGGTGCAGGCCATGAAATCCGGTGCCATCGAATTCCTGACCAAGCCCCTGCGCGAGCAGGATCTGCTCGATGCGATCCAGTTGGGGATCGAAAACGACCGCGTCCTGCGCCAAACGGCCAAAGCAGCTGTCAAACTGCAGGAGCGCCTCGATTCATTGACGCCACGCGAACGCGAGATTCTTAAGCTGATCCTCGCCGGCCAGTTGAATAAACAGATCGCGGCTCACCTATCGCTGAGCGAGGCGACGGTGAAGGTCCATCGCAGCCAGATCATGCATAAGATGCAAGCGCGTTCGCTGGTCGATCTGCTGCGAATGGCCTCTGCGCCGGGTATTTCCCTAGAAAAACCACGAGCGATCTAAACCAAAGGATTAGAAGCTTAATCCCAAAATTTGGCAGCACTAGACCATTCGGACAGAAAACCTATGCTGACGGGTAAAAAAGCCACTTGCTGGCTAATAGTGCCGCATCCATGAGTAGTGCTACTTTCGGTTTCGAAACAGGAGAGCTCTCTTGCCACAGGTTCCCGTGATTTCGGTGGTGGACGACGATTTGTCAGTCCGCGAGGCGACGCTGGACCTCCTCAAAGCGATGGGGTTCAAGGCAGAGTCGTTCTCTTGCGGCGAGGAGTTTCTTGCATCCGAGTTGCGCCACAACACGTCCTGTTTGATCTCTGATATGCGGATGCCAGGTTTGTCGGGGCTCGAGCTTTATAACTGCCTCGTTAAGGCAGGCACCCCCATTCCAACCATTCTCATAACGGCCTTCCCGAATGACAGAGACAAGGAGCGTGCATTGCAGGCCGGCGTCGTTGGCTATCTTACCAAGCCATTCAAAGAGACCGAAGTGCTCACGTTCATTCATTCGGTTCTCAAGGGCTCCAAGGGGGGAGCGGTTTGAGATGGATGTGTGTCTACCTCATGCCCTTACGATCTGTGGCCAAGCTAAACGCATGAAATTGCTCGCTCAAGCTTAAAGCTAGAGCATTCAGCTAAAAGCTGAATGCTCTAAGCGGCGGCGGGGATGTCCCAGCGGGCCGGCAGGGTAAAACGGAAGACGGCGCCGCAGGGCTGGTTTGGCGCCGCCCATATTCGGCCGCCATGGGCTTTGACAATCGAGCGGCTTATCGCCAGTCCCAGGCCCATGCCGCCGGACTTGGTTGTGTGGAAGGCCTCGAACAGCTGGTCGACATGATCCGGGTCGAGCCCGGCGCCGGTATCCCTCACTTCGACGAACAGGTCGGTCTCGTCGTCCCAGCCGGAATTCACGGTGAGCTCGCGCTGGCCGTCGGCCTGCTCCTTCATCGCCTCGACGGCGTTGCTGATCAGGTTCAGGATCACCTGCTGGATCTGGACCCGGTCGGCGGTCACGACCGGCAGGCCGGGTGAAAGGCCGGTTCGCAAGATGACCTTGTTCTTCTGCAAGACGTCATCGGCCATGGCGATGACTTCGAGAATGGTCGAGTCGATGTCCAGCAGATCCTTGTGCGGTGCCTCTTTCTTAGCGAGCGCGCTCACGCGGCTGATGATTTCGCTGGCGCGCTGGCAGTCTCGGAGGATCCGGCCGAGCGCCGTGTTGGCCTCGTCGACATGGGGCGGATCGGTGGCGAGCCATTGGGTTGCGGCACTGGTGCTCGCGGCGATCGCCGCGAGCGGTTGCTTGACCTCGTGGGCGATTGAAGAGGTCAACTCGCTCAGTAGCATCACGCGATTGACACGCGCAAGATCCTCCTGGGCCTCCCGAAGCGCCTCCTGTGCTTGCCGGCGCGCGGTGATGTCGTTGCTGGTTTCCAGGAGCCCGGCAGGCCGCCCCCGCTCGTCGCGCTTCAACGACCAGCGGCAGGCCTGGATGACCGGCGTTCCGTCGCGCTTCCTGCGGACGACCTCGCCCTCCCAGCGATCCGTGCTCAAGAGCTCGGCCTTGATGGCGTCGAGCGGTATCGGGAAGGTGGTACTCAGGAGCTCGCGGGAAAGTTTGCCGACGGCCTGGGCCGCGGTCCATCCATAGAAAGCCTCGGCGCTGCGGTTCCAGTAGGTGATCACATTGTTCATGTCGCCTGCGATGATGCAGTCATGCGTCAGGTCGAGGAGCTTGGCCTGCTCGCGCACCGATTCAACCGTTGATTGATAGCGCGTGGCGAGGAAAGCCGTCAGCGCCATCGCCGTGATGGAAAGGGCCGTGTTTAAGAGGGTGTCACGTTGCGGTGAGATGGAGTTAGGTGATATCAGGTAGGACAGTACCGTCAGGCCCACACACCCCAGGAAGACGAGCCAAACCTCGCGCGGCTTGCAGAAGCTGGAGCTTGCCAGCACCACCGCGACGTAAAGCATCGCAACCATGATATCTTCCGGGGTGACCGAGTCGAGAATGAATATCCCAACAGCCCCCACAGCGGTCGCGACGGGCAGGCTTCTGGATCGGATAAATTTCCGCACAGCTTCTCGACGTATCATCTGATAGCTCCCCATCTATGGTTGATTCTTCCGGGCAGCAGCCGCCAAGGCAAAGTTGGTAGAATCTTGGACCGTGGGGAAGCAATTTCAAGAGCCCGCAGGAACAACGGGGTTTGTTCATGTTGTGGCACGCCATTTGGACCGCCAGCGAAGGCTGTCATGCCCTGACACAAATTCCTCCAGTGCATGGAGTGGGCCCCTGGCGGCCCACTCCACTAGGCATATATCATAGCGATGCCGGGGTGATGTCCGCCGGTCGATCGATGTCGAGTATCTCGACGGGATCGACATCAATCAGCGTGTCCGCCGGTAGCCTGGCAAGGAATCGCCGCGCCCCCCGATCGCCGTCTGCACTTGCCCGTGCTGCGGCGTAATCGGTCTCGGTCAGAAGCATCGGCGGCGTGCGGATATCTCCCGCCAGGCAAGCGCAGGAGCTGTCATGTGCCGCAAGCCGGCGCAGCAGAGCCGGTTTTACATTCGGCATGTCGCCAAGACAGATCAGGAGGCGGCTTGCCCGCCGTGCGACCGCCTGATCAATCGCCATATGGAATGAGACCGCCATCGGCTGCCCGGGTGCGATGCTGCAAATCTCGATTCCTGTAGGCAATGCAGCTGCAACGTCCACAGAAGAGACGATAGCCAGCATGGCGTCGCAGCCTGCGCCGAGGAGAGCCGTGGCAGCCGAGCGCACCAGCGCCCCACCGCGATAGGGCGCGAGAAGCTTGTCCTCCGGGCCAAACCTGCGCGATGCCCCGGCCGCAAGCAGCACGCCGAGGCTGCGCATCAGCCAACCGTCTCAGCGGCGGCAGGGGTGGCGACTATCTCGCGTGTTCTGGCTGCTGCCATGATCTCGGCAAGTACCGAAATCGCGAGTGTCTGTGCGTCACGCGCAGAGGGAATAAGGCCGATCGGGCCGCGCAGGCGGGCGATCTGTCCGGCGGGCACGCCCATTTTCTGCAGCCGCGCCAAGCGACTCCGTTGCGCCCCACGGCTGCCCTGCGCGCCGATATAGAAGGCATCGCCTGCCAGAAGATAACGCAGCAGCTCCGGCTCATAATCGTGGTCATGGTAGAATAGCGTCACGGCGGTATCGGCATCGACCAGAACATCCGGCAGATCCGAAATCCGCGAGAGTTTTTCGGCCTTGCATCCTGTCAACCGCGCGGAGCCGAGCGTCACGTCATCATGCGACAGAAGCAGATGGTCATGCCCAAGGCTCGCCGCGAGGTGCGCAAAGACAAGCGCCTCAGGCCCGGCGCCGAAGATCACGAAGCGCACCGGCGGACGGAAACCGAGAGACAAGCCGTCATTCACAACGCCCGTTGGCGCATAGGGCGCGATAGACAGACGTCCCTGCCTCGAGACGGACAGCGACACAGGCCTGCGCGCCGCCCGCCGCCGCGCCAGTTCGCCAAGCACATCAGGAGCGCGCAGGGGGAAAAGCATCACCTCGATCGCGCCGCCGCAGGGCAGCCGCAGATCGAAGAAGGGCGAGCCCGCCCCATAGCGGAGTCGCTTGGGCCACCCGCTCGCCCGCACATCCGGCGCATGAAGAATAAGGTCCGCTTCGATGCAGCCCGAGGTAATCGCCCCGGCGCAATGGCCATCGGCAGAAATGGCAAGCGCTGCGCCGAGGTTGCGATAGGCAGGCCCTTCGGTCGCCACAAGGAGGGCGATGACCGTGCCATCTCCCATCGTCAGGGCGGCGTCCCAGGGGTCGAGCAGAGCGGGATGCAGCCCGTTCGTCGCAGAGAGCGGCGTCCAGCTACAGCCTGCTCCCTCGGCGCTCATGTCTTCGTCGCCTTGAGCGCGTCGAGGATTGCCTGCGGTGTCATCGGCAGATGGCGCATCCGCACGCCCACGGCCGCAAAAATCGCGTTGGCGAGTGCAGGCGCCATGACGGTCGTGCCCGGCTCGCCCAAACCTGTCGGCGCCTCGGTGCTCTCAACCATCTCGATGGTCATCTCGGGGGCGTCGACCATGCGCATCGGCGTGTAGGTATCCAGGTTGCTATCGATGACCCTGCCACCCTTGAACTGGGTGCCCTCATAGAGCGCCATCGACACGCCCCACATGGCGCCGCCCTCGACCTGCGCCCGTGCGCCATCCGGATCGACGACAGTGCCGCAATCGACGACCAGCCAGACCTTCTGCACATCCACATGGCCCGTGGCCCGGTCCACATGCACCTGAACCGCGCCGCCGACCCATGTGGGCATTGAGCGCGCTTGGCCGTAGGTCGTCGCAATCCCGATCGCCGTGTCGGCGGGCAGGCCGCCCTTGCCGTAGCCTGAAATCTCGGCAACCCGTTTCAACACCGCCGCCTGACGCGCGGCCCCGCCGACAGCATTCGGCGCGGACCCCGCGTTGCGGCCCTGGGCGGTGAAATGGTCGAGGCGGAACTGCAGCGGGTCCTGCCCGACATGGCGGGCGGCCTCGTCCATGAAGCTCTCGACCGCAAAATTGATCCAGCCTGGCGATACGGAGCGCAGCCAACCGGGGCGGAAGGTCGCCTCTGCCAGCTCATTCGATATCGCCCGGGCGCGCTGGGCGCCGACATCATACCAATGGTCCGCCCCGTCCGAAGCGAAGGGATCATAGTGCTCGCCATTCACCCCTTTCGGCATGAAGGAGGGCACCATTACCTTTGTCGGCCAGCCAGAGGCAACGGCGGTATCCATCGCGATCACCTGCTTGCCGGCATCGAAGGCCATCCGCAGGCGCGACATGGTCGGCGGGCGGACGCTATCGAACTGTACGTCGTCCGGGCGCATCATGACCATCTTCACCGGCTTGCCGCCGAGTGCCTTGGAGGCAAGCGCGACCGGCACCGCATAGTCACCGTTCAGGCGGCGCCCGAAACCGCCGCCCAGCAGGTAGGAGCGCATGATGACCTTGCCCGCGCCGACGCCGAGGGCCGTCTGGAGCCATGGCAGGCACAGCGATTGCCACTGGTTGCCCGTGTGAATCTCCCATATGCCATCCTGGTTCTGGAAGGCGAGCGCGTTCAGCGGTTCCATCTGGAAATGCAGCACAGTCTGCGTCGTGTACTCAGCCTCCAACGTGTCGGCGGCCTTGGCAAAAACCGGGTCAACGTCGGTATCGCCAGTGTCAAGCAGCGCCCCGGTTTTCGGATCATCGATCAGGCGCTTGTTCTCGGCCTGGATATCGGCCTCGCCAATCTGCTGCGCATTGCCCTTGATGTCGTAGCCGACCTTCACGAGCTTCGCGGCCTTCTGCGCCGCCCAATGGCTGTCGGCGATCACCATCGCCCAGCCGGGCACGGTCCCGGACGGATCGTCGATCTTCAGCGTCTGCTGATAGCCTTTCACGCCTTTCGCCGCGCTGTCGTCGATCCCCGTGACAGCGCAGCCATAGCGCGTTGGCGGCAGGATCGGCGCGGCATGGACCATGCCGTCCACCTTCGAATCAATGCCGTAGATCGCCTGCCCCGTGGTCTTGGTGCGGATATCGAGGGCGGGCAACGCCTTGCCCAAAAGCGTCAGATCCGCATGGGGTTTCAGAGGCAGGGCCTGCAGTTCGGCGGCGGTGAAAATGCGGGTAACACCCTGCGTCACGAGCTCGCCAAAGCTGGCCGTCTTGCCGCCGCCAGAGACAATGCCGTTCTCGACCGTGATCCGGGAGGCATCAATGCCCCAAAGGCTTGCCGCCTTTTCCGCCAGCGCGATGCGGCCCGCGGCGCCGGCCTGCCGGTAGACCGGCCAGCTTTGCCAGACGGACCAGCTGCCGCCAGTTACCATCGTCCCCCATTTCGGGTCGCTGTCGACATGGTCGATATGCACATCGTCCCAGTTGGCGCCAAGCTCATCAGCGAGGATGCGCGCGATCGAGGTGCCGACATGCTGGCCCATCTCGGCCCGGATGATGTTGACGTTCACCTTGCCGGTGCTGTCGATCCAGTACCACAGTGTGGGTTCATATTTTGCCCCCACGGCGTCCAGGGGCAGGCCGTCCGGCGCCTCTGGATTCATGGTGGCTTGGGCCCGGCGCGGGAAGCCGAACACGGCACCGGCCGCGCACATCGAGACGAGGAAGCCGCGGCGGCCGAGTTCCAGCCTCGCCGCACGGCGGGGTGGGAACATGTCATTAGAGTCTTCTGCGATTAGGTTGACGCATATCCTGCGTGCCTGATGTAGTTTGCGCACTCTGTTGGGGGGAAGTGATCGAGCAATGAACCGATACGCTTCCATGTTGCCTCAATGGTTCTCTCGGC
>NZ_JBKQJR010000127.1:0-5130 GCF_052326845.1 Acidocella sp. | reverse complement strand
GCTCTGGACCAATCCAGCCGTACAACCCCACGGAGCCCGTCATGTCCAACGTTCGTACCCTCCTCGCCTCGGCCCTTATGCTCAGTACCATTGCCAGCGGCAGCGCCTTTGCCGCCCCCCCGGTGCTGGAGCCCACCACCCAGCATTTCATCGACAGCCTGTCCGGCGCCAAGCCGATCTACGCCTACACGCCCGCTCAGGCCCGCGCCCTGCTGGATCAGCTGCAGTCTGGCCCCGTCGCCAAGCCGGATGGCCAATATTGAGGACCGCGTGCTGCCGATCGGGCCCACAGGCCATACCGCCATCCGCATCGTCCGCCCGCACGGTGCCCAGGGTATTCTGCCCGTGGTCATCTATTTCCATGGCGCCGGCTGGGTGATGGGCGATACCACCACCCACGACCGCCTGATCCGCCAGCTCGCCGATGGTGCCGATGCCGAGGTGGTGTTCGTCGATTACGAGCGCTCGCCCAAGGCGCGCTATCCCGTCGCCATCGAGCAGGATTACGCCGTGACCCAGTATGTTGCCGCGCATCCGCAGGAATTCAATGTTGATGCCACGCGCCTGGCCATCGCCGGCGACAGCGTGGGCGGCAACATGACCGCCGTGGTGGCGCTGCTGGACAAGGAGCGGCATGGCCACGCGATCAAGGCGCAGCTGCTGTTCTACCCGGTCACCGACGCCGCGATGAATGACGGCTCCTACCATGAATTCGCCAACGGCCCGTGGCTGACGGCCAAGGCGATGGCCTGGTTCTGGGACGCCTATGAGCCCAGTGTGAGCCTGCGCGCCGACCCGCATATCTCGCCGCTGAACGCAACACTCGACCAGCTGCGCGGTGAGCCTGAGGCCATGGTGATCACCGACGAGAACGACGTGCTGCGCGACGAGGGCGAGGCCTATGCCCGTAAGCTCATCGCGGCCGGTGTGCCGACCACCGCAACGCGCTATCTCGGCACCATCCATGACTTCGTGATGCTGAACGCCCTGGCCGGCACCCCGGCAGACACCGCCGCGGTGGCCGAGGGCACCGCTTTCCTGCGCGCCGCACTGAGCGCGAACTGACCCCCGCTTTCACCCGAGGCCAGTCCATGGTGGGCCGGCCCCTTTCCCCAAGGAGAAACCACGATGTCTGTTAACGTTCTGTACACCACCGAAGCCCGCGCCACCGGCGGCCGTGATGGCCATGCCGCGACCACCGATGGCAGCCTGCATGTGAAGCTGACCACGCCCAAGGAGCTGGGCGGCGCTGGCGGCGAAGGCAACAATCCCGAGCAGCTCTTTGCCGCTGGTTATGCCGCCTGCTTCCTCGGCGCGATGAAGTTCGTCGCCTCGCAGGGCGGTCCGAAAGTGCCGGCTGATGCCAGCGTGACCTCAACGGTCGGCATCGGCCCGCGCTCCGAGGGTGGGTTCGGCATCACCGTGGCGCTGGCCATCGCGCTGCCGGGGCTGGAGCGCGCCCAGGCCGAAGCACTGGCGGAAAAGGCGCATCAGGTGTGCCCCTACTCCAACGCCACCCGCGGCAATGTCGATGTGCAGCTCAGCGTCGTCTGATCCTCGTATGACGCCCTGAACCGGGAGGCCAGCCGCTCCGTGCGGCTGGCTGTCTGGCCTGCGATCTGGACAGTGCGTATTGCCATACGCGTCAGGGCGAACCCGCCCGAACGTACCCGTCCTGCGAGCCGGGGCGGTGGCGGGCCGTTTGGGGGGACTGCGGGGGGTAATCCCCCCTGAAATTAAGGGGACGCATGAGTAGAATTTTCTCGGCATTATGGACGAGGAGATTTTGATGAAGCTGACGAAATACAGTGAGCTGCAGATCCTTGCGATTTTGCGCACGGAATGCCCCCTCTTTGCTTTTGCTTGGATAGTGTAGACATTCAGGGTCGAAACGATCCAGTTCCAGCGCGAACTCGTCAAAGGGCACAGCATCCCTAATCAATGCTTGCTTTGCCATCAAAATGCCGTTTAATTTCAACTTGGCAGGTCAGCCAAAGCCCCAATTAATTCAAAACAAAAACTATCTCAAATCATTCGACGCCAGACAATGGTCGCAGCATCAGGGCTAATGCTTCCGTAGGGAGTGGGGAGGAGCGTTCATTGAAAAAAGCTCTTTGTCTACTATTGGCCACAATCATCGGCGCGATCGCGGGTCCGGCCTATCCACAAACCGCCAGTTCTGCAGCCGCGCCGGTGCAGAGCCAGATCCCGGTGATCCGGGTGGGCGTGCTCGTTGTTCCACCGTTCATTATGGAGCAGAATGGCTCAATGACCGGGTTCAGCATCGAACTTTGGGAGGCGATCGCCAAGCAGATGAAGGTGAAGACCAGCTATCGGCTTGAACCCGACATAAATGGTCTGCAGGAAGCCATGCAATCCAAAACTGTAGACCTTACCGTCGTGCCCGTGTTCGTGACCTCGGCCCGAGATCAGATATTCGATTTCTCATATCCAATAATGCAACCCGGCCTGCAGATCATGGTGCGGGACACCGGCGAAACGAGAACGACCGCAAACCCACTATGGGACACGCTCCGCCTGATGTTTTCGCGAACGACCGTATTGTGGCTCATGATGGCCCTGCTGCTCGTGCTGATTCCAGCCACATCTGATGTGGCTGCTCGAACGGCGACACGAAGACGGCCTCATTTCGAGTCGGAAGTACTTCCCTGGCATCTTCCAGGCCATTTTTTGGGCGGTATCGGCGCTGATGACGCAAGAGGAGCGGATGCCGCGTCAATGGCTGGCGCGCACGCTCTCAATTTTCTGGATGTTCGCCGGGGTGATTTTCGTGGCGTTCTATACTGCCCAGCTGACAACCACGCTGACCGTGGAACAAATTCAAGGCGCGATCGAGGGGCCAAGCGACTTGCCCGGTAAGCCGGTCGCCACACTACTGCACAGCACCGCGGCGGATTATCTTCTGGACCAGGGCGCGCAGGTTCAGGAGTTTCAGACAACCGATCAGATGTTTCAGGCTCTTTTGGACAAGAAAGTGGATGCCGTGGTCTTCAGCGCACCAGTGCTCCTTTATTATGCTTCGCATGAGGGACGGGGATTGGTGAAGATGGTCGGTCCTGAATTCAACACTGCGCCAGTCGCGTTATTGATGCAGCTGAACAATCCATTGCGAAAACAGATCGACATTACCTTTCTCAAGCTCCGAGAGAACGGCACGTATCAGCAGATTTACGGCAAGTGGTTCGGCGCTTCCCCCTAGAAGGAGTAAAAATGAAAAGTATATAAAATTAACGAATGTTTCGCTCTCGATATTCTGGTGGGCTATCAATCGCACATCCAAGGAGGAGAGCGATGACAAACAAACCAGAAACGATCAGCCGCACAGTCCTGCCGATCCCGGGTCGCCCCTTCACGGGGGCTGAACCGCGCCGGGTTCGACCGGGAGGCCCATCCCGGTACCGTCGCGCGCATCGGGCAACCTGATACCCTCCTGGAGTGACGCGATCAGCGGGGTGGTTCTTACGGGCCGAACCAGCGGTATTGCAGCGTCACGCCGACCGTCTGGTAGTGCACGGCGAAGCGTCCGGTCAGCCACTTGGACCAACTCAGTTTCGCGGCAAAACCCGGTGCAATCGGGACTGACAGTGTCAGGCCAAAGCGCGAACTCTTCTGATAATCGGACGCGGGCACGTCATTTATGCTGGTCGTGCCGCCAATGTAGTAGGTTGCATCCGCCGCGAGCCACAGGCCGGGGCGAAAAGTATAGCCTCCATGCACCTCAAACGTGTAGATTGGATCCTGGCCACGCACGTGCCCGCGAAAGTAATCGTCGTTGTCGGTGAAGACCCAGACGCCCGTATAGGCTTCCGCGAACCAGTTTCCCAATGGCTGCGATAGGCCGATCTCGGGCTTGAAGGCCCAGCGATGGGAACTGATGTTGATGAGGCGCTGCGCGTCGTATTGACCCGTGGGCGGTATGATGACGAGGCTCACCCCGAGTGTCGTGTTTGGCTGACGTCGCATGAACTCGGCCGGCGTGAGCGCGGGGCCGCCCAACAGGTTCAGCGCCAGCCGGATTCTCACGTCACCAAGCCCAGACCGGTCCAGGCGCTGGTTCTGCGTCTCGAGTTGCCCCTTGAGTTCGCCACTGTAGTAGGGGGCTAAGATGGCGGCGCTTGCCGAGCGCCCGAGGAGGCCGAAAGTATGTTCATAGCCGAAACTGTAGTCGTCGATCTTCGACTTGACGCCCGTGATCGGCAATGATGGGTCGAGCGATACGCTGCCGCTTGTGTCCGAGAAGCCAGAGATGAGAAAGTTAGTGCCAATTGGAGACGCCGAGTAGGCGCGCGGCTCCAGTTCCTGGGCATTGGCGGTGCCGATGCAACATAAGAGGCCGGCCGCGGCGATGACGGCCGCACCGCCGCCGAGGCAGGGGGAGATCCTCATCCGTGGCGCCCTGGCGCGCACCTCATTCGAACGGGCCGACGCGAAAGAGCATGCTCATGATCACCGCGAGCCCAAAAGCAAAAAGGATAAACGCGGTTAAGAGCGTAAACGAGGGCGGGAATGGGCTCTCGCCGCGGATGAGGCCATCCTCGGCCATTCGCTTCCGATCGAGGCGCAACACACGCATGAATCGCACATGATAGATGATGCCGACGCCGAGCACCATGATGCCAAGCAGGACCAGACCGATGCCGAAATGGGGCACTGCGTTGCCGCCGACCTTCAAGACATTTTCCGCGACGAGGTTCTGGGCCACCTTAAAGATCGTGAACCCGAAACTGATGAGCGAAAGGGCGGTGCGGATGACCGCCATGAGCGTGCGGTCGGCGGCCATGCGTGTATTCTGGAACGCCAGGCTCGTGTTTTTGGAAGCCAGTCTGGGTGAATTTCTGCGGAAGGAACAGCGCCGAGGCCGGGCCCATGATCGAGGGCAGGGCACTGGTTCCCGTGTCGTTGGGTCGGCCGATCGCACACATCTGCGCCCACTGCGTGGGGATGTGCGAAAGCCTCTTTGAGCAACATCAGCGGAAGAATTCCAAGCTTGAGAAACTGCCGACGCCGCGCGAGCTCGTGGCCCACTTGAACGAGTACATCATTGGCCAGGAGCGGGTGAAGAAAACGCTGGCGGTCGCGGTCGTCAACCACTACAAGCGCGTGCTCGGC
>NZ_JBKQJR010000126.1:0-29371 GCF_052326845.1 Acidocella sp. | reverse complement strand
ATGGGGGCGGCCGGGCTCACCTCCTCCTCGGTCGAGATGGCCGGCAAGGGCGGTGTCGGCATCGAGCTGAACCTCGACGACGTGCCGCAGCGCGAAACCGGCATGACCGCCTACGAGATGATGCTCTCCGAAAGCCAGGAGCGCATGCTGCTGGTGCTCAAGCCGGAGCGCAGCGAGATGGCCCGCGCCATCATCGAGAAATGGGACCTCGACTACGCCATCATCGGCCATATCACCGATACGGGCCGCAGCGTGGTCAAGCACAAGGGCGTGGCCGAAGCAGACATCCCCCTCGACCCGCTGGCCGAAGCCGCGCCGCTCTACCGCCGCCCGATTGCGGAAACACCTAAGCCCGCGCCGCTTGGCCCGCTGGAAACCAGCGCGCCCCTGGACGAGGCGCTGCTGAAGCTGATCGGCTCCCCGGACCTCTGCTCCCGCCGCTGGATTTTCGACCAGTACGACTCCACTGTCGGCGGGCAGACGGTGAAGCGCCCGGCCCAGGCCGATGCCGCCATCGTCAAGCTGGAAGACACCAAGCGCGCTTTGGCCATCACCACCGACTGCACGCCGCGCTATTGCGTGGCGGACCCGGAACAGGGCGGCGCCCAGGCCGTAGCCGAGGCGTGGCGCAACATCACCGCCACCGGCGCGCTGCCGCTGGCCGTGACTGACAACATGAATTTCGGCAACCCGGAAAAACCCGAGATCATGGGCCAGTTCGCCAGCGCCATCAAAGGCATGGCGGCGGCCTGCAAGGCCCTCGACTTCCCGGTCGTCTCCGGCAACGTCTCGCTCTACAACGAGACGGAAGGCCGCCCCATCCTGCCCACCCCGGCCATCGGCGCCGTCGGCGTGCTGGAGGATGCCGCCCAGGCCGTGGGCTACGGCATCTCCGCCGGGCTGGAGCTGGTGCTCGTCGGCGAGACGAAGGGCGAGCTTGGCCGCTCCCTGTACCTGCGTGAAATCCTTGGCCGCGAGGACGGTGCCCCGCCGGTGGTGGACCTCGCCGCCGAGCGGAAGAACGGCGACTTCGTCCGCGCCCAGATCCTGGCCGGCCGCGTCGCCGCCTGCCACGATGTCTCCGATGGCGGTACGCTCGTCGCCGTGGCGGAGATGGCGCTGGCCGGTAATGCCGGTGCGGAACTGACCGCGCAGGGCGGTGCGGAATTCTGGTTCGGCGAGGATCAGGCCCGCTACGTTCTGGCCGTGCGCGATGCTGCCCCGCTGCTGGCCACGGCGCGGGAAGCCGGTATACCCGCACAGCGTATCGGCCATACCTTAACGGCAGATAAATTGACTCTGCCTAATGGTGTTGCCATATCCTTGCCACAGTTGCGGGACGCCCATGAAGGGTTCTTTCCGCATTGGTTTGCCTGAAAAGGGTAGCAGAGACCAATGGCTATGCTCGCAAGTGAAATCGAAGCCCTGATCAAGGCCGCCTTCCCGGATGCCAAGATCGAGATCGAGGATCTGGCTGGCGACAACGACCATTACGCGGCGAACATCGTGTCGGAAGCATTCCGGGGAGTGCCCCGGGTGCGCCAGCACCAGATGGTGTACGCCGCGCTCCAAGGCCGCATGGGCGGCGAACTTCACGCTTTGGCGCTGCAAACCTCAGCGCCCGATTAAGGATTCTAGAAGCTTATGGACAATCCGATTTTTGTTGAAATTCAGAGCCATATCGACGGTTCCGAGGTCATGCTGTTCATGAAGGGCACGCCGCTCTTCCCGCAATGCGGCTTTTCCGCCCGCGTGGTGCAGATCCTGAAGCATGCCGGCGTGCCGTTCGCCTCGGTAAACGTGCTGGAGACCCCGGAAATCCGCGAGGGCATCAAGGAATTCTCCAACTGGCCGACCATTCCGCAGCTCTACGTCAAGGGCGAGTTCGTTGGCGGCTGCGACATCGTGACCGAAATGTTCCAGACGGGCGAATTGCAGGCCCTGCTCAACGAAAAAGGCATCCAGCAAAACGCAGCCTGACCGTGCCTCTCCTCCGGTGATCGCTTTCGTCACCGATGAATTACCCAGGCCCGGCGCCGCCGGGCACCTGGCACTGAATCACGCGATCATCGACTGGCTGCGGCAGGAAGGCTTCGCCGTCACCATTCTGCTCACCGGCTCCAGGCTGGCTTGGCCGGTGCAGCGCTACACCGAGACCCGGGTGCTGGGGCCGCATATCACCCGGGTTGGCCCGTATCTCGGCGCTCTCTCGCCCGTCACTGCTTTGAGCATCACCCTGCGCGCGTTGCTGCGCCGCCTGCCCCCGCCGATCGCCGCCCGGCTGCGGCGCGCCCGGCACAATGCCGATGCGGTGCTCGGCACCTTCCCCAGCCCGTCCGATCTACGCTGGTGCGCCCGCGCCATTGAGCGCCTGCAGCCCAAGGCCGTGCTGATCGACACGGTATTCCGCGCCCCCCTGCTGGCCGAGCCGGAACTGGCGGGGGTGAACAGACTCGTCATCACACACGATGTGTTTCACCGCCGCGCCCAGGCGCTCTCGGCCGCCGGCTACCATGTGCTGCCGGAGAATTTTTCCCGCGTCAGGGAGGCAACCCTGCTCGGGCGCGCCATATCCATCGCCGCCATCCAGCCCGAGGAGGCGGAAGAGCTGCGCGCCATGTGCCCGGCGCGCAATATTTTCACCGCCCCCATGCCCGCCTTGCCCTGCCCGCGCCCGCCAGATGTGGAGCGCATCCCCGGCAGGCTGATCTTCGTCGGCAGCAATTCCTTGCCGAACCTGGACGGGCTGCGCTGGTTCTTCTCCGAGATCTGGCCGCCATTACTGTCCGAGGGGCTGACGCTGGACCTGGTGGGCGATTGCGGCCCGGCGCTCACCCGCCTGCCCCGTGGCGTGAAGGCGTGGGGCCGCGTTCCTTCCCTTGCCCCGTTATTGCACCGCGCGTCGCTGGCCATCTCCCCGCTGCGCGCCGGTTCCGGGCTCAAGATCAAGCTGCTCGATTACGCCCGCCACGGGCTCTACACCATCGCCACGCCGCCGAGCCTGCAGGGTTTCTACCTGGACGCCGACTCCCCCTTCATCATGGCTGGCAGCGCCAACATGTTCGTGCAGGCGGTGCTGCGCCATGTCGCCTCCCCGCCGCAGCCGGGCGCGGCGCTCTCCTATGTCTCCTTGCATTACGGCGTGAAGGCCAGCTTCGCCGGGTTGCGCGCCGCCCTTACCCCGGGCCTGGCCCCGGAAGCGCAAGATAATTTGCGGTCACTCAAGCTCTGACGCTCGGGCGTCATAAAAGCGTCACGCAAAGTTAACCTCGCCGCAGCAGATTTCCACCATTACATCCCGTAACAGCCCTCCCTGAAAATCGACTAACGATTCGTTAATCCGCCATGCATACCGAGTCATAGAGAGGCTGTAAGTGAACAAACGATATATCTTCCGCAGCAAACTGCGGAATCGTACGGCTTCGCGCGCCGTTGTGTTTGGCTTGGCCGCCAGCATTGCCATCGCGCCTGCCGCTGCTCCGCAAAGCGTGCCTAACACCATGTGCTTCGTTTCTGCCAATCCTGGCCTAGGTGGTCAGCCGGAAATTCATGCAGAACAACATGACACCGCTGATGAACTGCACCCGCATCACGAACGTCCCGCTCTCCGCTTCCTTCACCAATGAGCAAGGCCTGGGCCTGACAGAAAGACACCACACCCCGCTGCACGGCATCGCCGGCCATGACACGGGTGGTTCGCATGCCACCCACCTAGCCGGCACCGAGGGCAATATCCGCCCCCTTTATCGGCTCATCCGGTGAAACTTTGCCTAAATATACAAAAAATCCTTTTCCACTCCGTTAACCATGGCAACGCAGTGTCAGGCGCATGACCTTCCAGACATGCCATGACAGAGCTTAACTTTCCCATTCTTGAAAACCCGGTTTCACAACAATCCGCGCGCGACCTGCGCCAGCGTATCGCCAGGCACGAAGTCACCGAACGCCGGCGCATGACCCAGCGCCTGCGCGAGGCTTTGGCAACGGACGGCTTCGCCCTGCATTACCAGCCGATCATCACCCTGGGCAGCGGCTTTGCCCGGGGGGCTGAAACCCTGCTCCGGCTGCGCCATTCCCGCCGCGGCTACATCCCCGCCCAGCATTTCATGCCCGTTGCCGAGCGCTCGGGCGTCATCACCAGCATCACCGGCTGGGTGCTGCACGAGGCCTGCCGGCACGCCGCCACCTGGCCCGCGCATTTCTCCATCGCCATGGCGCTGTCGCTGCCGCATCTGCAAAGCGGCCGGCTCATCCACCAGCTGCTCGAGTCGCTGAACCAGTCGGGAGTAGCACCCGAACGTCTGGAACTGGAAATTACCGAACCCGCGCTGCAGGACGGCAATAACGACACGGTGTTCGCGCTGAAAGCTCTGCAAGGCCTCGGCGTGCGGCTGGCGCTGAACAATTTCGGCACCTGCCATGCCTCCTTGAGCGCGCTCAAGCGCCTGCCCTTCTCCACGCTGCGGCTCGACCGCTCCCTGGTGCAAAACCTGGAAGAAGACTCGGACAGCGCCCTCGTGCGCGCCGCCATCAAGGCCGGGCACGCCCTGGGTCAGACTGTGCTGGCCGGCGGCGTGGAAAACGAGACACAGTACCAGCTGCTCATGGAATTCGGCGCCGATGAGGGCCAGGGGCCGTATTTCGGCCAGCCCGTGGGGCCGGAGGAAATGGCCGCAATGTTTGCCCTGCGCTGAACACCTTTGAACATCGCGGGCAATCGGGCATAAGCCTTGCCTTATGACCACAGATCCAGCCGAACAGGCGATCCTTGCCACGCTCGCCGCCCGCGGGCCGAACAAATCCATCTGCCCCACCGAGGCCGCCCGCACCCTGGCCGGCAACCCGGCGGACGATAGCTGGCGCAAATCGCTGCCGCCCGTGAAGCTGGCGGCGCAACGCCTGGCCCGCGCCGGGCGCATCGAGATCCTGCGCAAGGGCAAGCCCATCAGCCCGGATGTGCTGCATGGCGTGCTCCGCCTGCGCCTGAAGGCGGAAGACTGATCATGGGCGAGCGGATGACCAACTTCATCACCGGCGTGGTGGAGGCCTGGAGCCTGGCCAAGCCGTATTTCCGCTCCGAGGAGCGCTGGGGCGCCTTCCTCCTGCTCGGCTCGGTCATCGCGCTGAACCTGCTGCTGGTCGCCATCAATGTTGTGTTCACCTACTGGCTGAACGACTTCTATAACGCCATCCAGGTCTACAATGTCTCCCTGGTGGAGAGACTGCTCTACGCTCCCATTACGAAGGTTTCCGCCACGGCCTACCCGATGCCGGGATTCGCCGAGCTGGTCATCGTCTATGTTCTCATCGCGGTGTACGCCTTCTACCTCAACCAGATGCTGCAGATAAAATGGCGGCAATGGCTGACCGCGCATTACGTGGAGAACTGGCTCACCGACCGCGCTTATTACAACATCAGCCTGAGCCATACGCCGAGCTCGATCATCGACAACCCGGACCAGCGCATTGCCGAAGATTTGCGGGATTTCACCGCCAGCACACTGAGCCTCGGCCTGGATTTTATCTCCAACGTCGTCACGCTGTTCAGCTTTGTCTTCGTGCTTTACGCCATCTCCGGCCCCATAAAATTGTTCGGCGTCACCATCCCAGGCTACATGCTCTGGGTTGCCATTCTGTATTCCGCCATTGGCACAGCCATTACCCAGCTCATCGGCCGCAGGCTGGTGCCGCTCTCCTTCAACCAGCAGAGGCTGGAGGCTAATTTCCGCTACCGGCTGATCCGCGTGCGCGACAATCCGGAGGCCATCGCCCTCTCGCGCGGCGAGGGGGAGGAGCGCGCCTCGCTCGGCGCCAGCTTCCAGGCATTGCGGGATAATTTCTGGGCGATCATGCGCCGAACCAAGGCGCTGAACTTCTTTACCGTCGGTTTCAGCCAGATTGCCAACATCTTCCCGCTGGTGGTCAGCCTGCCGCGCTATTTTGCCAAACAGATCGGTTATGGCGGGCTGGTGCAGATCCCCACCGTGTTTTCTCAGGTGCAGGGCGCGCTGTCCTGGTTCATCAGCTCCTTCCAGGACCTTGTCACCTGGCGCGCCACCGTCTCACGTCTCTACGGCTTCCGTGAGGCGATGGAAGCCGCGCGCGCCGCCGCCGCGAACGGGCCGCGCCTGGGCGAGCCGGGCGAGGCGCTCAAACTGGAAAACCTCACCCTTACTTTGCCCGACGGCCGCAAGCTGCTGAACCACGCCAGCGTAACCCTGCCGCCGGGCGAGAAGATCACCGTCACCGGCCCGTCCGGCTCCGGCAAATCCACGCTGTTCCGCGCCATCGCCGGCATCTGGCCGTTCGGGGACGGGCAGATCACCCCGCCTTCCGGCAGCATCATGTTCCTGCCGCAAAAGCCATATTTCCCGCTTGGCAGCCTGAAGCGCAGCATCACCTACCCGGTGCCGGACAGCGATATCGCCGATGCCGCGGCGCTGGATGCACTCACGGCGCTGGGCCTGGGGCACCTCGCTCCACTCCTGCACGATGTCAGCAACTGGGGCTTGCAGCTCTCGGGGGGCGAGCAGCAGCGCCTGGCCCTCGCCCGCGCGCTCGTCGCGGCGCCGGACTGGCTGTTCCTGGACGAAGCAACCTCCGCGCTGGACCCGGAACTGGCCGCCAAGGTGCAGGCAACGCTGGCGGAACACCTGCCGAACACCACCATCGTCGCCATCAGCCACCATGACGGCGCCGGCCAGAGGCAGCTGCATTTGGCCAATGGCGTGCTGACCGCCGCCGCCACCGCCGAGCAAGTAGCCTAGCGGGAGAGCCTGATCCCCACCTGCCGGCTGGCGATGCGCTGGCGGATGGCCTCCAGCGCCGGCCCGGCGGTGCAGAGCGGCGCACAGCTCTCCGCCTCGCGCCGCGCCTGCATGGCTTCAGGCAGGGCGATCACCGCCACATCCGCATTATCGAACACGCCGCGATGCCCGGTATCGAGAAAGCTCTCCACCGGAGCCGCCTCGGCGAAGATGACACCATGGCGCGGCAGTTCGAGATGGTAATAGGTCACCCGCCGCGCCGCATGGTCCTGGCGGATATTCGCCCAATTGATCAGCGCCTTGGCGGGAACCAGCACGCCGTCGAGATACAGCGCATGGTCGGGTGAGAGCCTCAGCTCGCGCGCGGGCATTCCCTCGCCCAGCGCCCCGGCCTCGATGATCACCGGCCTCGCAGCCTCGGGCCGCAACTGCGCCGCAAGTTCGATCTCCCGCCTGCCTATCCAGATGACTGGCTGCTCCTCGCCCTCCCGGGTGATGACCAGATCGCCCACGCTCAACTCCTCCACCGCCACCTCGCCGCGCGGGGTAAGAATGCGCGTGCCTGCGGCAAAGCACGGGTTCACCGGCGTCTCGGTGGTGAACACGCCATCGACGAAAGGGTGGTTGCTGTTCGGGTTCTGCCGGATATCGGCAAAGCTGAGGACCAGAGTGGCACTGTTGGCGGCGGTGCCGAAGAGCCCCACGGCCATCTCGTCGATGATCTGCTGCTCGTTGGCATTCAGCGTGAACGGCGCCGCGGGCCCCGGCGCCACCGTGCCATCGGCGATCAGGATCACATCCCCGCTCTGCGCCGCCAGCGTGGCGATATTGGCGAAGTCAGCATTATCCGCCGCGGCGGTGCTGGCCACGTCCAGCTCCGAAAACAGGCTCTTGACCACCTGCAGCGTCACCTGATCGCCACCGATGCCATAGCTGCCGGGCTGGACGTTCAGCACCGTGCCGCCGAAATAGGCGCTGGTGGAGAGCGTGCCATTGACCGTGGCGGTGTTCACCCCCATGGCGCCGTTGGTGAAGATCAGCACGCCATTATCGCCGGCATTATTGAGGAAATCGATATTCGTGCCGACCGTGAGCGGCCGCGTGATGGTCAGCGTGCCGCCGGACGCTATGCTGTAAGTCGCCATACCCGTTCCCGCCGGCCAAGCACCGCCCGGCACAACCAGCGCACCAGATCAGCCTAAGGCAACTTACCTTAGATTGTATCTGATCCGGTTAATGAATCAACAAACACTGGTCAGACGATGAACCCGCCGCCGAGCACACGCGAACCATCATAGAACACCGCCGCCTGGCCGGGCGCGGCCAGGGCCGGTTCGTCCAGGTACAGCACGGCGCCGTTGCCCTCCGGGACGATGCGCGCCGGGTGCAGCGTGTCGCGCGCCCGCAGCTTCACCGCCGCGTGCAATTCGCGCGGCTCCACCAGCCAGTTCACGTCGCGCAGCCGCACTTCGGCGCTCTGTACCCCGCGCGGGCCGACGACGATGCGCCGTGTCCCCGGTTCGATCTTCTTCACCACCATATGTGCGGCGGCATCGGGCAGTCGCTTGGCCTGGCCGATGGTGTAGCGGGCGATGCCCTGATGCTGGCCGAGCACGCGGCCATCTTCCGCCACCACCTCGCCAGCCTCGAGCGCATCGGGGCGGTATTTCTCGACAATGCCGGCATAAGAGCCGGAGGGAACGAAGCAGATATCCTGGCTGTCCGGTTTTTCCGCCACGGCCAGCCCCATCTGGGCCGCCACTTCCCGTACCTCGGCCTTGGAAACGTAATCGCCGAGCGGAAAGCGGCAGAACTCCAACTGCTCGCGCGTGGTGGCGAACAGGAACCAGCTCTGATCGCGGCTCTCATCCACAGCCTTGTGCATCTCGGCGCCGTCCGGGCCTTCCAGGCGGCGGACATAATGCCCGGTGGCCATCGCTTCGGCCCCCAGTTCGCGCGCCATTTCCAGCAGATCCCCAAATTTCAGGTGCTGGTTGCAGGCGATGCACGGCACGGGCGTCTGGCCGCCAGCATAGGAGTCGGCAAAGGCGGAGATCACGCTCTGCTGGAAGCGCGTCTCCGAGTCGATGACGTAATGGGCAATACCGAGCCGGTCCGCGACGCGCTTGGCGTCGTGGATGTCCTGCCCGGCGCAGCACGCGCCCTTGCGGCCCACGGCGGCGCCATGGTCGTAGAGCTGCAGCGTCACGCCGATCACCTCATGCCCGGCGCGCGCCATCAGCCCGGCAACCACCGAGCTGTCGACCCCGCCGGACATGGCGACCACGACCTTCATGATATCTCAGCCAGCCTTCTTGCTGGCCGGCAGGCGCACGGTCAGCCCGTCCAGCGCCTCGGTGATGACGATCTGGCAGCCGAGGCGGGAGGTCTTCTCCAGCCCGAACGCCACGTCCAGCATGTCCTCTTCGTCCTCGGAGGGGGACTTCAGCTTGTCGAACCACTCCGGCGCGATGATGACATGGCAGGTGGAGCAGGCCAGCGAGCCCTCGCAGGCGCCTTCCAGGTCAACGCCATGCTTGTGCGCCACCTCGAGCACGGAGAGCCCGAGCGGGGCCTCCACCTCACGCGGCTGGCCGTTACGTTCGATAAAAGTCATTTTCGGCATGTATAAGACCCTGATGATTTCCGGGCGTCGTTAAGCCGAAGCAGCCTGCGGACGCAAGGTACGTTTCACCATGGCGGCGTAAGCAGCGGTAAATGTCTCCACCGCGCCCTCCGTCACGTCCCATGGCAGGGAGACGCGGATCGCCTGCCCCACCCGCTCGCCCTGGCCCATGGCGGCCAGCACATGGCTTGCCGTGACCTTGCCGGAGGAACAGGCCGAACCGGCGGAAACCGCGATTCCCGCCATGTCCAGCGCGATCAGCTGGGTGTCCGCCCGCACGCCGGGCAAAGCGAGGCAGGTGGTGTTAGGCAGGCGCGGCGCCCCCGCGCCCATCACCACCGCCCCCGTGGCCACGCAGGCGGCCTCCATCGCATCCCGGCATGCGGCAATTCTCCCGGCCTCGTAGGGCTCCCCCAAAGCCACGGCCAGCCCGGCAATGGCCGGGAGCGCCGGCGTGCCGCCGCGCCGCCCCAGCTCCTGCCCGCCGCCGCGTGTCAGCGGCCTGATCTCCAGCCCCCGGCGCGTGACCAGCGCACCCGCGCCCATCACCCCGCCGAATTTATGGCCGGAGAGAGCGAAGCTCGCCGCCCCCAGCCCCAGCCAGTCCTGGTTGCAACGGCCGATGGCCTGCACGGCATCGACATGCAGCAGCGCCCCATGTGCCGCGCAGAGCCGCCCCGCCGCCGCGATGTCGTGCAGCACCCCGGTCTCGTTATTCGCCGCCATCAGGCAGACCAGCGCGTCAGCGTGCATCGCCAGCAGCGTCTCCAGCGCCGCCAAGTCCAGCGTGCCGGTTTCCAGCACCGGCACAGGTACCGCCCCTGGTGCCGCAGCGCGGACGGAGTCATGCTCCGTAGCGCCGGTCAGCACGGCCCGGCCACCGCCCAGCGCGTGGATTGCCAGCGCATTCGCCTCGGTTGCTCCAGAGGTGAACACCACATCCGCCGGGCGCGCGCCGCAATGCCGGGCTACGGTCTCCCGCGCCTCTTCGAGCAGCTTGCGTGCCGCCCGTCCCGCCGCATGGGTGGAGGATGGGTTGCCGAGCGTATTCATCGCCGCCAGCGCGGCCTCACGCGCGGCTGGGCGCACCGGCTCGGTGGCATTGGCATCCAGGTACAGCATCGCCGTCAGGTCCTGGATTTCTGCGCCGCCTGGGCGGCGAGCCGGGCTTCCAGCGCGGCCAGTTCGGCGCGGAGAAGCTCCACCTCGTGGAACAGCGGATCCAGGCAGGGATCGCATGGCGTGCCATAGGCATCGAAGCGCGTGCTCCGCACGCTCCGCTCCACCGCCCTCGCCGGTATGCCCACCACCGTGGTGCCCGCGGGCACCGGCGCCACCACCACGGCATTGGCGCCAATCCGCGCCCCGTCGCCGATCTCGATCGCCCCCAGAACCTTGGCCCCGGCGCCGATGATCACGTTATTGCCGATGCTCGGGTGCCGCTTGCCCCCAACCACACTGGTGCCCCCCAGCGTCACCTGGTGGTAAATATACACGTCATCGCCGATCTCGGCGGTCTCGCCGACCACCACCCCCATGCCGTGGTCGATGAGGAAGCGCCGCCCCAGCTTCGCCCCCGGGTGGATCTCGATGCCGGTAAGGAACCGGCCGATATGCGAGATAAACCGCCCCAGCGTGTGCCAGCCCCGCCGCCAGCAGAAGCTGGCGACCGTATGGATTCCAACAGCATGCAGGCCCGGATAGCAGAGCAGCACCTCAAGATTCGACCGTGCCGCCGGGTCGCGTTCGCGGTACGCCCTGACCGTCTCCGTTAAAAACATAAGGGACATGCGAATTTCCGTGGATAAACAGGCGAGAAGCAGGCTATATTAGCAGACCAGTGGGGAGACCCCGCGTTAAACGTTTTGTAATGCCACGAAGCTGTGAGGAGCATTTAGTTATCCGGACCGGGTAGGTCAACTTTCCGCTGGCCAAGGGCATCTGCCCTCGCCGGTCGTTTTTGCGGCTAAAGCTCTTCTTTAGCGAATTCCCGTATGCTGTTGATGAAAGACGAATCAGAGAATGCCTGAAGTGATGTTTGCCGGCCCGGAAGGCCGCCTTGAGGGTCGCTACCACCACGCCAAGGAGCGTGGCGCCCCGCTGGCGCTGGTGCTCCACCCGCACCCGCTGCACGGCGGCACCATGAACAACCGCATCACCTACACCATGTACCAGGTGTTCCAGCGCCTGGGTTTCTCCGTCATGCGCTTCAATTTCCGCGGCGTCGGCCGCAGCCAGAGCAAGTTTGACGGCGGCATGGGCGAGATCAACGACGCCGCGGCGGCGCTGGACTGGATGCAGTCGCTCAACCCCGGCCATGGCGGGCTGTGGATCGCCGGCTACTCCTTCGGCGCCTTCGTAGGCATGCAGCTGCTCATGCGCCGTCCGGAAGTCTCCGGCTGGGTCTCCGTCGCCCCCCCGGCGGCGCATTACGATTTTGGCTTCCTCGCCCCCTGCCCCTGCGGCGGGCTGATGATCCATGGCGATTCCGACGAGCTGGTGCCCGAAAATTCCGTGCGCAAGCTGGTGGACAAGCTCAACCTGCAGAAGGGCGTGGCCATCGATTACCGCGTGTTCGAGGGGGCGGACCATGTGTTCGCCAACCATGCGGAAAAGGTGGCGGAAGCGACGGAAGGCTATGTGACCCAGCAGCTTGCCCGCAAGCAGATGGCCCTGGCGGCGGATTAATCCTTGCCCCCACGAAACGTAAAACGGCGCCTTTCGGCGCCGTTTTTTTATGTCTGGCGGCGGGGTTACACGGCCTCGGCCATCTCCTGCATCTCTGCATCGGGCATCAGCGCCGGGATGGAGATGACACTGATAATGCGGTTGTCCAGCATCACCAGCCCCTCCAGGAATTCCTTTGGCGCCGCCGTGCCGGTTTCGGGAATTGGCTGGCGCATGTCATCGGTTACGGTGATGATGTCGCACACCGCGTCCACCAGCAGGCCGGCCACCTTGTCCCCGGCCTCCACCACCACCACCACCGAGGCCGGCCCCGGCTCCCACGCCGGCAGGCCGAGCCGCACGGCCAGATCCACGACCACCAGTACCGTGCCACGCAGATTGATCATGCCTTTGATGAAACCGGGCGCATGCGGCAGATATGTGGAGGCGATCCAGCCACGTATCTCGCGGATGGAGCGGATATCCATGGCGAATTCCTGCGCCCCGCTGCGTACTGAAAGCAACTCCATGCGCCGCTCCTGGCTGCCATGGCGATGATGCATTCCATCCATCTTTAAAACATCTCCAATTCGCCGGGTTGTTGGATGGCCCCTTCCAGCCTAGGCGCGCCCTTCAGCCGGTATTGCAGGTCCGATAGCGTGACATTGCTGAGCGCGCTGTTCGGGTTCACGCTCCACTCCTCGGGCAGCAGCCGGCCAATGGTCCGCACATATTTCGCCAGAGCCGCCAGCCTCTGCGCTAGCAAGTCCAGCGACTGCACATCACGATGGTGCTCCGGGTTGTTGGCCACCTCCAGCAGAGCCGGGCCAAGAGAGGCCTGCAACTGCTCGGTAAACTGCCAAAGCTCGTGAAACTCCTCGCCCAGAGCCTCCAATATCGAGTTCAGCGGCGCATGGTGCCGCTCGTCTTCGCAGCTCCGGCTATTATCCATCCTATCTCTCCCGCCTGGCACTTCAGCAAGGCCTGTGGCCTGAAAATGCCCGGCGCTGGTTAACGGCTGGCGAACATTCAGAACAATTCGACATTGCCGGCGCTGGCCGGCATCTGCGGGCGCACCCACTCCGCGCGCAGGATGGATTCTGTTTCCTTGGCCAGCAGCACCTGGCGCGCCCGGCCGGTGACGGGCCAGAACTGGATCCGCCGTCCCTGCTCGCCGCGCAGGCTGCCGCCGACCAGGTTGATCCCCTCCTCACACAGGAAGCTTTCGGCAAAATGTGCGTTCATCTCGCCAATATCGGTCAAGCCCTTGATCATGCGCGCCCCGCCAAACAGCTTGGCCTGCATGCGGCTCTTCTGGGCACCTCGGCGCAGCAGCGCGTTCAGCAGCAGCTCCATGGCATGCACGCCAAAGCGCATCGCATCACCGCCGGGCTGGCGGTGCTTGCCATCACCGGGCAACAGAAAATGATTCATCCCGCCGATTCCGGCCACGCCATCCCAGATGCAGGCGGCGATGCAGGAGCCGAGGATCGTGGTCAGCACGGTGCGCGGGTCGTCATCCACATAATTCTCGCCTTGCACGATGTTGATCTTCCGCTCCTGCTCCTGCGCAGGCGCGCCGCTGATGAGGTTCATCCAGCATACTCCGGGCTGCGGACATTGGTGCTGAGCAGAATGCGCTCCGCGATGCGCTCCAGCGGCAATTGCCGCATCACCGCGCCAATCTCATAAGCCGCGCGCGGCATGCCATAGACCACGCAGCTCGCCTCATCCTGGCCGATCGTTTCCGCCCCCGCCTCGCGCAAAGCCAGCAGCCCTTCGGCGCCGTCGCGCCCCAGCCCGGTGAGAATCACGCCCACCGAGCGCGCCCCCACGCTGCGCAACACGGAATGGAACATCACATCCACTGATGGCCGGTGGCCGTTCACCTTCGGTCCGTCGCTCAGCCGCACATAGCCTCCAGACACTTCCAGATGCGCATTGCCCGGCGCCAGGTACACATGCCCGGTTTGCAGCTTCGCGCCATCCACCGCCTCGCTCACCTCCGCGGCGGATAATTTATTCAGCCGCGCGGCGAAGCTCGCCGTGAACGTCGGCGGCATATGCTGGCTGATCACGGTTGGCGGGCAATTGGCTGGAAATTTCGAGAGGATAGTGATCAGCGCCTCCACCCCGCCGGTGGAGGACCCGATCGCCACCAGGCGTCCATCCGGCGCATAGCTGCCCACGGGCTGCGCCGCTGCGCGCTGAGCCAATACCGGCCTGCGGCGGGATTTCGCGGCTGCCTTCACCTTCTCGGCGAGCTGCTCGAAGCTGTCCCGGTTGTAAGAGGAGGGCTTGGCCACGCAATCGAACGCGCCGATTTCCAGCGCCCGCAAATTCACCTCCGCCCCGGCCTGCGTCAGCGTGGAGACCATGATCACCGGCGTGGGCCGCAGCCGCATGATCTTGTCGAGAAATGCCAGCCCATCCATGTTCGGCATCTCGATGTCCAGCGTGATCACATCCGGCGAGAGCTGCTTGATCAGCTGGCGCGCCTCATACGGATCAGCCGCCTGCCCCACCACCACGATCTCCGGGTCAGCCCGCAGCGTCGCGCTGATCACGCCTCGCATCGTCGCGGAGTCATCAACAACCAGCACCCGCACCGTCACTTCTTGTCTCCGCTGCGGCGCTTGCGATAGGTGGTGATACCGTCATTGGCGAGCAGTGCCTCAGCCGGGCCGGAAACTCTTTCGGAGTGCCCGATATACAGCGCCCCGTTATCTTCCAGCAGCGGCGTCATGCGTGACCACACCGCCTCCTGCGTATTCGCATCGAAATAAATCACCACGTTGCGGCAGAATATGGCTTGGAATTTACCCCGCATTGGCCAGGAGCCGATGAGATTCAGCTTGCGGAAGCTCACCAGCTGCCGCAACTCGTCATTGGCGCGCAGGCACCCAGTGCCATCATTCAGCGGCGAGAACCAAGCCTTGCGCAGCGCCACGGGCACCGGCTCCAGCGCCGCGGCATCGTAAATCCCCGCCTCGCCCGTGGCCAGCACGTTAGGGTCGATATCCGTGGCCAATATTTTCACATCATGGCGCGGCGCATCCGGCATCACGCTCAGCAGCGTCAGCGCGATGGAATACGGCTCCTGCCCCGAGGAACATGCCGCCGACCACAATCGTACCCGCCCTCCTGCCCGCGCCTGCGCCACCAGCCCCGGCAGCACCCGCTCGCGCAGATGCTCGAAATGATGCGGCTCACGGAAAAACCGCGTCACATTCGTGGTTAGCGCCGCGATCATCTCGCCGCGCTCCTGTTTGCCGTCGTCACTTTCCACCATGGCGCAATATTCGGCAAAGCTGTTCAGCTCCAGCTTGCGCACCCGCTTGGCCAGCCGGGAATACACCAGATTCGCCTTGGCGCCGGAGAGGGAAATGCCAGCCTCTTGCCGTATGATTCCTGCAATCACCGCCAAGTCCCGCGCGGTCAGGGCGAACTCCGCATTCTCCACCAAGGCGGCTCTGGTGGCCTCCAGCTGCTCTGTCATGCTGCTTCCAGTTCTCCGCCGGGCAATACGTTATCAAGCCCGATCAGGCTGATCATCCGCCCCTCGACCGGCAGCAACCCCTTGACGAAATTTTTCACCAGATCCGAGGCGATATCCGGCGATACCTGAATCTCCGTATCGTTCGCCGTTAAAATATCAGACACGGCGTCAACCAACAGCCCGATCTGCTGATGCCCGATCTGCACCACGATGATCACGTTGCGCGCCGTTGGCTCCGTGCCCGGCAGGCCCAGCCTTAGCGCGAGATCAACGATCGGCAGCACCGCGCCACGCAGATTGATCACGCCCTTCACGTAGCGTGGCGAACGCGGCAGCATTGTCGCCCCGGTCCAGCCACGGATCTCGCGCACCATCATCACATTGATGCAGAATTCCTGCCGGCCGACACGGAATGCGATCAGCTCCCGGTTGCCCAACTCGCCCTTGCCCGCGCTATTGGTCATGTCTCAGCCCGCCTCCATCACCGCTGCCTCGCCGCGCCCGCTCTCGCTGCGGGCATTGCGCACCACTGCATCCACATCCAGGATCAGCGCCACGCGCCCATCGCCCATCACCGTGGCGGCAGCGATGCCCGGCACCGCCCGGTAATTCGCCTCCAGGCTCTTGATCACCACTTGGCGCTGGCCGTGGATGGCATCCACCAGCAGGACCGCGCGCACGCCGCCCTCGCCTTCCACCAGCAGCGCCACGCCTTGTTCGGGCTCAAGGGGCTCCTCGCAATAGCCCAGGTTATGTGCCACATCGACCATCGGCACATAACCACCGCGCAGCGCCAGCAGGTTCGTATCCCGGTCCAGAGGGAACACATCCTGCGCACGCGGCTTCAATGTCTCGACAATCGCACCGAGCGGGATGATCAGCGTATGTTCGCGCGTGGACACCACCATGCCATCCAGCACCGCAAGCGTGAGGGGCAGCGACAATGTGAAGGCGGAGCCAAGCCCCGGCCTGGAAGAGATGGAAATCCGCCCGCCCAGCGCCAACACCGATTGCCGGACCACATCCATACCCACGCCGCGGCCGGAAATGTCCGAGACTTTCGCCGCCGTGGAAAACCCTGGCAGGAAGATAAGATTGTCGATCTCATCATCGGTAAGCTGTGCATCGGGTGCGATCACCCCCTTCTCGATCGCCTTCTGCTTCACCCTGGCGCGGTTGATCCCGGCGCCGTCGTCGGAGACTTCCAGCACGATCCGCCCGGAGCGGTGCAGCGCCGTCAGCTTTACCGTGCCTTCCTCCGGCTTGCCCGCGGCGATGCGCTTTTCAGGTGTTTCCAGCCCGTGGTCTATGGCGTTGCGGATCATATGCGTCAGCGGATCGGCAATACGCTCGATCACCGTCTTGTCCACTTCCGTGCCTTCACCCTCCGTGACCAGCCGCGCCTGCTTGCCGGTTTGCGCCGCCACCTCGCGCACCAGGCGCGGCATGCGCTGAAACACGGAACGCACCGGCTGGGCGCGGATCGCCATCACGCTGTCCTGGATTTCCCGTGTTAAATGCTCCAACTCCTCCAACGCCATGGCTACGCCGGAGGCGCGTGCGATCCCCGCCTCCAGCACGCGCTGGCTCAGCATCGCCTCGTTGATCACCAACTCGCCAACCAGATCGATCATGCGGTCCACACGGTCGAGATCCACCCGGATGGTCGCGCCCACCGCCGTGGCGCTTTCCGCCTTGGCCGCCATCGCATCCACGGCGGCATGCTTCGGCGCGGCGGAAGGAGTCTCCTGATGCACCGGCTCAACCACCGGCGTTGGCTCTTCCTCCTCCAACGGCACCGGCGCGAAAAACTCGAACTTGAAGCCGTTATCGCCGGTGATCACCGCACCCGGCGCAAAGCCCTCCGGCTCGTGCCGGGTGACTTGCAACTCGCAATCATCCTCGACAAATTCAAACACATTACGGATCGTCGCCTCATCGCAATCCGCCGCCAGCGAAATCCGCCAGCTGAGATACGCCTCCTCTGGGTCCAGCTTGTGCAACTCCGGCAGGCGGCTGGAATCCAGCGTCACCTGCATCGTTCCCAGCCGCCCCAGTTCGCGCAAAAGCAATGCCGCCTCATTCGCCTTGGCGTACATCTCCCAACGCGGCGTAAACACAATGTCCCATGCACCGCCGCCATTCTCTGGCGCGGTGCCCACCGTTGCAGCCGGTTCCGCAGCAGGCGCCCCACCGGGATTGTTGATATGCTCTAGTTCCGCCACCAGACCTGCGGTACGCGCCTCATCCACGCTGCCGCCATCCTGCGCCGCACGCACCACATCCGCCAGCACATCAGCAGCGCGCAGGAAAGCCCCCACTACAGCCGGCGTCGCCGCTAATTCGCCAGAGCGCACCTTGTCCAGCGCGGTCTCGAACACATGTGCGAAGCGCACCAGCGCATCGAGCGAGAAAATCCCCGCCCCGCCCTTCATCGAATGCACGGCGCGGAACACGGCGTTCACGGTTTCCGCCTCCGCCGTACCGCTCTGCATGTCGGTCAGTCCGGCTTCAAGCGCCGCGAGCTGTTCCTCGCATTCCTGGAAAAACGTCGCCCTGATTTCCTCCATCGGGTCTTCCATGGCACCCTCCCTTTTCAGGCCGCGACGCGGCGAATGGCCTCAACCAGCTTCACCGGATCGAACGGTTTCACGATCCAACCCGTGGCACCCGCTTTCCTCGCCCGGCTTTTTTTCTCCGCGTCCACCTCGGTGGTCAGCACCAGCACCGGCACTGCGCGGTTTGTCTCATCCTTGCGCACGGCTTCGATAAAGCCAAACCCATCCATGCGCGGCATGTTGATGTCGGTCACGATTACATCCGGCGTTTCGGCGCCCAGAACCTCGAGCCCATGCACGCCGTCCTCCGCCTGCAACACGCGGAACCCAGCCGCCACCAGCGAGTGCCGCAACATGTCCCGCATCGCCCGGGAATCATCCACTGTCAGTACCGTCGTGGTCATGCGGCCAACTCCTTGTCTTGCGTCAATGCGTGATGCGCCAATCCGTCAGGCGTCACGCCCATCAATTCCAACGCAGCGGAAAACTCAGGCGATGGGTTTTCCAGCCGCAACTCCAGCCCATCCGCCGCCCAAGCGGCGCGCGCCGCCAGCAGGATCTGCAAACATTGCGCCCCCAGCCGCTGGACCGCGCCCGCTTCCACTGTCAGCACCTGTCCGCGCCGGGCGGTAAAGGCTTCGAGCAATCCATGGGCGGCCACGAGATCAAGCACCGCGGGCAATTCAAGAGCATCTGTCATGGATGAAACTTTCGCGGATAATGCATAATGCTTCGCTAACAACGCATGATCAGAATTCGGCCCAGCCATCTGCCGCGCCTTGTGGAACAGCAACAAACTTGCCCACCGGCGCCATGGGCGCGGCCTTTGCCATGCGGCTGCGCACCACTCTCTCTTCCGGCTGGCGCGCAGCCGCCTCACCAAGGCGGAAATGCCCGACGAGATGCGCCAGCGCCTCCGCCTCCTCGGCCAAAGCATGGCTCGCCGCTGTGCTTTCCTCTACCATCGCGGCATTCTGCTGCGTCACCTGGTCCATCTGGTTCACCGCCGAATTCACCTGGTTCAGCCCGGCAGCCTGCTCCTGTGCCGAACCCGCGATGTCGCTCACCAGCACGTTAAGCCGCTCGACCTGCTGCACAATTCGTGTCAGCGCCCGGCCGGTTTCGCCTACCAGCTTCACCCCAGCCTCAACCTCGCTGCCGGACGCCTCGATCAGCGCCTTGATCTCCTTCGCAGCATCCGCCGAACGCTGTGCCAGCGCGCGCACCTCGGTCGCCACCACGGCGAAGCCCCGCCCGGCATCTCCGGCACGCGCGGCTTCCACCCCGGCATTCAGCGCCAGCAGATTGGTCTGGAAGGCAATTTCGTCGATCACGCCAATGATGTTTGCGATCCGCTTCGACGAGGCCTCGATCCCGCTCATCGCCGCGACCGTCTCGCTTACCACGGAGCCAGAGCGCTCAGCATCTGCCTTCGCCGCCTGCACCACGTTCCGCGCCTCGTTGGCGCCCTCGGCGGTCTTGCGCACCGTGGCAGTAATTTGGTCCAGCGCCGCCGCCGTCTGCTCCAGGCTCGCCGCCTGCTGCTCCGTCCGCCGCGACAAATCATCCGAGCTCTGCGTGATCTCGGCGGCCCCCGACCTCACACCCTGCGCGTTCGCCGCCACGGACTGCATGGTCCGCTCCAGGCTCTCGACGGTCGCGTTGAAGTCCGCCCGCAGCTTTTCATACGCGGGCGCGAAGGCCGCATGCAGCCGGAACAGCAGTTCCCCGGCTGCGAGCCGCTCCAGCCCCGCCGCCAGATTGTCCATGACCACAGCCTGGGTCGCCGCCGCCTCCTCGGTCGCGGCACGGGCTTGCTCGCGCTCGGCGTTCAGGGCCGCCGCCGCGCTGGCGGCAGCCGCGTCTGCACGCTGCTTCTCCTGCGCGTTTTCCTTGAACACCAGCAGCGTCCGTGCCATCCGGCCGATCTCGTCGCGCCGGTCAGCGTCGATCTCCACACTGAAGTCGCCCTGCGCCAGCCGCTCCATGGTGCGGTGCAGGCCGCGCAGAGGCGCCACCACCGAGGCGCTGATCCCGAAATACATGACCATCAGCGCCAGAGCGAAGCCTCCCAGCATCAGCACATCGGTTTCGATCACCGAGGTTTTGGTCTGCGCCGCCAGCGCCGCGAAGGATGCCTGCGCGTCCCGCGACAGCGCCACCCGGAGGTTCCCCACCGCGTCGGCCATGGGCAGGATCTCCGACTGGCAGTTCGCGTTGAATTCCTGCTGCCCCGCCTGATTCTGCTCCACGGAGGACCAGGTCTCAGCCATACTCACCGTCTTGGCGCATACATCGTCGAACAAATCATCGCCGCCCTGGAGCACCACCTGCATTTCAGGGGCATGCGCCGGCGCCAGCGCCTTGGCGGCATTCATGTTCGTGTCGAACGCCTTTATCGCCGCGTCCATCTCGGCCTCGGCGGCGTTTCGGTCATCCGGATCATCTGCGATAAGCGCCGATTCCATTGCCCCCCGCCAGGATTCCATCGCGCTGCTGGCGACCGCCAGGTCCGTCGAGGCCAGCACCACCGTGCGGTTCAGTTCCGCCGCTTGCTGGCTGAGGCGGTGCATCTCCGTGGTTGCGAACAAGGTGGCCGCCGCGGCAACCAGGCCAAAAAAGCCCAACCCGGCCAGAAACTTCACGATGATCGGCAGATTTTTCACGCATAGCCCCCCAATGCTCCCTGGCGAGCATCAAAGGACTTATGCTGAAGAATATTTAAGACTTGGTTGCCGACATTAAGCTATCCGGCCACAGCCGCAGCCAGCGCGCCTTGCGCCACCGCGTCGTCCTCCAGCGCCTGGCCGATCAGCAGCAACACCGGACCGGAGGGTGCCGCCGCCGCAAGCAGGCGCGGCAAGGCGCCCAACGTGCCGCGCAGCACGCGCTGCCCAGGCAAAGCGGCACTTTCCACCGCCAAAGCCGGCATCTCGGGGGCCATCCCGGCCTCAATCAGATGCGCCGCCAGCCCCGGCAAGGTCTGTGCTCCCATGTACACGGCCAGAGTGCCGCCGCCACGGGCCAGCGCCACCCAGTCATGCTCCGGCAGCCCGCCCGCCGCGCCATGCCCGGTAAGGAAATGCACTGAGCGCGCCACCTCCCGCCGGGTCAGTGAAATTTGCAGCGCCGACGCAGCGGCTGTGGCGGCGGTAATGCCAGGGACCACCTCAAAGGCGATCCCCGCCTCGCGCAGCGCGTCCATCTCCTCGGTCGCGCGGCCGAACACCATCGGGTCGCCGCCCTTCAGCCGCACCACGCGCCGGCCTGCCTGCGCCTCCCGCACCAGCAGCCGGCAGATTTCTGCCTGCGCGGCGGAGGTTTTTCCACAGCGCTTGCCGACATCGACAAGCCTTGCTCCGTTAGAGACAAGCTCCAGAATTTTTTCCCCGACGAGGCTGTCATGCAGCACAACATCCGCCTCCCGCAGAAGGCGCAACGCCTTCACCGTGAGCAGATCAGGATCTCCAGGTCCGGCTCCGACCAGGAAAACACTCACCATTTTTAAAGCCCTTCTCGGATACAGGGCTCTAATTGGACGATTTGACGCGGAATGCAAGCCCTGCCGCGGGGCGACGCCCGGGATAACATGTTTCTAACAACCCGTTAGAAGACAGGCGGGTGGGCTCAGGCCACCATGCTCATCCTGCGCGGCGGCAGCTTGATGGCGCTGACCAGAGCACGAACCTCGTTGCGGGCGGCGACATGCGAAAGCCCCATGGCGATGCCGATATTCGCCTCCTTCACATCCATCAGGGTCAGCCCATGCAGGTACAGCTCGCGGAAGATCACGCGCTCGCCAAATCCCTTCTGGGTGCGAAAGCCAATGCGCTTGGCCAGCGCATCCAGCCGCTCGCCGACATCGCGTTTGTTGCGCGCCTCGGATGCCGCGAGCCGGTTGCGCATCACAATCCAGTCGATCTTGCCGCGGTCGCGCATGAAGCGCTGCTTGCGCGCCTCCCACACCATCTCGGAATAGATGCTAGGGTTGACGATGTCGTGGTTGTCCGGATCGACCTTCGCCAGCATGGAGAAATCGACGAAGCTGTCATTGATCGGGGTGATCAGCGTATCGGCGTGGGAATGGCCGAGCCGGGAGAGATGCGTATCTGCACCCGGGCAGTCAATGACGATGACCTCCGCCCCCGCCCTGCGCAACTCCCCGAAGGCAGCTTCGAAACGCTCTTGTTCCTCGGCCTCCACCTCCAGCCGGTTGTCGAGCGTGGAGCGGTGCACCGGGCGGAATTCCGGCAGCGGCAGCGTGATTCCCTTGACCTGGACGAAGTTGCGCCGCGCCGCCAGCGTGCCGGCGAGCGTGCCCTGGCGGGCGTCCAGGTCCATGGCGCCAACACGGTAGCCATCGCGCAGTAGGGCGACGATGATGTGGATGGAGGTGGTGGATTTGCCCGAACCGCCCTTCTCATTCCCCAGCACGATGACATAGGGGCGGGTCTGTTCGGAAATGCTAGTCAAGGGAATCCTCCTGCGACTCGGGATTGGAGCCGCAGTGTAGCCGAGTCATCCGGAACGCGGGGAGGGAAAATCCCGCCCCGCCAAGCCGTTACTTGCCAGTGAGTATCCGCTCCACCAGCTCCTTCACCGTGGGGATGAAACCGTTCGAGTAGAACGGGTCGGTGGCGAAGCGGTGCGCGTTATGCCCGGCGAACATCAGGTTGTTGTCCAGTGCCGCCTCGTCGTCAGGTGCGGCGTGGGCGATGTTCTGCAGGGTTTTCTGGATGCAGAAGCTGCGCGGATCGGCCTTCTTGCCGTTGTCGTAAGCCGGCGGCTCCTGGGACCAGTTGGAGAAGCGGCACTGGCTGAGGCAGCCCATGCAGGCAACCTGGTCCTCGTGGATTTCGTCGGCCTTCTCCGGACTGACGAAGATCAGCGTCGAGTCGGGGGTGCGCAGGGCTTCGGTGAATCCGGCCTCTTCCCAGTCCCTCACCCGCGCGTAATCCGGCGCGGTGAGATAGACCGAGCGCTTGCGGGCGCCGACGCCGTACTGCACCACGTGCTCGCCCACGGGTTCGGGCGAATAGGCCACCTGCCGCTCATTGCGGGCGCGCAGCTCCTGGATGAACGGGTTGTTCACCGCAGAGGAATAGAACCCGGTCGGCGAGAAGCGGTTGAGGAACACGTCGCCCGGCTTCAGGGTGAGCAACCGCTCCTTCCAGCTCTGCGGGATCGGGCTTTCCTTGGTCAGCAGCGGGCGGGTGCCGAACTGGAAGGCGATCGGCCCGATTTCCGGGTTGCCGATGTAATCCTGCCACTCCTCCAGCGCCCAGACGCCGCCAGCCATGATGATCGGCGTCTCGCCGAGGCCGAACTCGCGCATCACCTTGCGCAGCGCCACCAGCCGGGGAAACGGGGATTCCGGCTTGTTCGGGTCTTCCGAGTTGGACAGCCCGTTATGCCCGCCGGCGAGCCACGGGTCCTCGTACACCACGCCGCCGAGCAGATGCGAAACCTTGGAGTAGGCGCGCTTCCACAGCGCCGAGAAGGCGCGGCTGGAGGAGACGATGGGGTAGTAATGCACGTTGAACTTGGCCGCGATATCGGCGAGGCGATACGGCATGCCCGCGCCGCAGGTGATGCCGTTCACGATGCCCTTGGTGCGCTCCAGGATCCCGGTGATGATGCGCTCGGCACCGCCCATCTCCCACAGGATGTTGGTGTGGATGCGCCCCTTGCCGCCGGAAATATCCCAGGCGCGCTGGGCCTGGGCCACGCCGCCCTCGATTCCGTAGGCGATCAGTTCCTCATGGCGGTCGCGCCGGGTCTTGCCGCGGTAGATCTGCGGGATGATCTTGCCGTCCTTGTCGTAGCTGTCGGCGTTGACAGCCGAGAACGTTCCGGCGCCGCCGCTGGCGGCCCAGTGCCCGGCGGTCACGCCGTTGGACACCGCGACCCCCTTGCCGCCCTCCACCAGAGGAAGAATTTCCATGCCACCCATGCGGATGGCGTTGATAGCCTTCATTAACAAAAACCTTGTACGGCCAGACGCCACCCCAGGATTGGAGCAGATCCCTCGACCTTGCTTGTATTACACATTGACACGGGGCGTGAAGTGGTTTGCCAGGATTTGGCCCCGTGCCCTGCACATTATATAGTGCGAATAATGGAATTTAACCTCTCTGAAAACGAAATACAGCGCTACTCGCGGCATATTCTGCTGCGCGAGCTGGGCGGCACCGGCCAGGCGAGGCTGAAATCGGCCCGTGTGCTGGTGGTAGGAGCGGGCGGGCTCGGCTCGCCCCTGGCCCTGTACCTGGCCGCCGCCGGGGTGGGCACCATTGGGCTGGTGGATGCCGACGTGGTCGAGCTTTCCAACCTGCAACGGCAGATCATGCATGGCGTGGCCAACCTGGGCCGGGCGAAAACCGCTTCCGGCGCCGAGGCGCTGGCCCGGATCAACCCGCTGGTAAGTGTGGTGCAGCACCAGACCCGGCTGGACGCCTCCAACGCGGCCGAACTGGTCGGGGGCTATGACATCGTCTGCGACGGCACGGATAATTTCGCCACGCGCTTCCTACTCGCCGATGCCAGCGTAGCCGCGCGCAAGACGCTGGTCAGCGCCGCCGTGCTGCGCTTCGAGGGCCAGCTCTCCACCTTCAAGCCGCACGAAGGCGGCCCGTGCTACCGCTGCCTCTACCCTGAGCCACCGCCGGAAGGGCTCGTGCCACCATGCTCCGAGGCCGGGGTGCTGGGTGCCGTTACCGGCGTGATGGGTACGCTCCAGGCAACCGAAGTGATCAAGGAGATCACCGGCATCGGCCGGTCGATGTCCGGCTGGCTGCTGATCTGGAACGCGCTGGACGCGGAATTCCGCAAGATCAAGCTCAAAAAGGACCCCGCATGCGCCGTCTGTGGCTGATTTTCCCGCTCCTGCTGCTCTGCGCCGCGGCGCCGGACCCAGGTCAGGGCCCCGGGCCCGCGCTTGGCCAGGTGACCATGCTGCCAGTGCCGCGATTCGTCTCGCTGCGCTCGGACCAGGTGAATTTCCGCGCCGGGCCGGGCTTCCAGTACCCGGTGAACTGGGTGTACCAGCGCGATGGCCTGCCCGTGGAGATCATCGGCGAGTTCGATGTCTGGCGTCAGCTCCTGGCCCCGGATGGCGGCACCGGCTGGGTGCATGAGGCGACCCTCCGCGCCCGCAGGAGCTTCTACGTAACCGCCACGCAGGCCGTGCTGCGTGCCGACCCAACCCCCAGCGCCGGTGTGGTAGCCTATCTCAACCAAGGGGTCAGCGGCGCATTGCTCCGCTGCGATGGCGGGTCCGACTTCTGCAAGGTTTCCACCGGGCACGAGACAGGCTATCTGGCGCGCGCGGATTTCTGGGGTACCTTCCCCGGCGAGGCGGTGAAGTAGCGCTCCACGAAAGTTTAGTTTTCCACAGAAAAGGACTCGGGCGAACCGCCCTAGATATTGCGAGGAATACCCCTCCCCTCTACTGTATCTGGTAGCAGCAAGAGGAGGACCCACGATATGGAGTGGACTGACGAGACAATCGCCAAGCTCAGGACGCTTTGGGCCGAAGGGCTTTCGACCGCCGAAATCGGGCGCCGTTTGAACATTTCCAAGAACGCCGTGGTCGGCAAGGCTCACCGGCTGAACCTGCCTGCCCGCCCCTCGCCGATCCGCCGTCTTGAGGGCGCGGCCACGCCACGCCCGGCCGCGCCCAAGCGCGCCCAGGGCCCGACGCTGCCGCCGCTCACCGCGTCCATCGGCGCACCGGTGCCGGTCCTGCGCGCCATCATGCCGGCTGCCAAGTCCAGCAGTCCGCGCGCCACGCCGTGCTGCTGGCCGATCGGGGAGCCCGGCAAGCCGAGCTTCCATTTCTGCAATGCCGCCGCCGCGACCGGCAAACCCTATTGCGAGGAGCACGCCGCCATCGCCTATGTGCGCGTGCGCGACAAGCGCGAGGACGCGGCGTAAACTGCCGCATCGCTGCAGCTATTACGATAACAGGCTCCGTCTGCCGTATTGGCAATTTTCCGCTGCGCCGCAGCACGTCTTTTAATTGATCATCATATCCATTACGCATAAATTGAATCCGCCGGCAGCCATTGCCGGCGGATTTTGAGTATGTCCGGACCAACCGGACCAAGAAAGGTGTCGAAATGGGAACGATGCAGGAAGACCAAAAGTGCGCCGAAGGCGCGCTTACTGGAATTGTGAAGTGGTTCAACCCCGGCAAGGGCTACGGCTTCATCGCCCCGGACACGGGGGGAAATGATATTTTCGTACATATCAGCGCCGTGCAGCACGCCGGGCTACGCAAGCTGAACGAAGGTGAACGAGTGCGTTTCGCCCTTCAACAGCGTGAAGGCCGCGTTGCCGCCGTCGGCATCGAACGTCTCCACTAAGCCTGACGCAAGCCAGATCATCTACCAGGCCAGCGGGACGGTGCCGCTGGCCTTTTGTTGTTTGCGGTCAAGTGACGGGTAACGCGTTATGATATAAGGCCCGCCGCGATCAGGAGGCTGAGGATGAGCGGACACATCGCGGGACTGGCGGTTGATACGGACATAGCGGGCCTGCCGCTGCACGGCGTACGGCCCGATGGTCTGGCGGCGCTGCTGCACGAATTCCCGGATGCCGCCCGCGCCGCGCCGCTGCAGAACTTCACCGCTGCGACCGGGCAGATCCTGCTGCTGGCCGATGCCACCGGCAACGCGGCGCGCGCCCTGGTTGGGCTGGGCGAGGCCCCTGCCCTGCACGGCTTCGGCGCCGCTGCTTACGGCCTTCCCTCCGGCAGCGTGTGGAGCATCACCACAGGCAATTATTCCTCTGAAGACGCCGCACTCGGTTTCCTGCTCGGCGCCTACCGGTTCGACTGGCTGAAGCACAACAAAGCCCGCCCTGCCCTTCTGGCCCCCGCCAGCGTGCCAAAGCGCGCCGCCGTGCTCGCCGGCGCGGCCACGCTGGCACGCGACCTGATCAACACCCCCCCGAACCTGCTCGGCCCGGCCGAACTGGCCGACGCGGCGATGCAGTTGGCCTCACGCCACGGCGCGCAGGCGGAACGTATCAACGGCGATGCACTAACCTCCCGCTACCCGACCGTGGCCGCCGTGGGCGCCGGATCCGCCCGCGCGCCGGAGGTGGTGGTGCTGCGCTGGCGGGGCAGCGATGCTGACGAGACCTCGCTGTTCGTATCACTTTGCGGCAAAGGCGTCTGCTTCGATACCGGCGGCTATGACCTGAAACCAAGTTCTGCAATGCTGCGTATGAAAAAAGACATGGGTGGCGCTGCAATCCTGCTCAGCGTCGCCGAAGCGGCAATGTTATTAAATCTACCGATACAATTAGAATTAAGAATTGGCTGCGTCGAGAACAGCGTTTCCGGCCACGCCATGCGCCCCTCGGATGTGCTGCGCACGCGCTCCGGCCTCTCTGTCGAGATCGGCAATACCGATGCCGAGGGACGCCTCGTGTTGTGCGATCTCCTCGCCGAGGCGGCCGAGGCCTCGCCGCACTGGCTGATCGATGCCGCAACCCTGACCGGCGCCGCGCGCGTGGCCCTCGGACCGGATCTGCCAGCATTGTTCTGCAACGACGAAAAAATGGCGAATATTCTTCTTCACTCCGGGCAAGCGACAACGGATCCATTCTGGCGCCTGCCGCTGCATGAAGGCTACGCCTCATGGCTCGACAGCCCGGTCGCCGATCTTTGCAACGTCTCCAGCAAGCCCCACGCCGGTGCGATCACCGCCGCCCTGTTCCTGCAACATTTTGTCCCAGCTCATATGTCCTGGACGCATATCGACGTTTATGCCTGGAATGATTCCTCGCGGCCCGGCCGGCCAGAGGGCGGTGAGGCGCAAACCCTGCGGGCGCTCACCGCCGCGCTGGAGACAATCTCCCGCACTGCGCGCTGAGCTCATACATTTTGAGATGGCCGCTAAGCATTTTTGTCAAATTCGCAACAAATTTTAGATGCGCGACAATGTCTCGCGGGCAAGAATGTTACCTTTTGACACAGCCGCGATTTAGAAAACTGCCTCTTATACCCACATGAGTTGTTAAACGCTCTGTCTGCTTCATTATTACGGCCTAGTGGTTGTACTGGATCAATTTGATAAGAAGCCAAGCAGGTGCACAAAAATGACGCAGCGTTAACAATACCGACAAGGAACTTTACGCCATTCTGTTAGAAGCTATTGGAATTTCGGTATCAGATAGTGTACTGATCGTTTACCGTATCAGTCGCCTGGTTCGTAACGGCAACATTCGGGAATTTTCGATTCTTAAGGACAAATAAAATATGGCTGCTGCGCCGCTCTCCTCTGACCAGTTGGTTGGAATTTTTCGGGACACGATCGTTTCCCTGGTCCGCCGGGACGGGGTTGACCTCTCCGCCCGCCAACTTGGCGTGTTCCTGACCTGCTACCTCACCGACGGCGCACATACCGTGCGCGGCCTGGCTCAGGAGCTTAACGTGTCGAAGCCGGCGATCACCCGCGCGCTCGACCGCCTGACCGAGCTGGATTTCATCCGCCGCAAGGTCGACCCCTCGGACCGCCGTAGCGTGCTCGTGCAGCGCACGGTGAAGGGGGCTGCTTTCCTGCGCGAAACGCGGCATATTATGGCTGATGCACTTTCCGCCAACAAAACCGAAGCCGCCACCCGCCGCGCCGCGGCCTAAGCTAAACATGAACCGCCGCCTGATGCTGGCGGCATTGCTATTGGGATTTGGTCTCGCCACCCCTGCGGTGGCGCAGACCAACCCCATGCAACTCAGCGCCGCGGACCAGAGCCTGATCTCCCAGGTTCAGGACTATCTCAACGACCAGAAGGGCCTCGCGGCGAACTTCCTGCAGGTCGCCTGGGACGGTTCGACCCGCACGGGCAAGGCTTGGCTGCAACGCCCCGGGCGCATGCGGTTCGAATACGACCCGCCCGACCCCGAACTGCTCGTGGCCGGCTATGGCGTGCTCGTCTATCACGACCCCGCGTTGAACCAGACGACATATATCCCGCTGGGCAGCACGCCGCTCGGCATCCTCCTGGCCAATCATGTCGATCTGACCTCCGCCGATGTCACCGTTACCGCCATCGACCGCGAGCCCGGCGAGTACGACATCACCCTGGTTCGCAAAAACAAGGTGGCCCAGGGCACGCTGACCCTGGTGTACCCACAAGATGATCGTCGGCGATCGCCAGCCCGAAGCAAATGATCGCTTGCGTCGGGCGGGCGGGGTCGTGGAAAAGCCGTCCATGCGAAAACCGTCCTCGAACAATCCGCTCCGGA
>NZ_JBKQJR010000125.1:0-3333 GCF_052326845.1 Acidocella sp. | reverse complement strand
CCGACCTGCCCGATCGAGGCCTGGGCTTCCTGCACATCCACCATCAGCCCGGCGAGGCTGACCAGTGGCCCGGCGACGCGCCCGCCAAGCATCATGAAGCCGGTGAGGCTGCCGGCATCGACCGGACTATTGGTATGCAAAGCGATATAGGCGCCAAGCGTGATCGCGCCATAGCCGCAATAGCGTTGCAGCGGCATGGCGAGCGTCGCCGGCCAGTTGGCGAGGCGCCCGGCCTCCACATGCAGTTCCGCCACCTCGGCCACGCGCCTGTCCCAGTCCGTGGCGCGGGTGAGTTCCAGCGCCAGCGCCTTCACGGTCTTGATGCCGTAGATCGACTCCACCAGCACCGAGCCCTTGCCCGATTCCGCGGCGATGATCCTCCCGGTCATGACCGCCAGCGGGCGCAGGAAGGCGGCGATGACGGCGGCGATCAGCGCCGCGGCGATCAGCACCGTCCAGGCCAGTGTGGCATTCATGAAGAAAAGCAGCGGCAGCAGGATGCACAGCATGAACAGGTCGATGAACGTGTTCATTAGCTTGCCGGTGAGGAAGTCGCGCACCTGGTTGACCTGGTTGACCTTGTAGGCCAGTTCGCCTGCCTGCTGGCGCTCGAAGAACTCGATGGGCAGCGAGAGCAGGCGGTCAAAGATCATCAGGTTCAGCCGGGAATCCAGCTTGGCGGCGAGGATCACCTCCATCAGCTTGCGGCCCCAGCTCAGCGCCATCTCGAAGCCGATCGCGACGAAAAGCAGGATGATGACAAGATCCAGCGTCGCCGTGCCATGATATTGCAGCACCGTGCCGATCACGTTCATCACCGCGAAGATCGGCACCAGGCTGAGGATGGTGATGGTGATCGAGGAAATGGCGATATCGCGCATGATGCGCTTGTCGGCCCAGACCAGCCGGGCGATCAGCCCGAGATTGAACACCGGTTCGCCTTCCTGCCCGCCGCGCCTGGCGCGGATCAGCAGCGTGCCGCCGCTCCACACCCGCTTCAGCCCCAGCTCGTCCACGGCGACCACCTGGGTGCTCCCGTCGCCGCGAGGGTCGCGCAGCAGCAGCAGACCGCGCTCGCGGTCGCGGCCCACAACCAGCGCCGCGCCGCCGTCGTCGAGCAGCAGCACGACCGGCGCCGGATCGTCGATTTTCATCAGTTGCCGGAAATTCATCGGCACGCCGCGGACCCACAGCCCGGCTTCGCGCAGCCACTCCACCAGCACGGGCGGGGAGGGCGCGGGCTCATCCGGGCGCAGGCGCAGGCTCTCGGGGTTCATCTCCACGCCATGGTAGCGCGCGGCGAATATCACCGCTGCGAGCCGGGCCTGCGCCAAAGGATCGGCGCCGAGGGCCGCGTCATTCAGGGCGGAGACGTCCGGATTTCCGGTGGGGCCTGCTCCGGAGCTGCGCGTCGTATCGGTCATATCGTCTTACCCTTTTTACGCGGCATGGCATATCTTGCCCGGTCTGAGCGGCCCGGGCTTTTTCGCTTATGCCCGAAAATTTCGCGCCTGCACAACGCCCTGGTTCAAGGCCGGAGATTGGCGGCTGATTTTGCGGTAAAACATGCTTGGACGGCCTGATGCCTGGAGTCCTTTCCACCCGGTGGCGGATTTGCCATGTTCAGGCGCAGCGAAGGCAATGACGGACCGGGAGTGGACATGGAGATTTTTGACGCCAGCGAGGATGATCTGCCGGGGATCCAGGCGATCTACGCGCATCATGTGCTGAATGGCACCGGCTCGTTCGAGGCGGTACCCCCTTCGCTGGAGGAGATGACGGCACGGCTGGCGGCGAATCGCGCCGCGGGCTTTGCCTGGCTGGTGGCGCGCGATGCCTCGGGCGTGCTCGGCTTCGGCTATTACGGCCCGTTCCGCGAGCGCGCGGCCTATCAGTTCACCGTGGAGGACAGCGTGTATGTGCGCGAGGGGCTGCGCGGCCAGGGTGTGGGCAAGGCGATCGTCGCCGCGCTGATCGAGCGTGCCCGCGCCGGAGGGGCCAAGCAGATGCTCGCGCTGATCGGGGATTCCGAGAATGTCGCCTCGATCGGCGTGCACGCCAGCCTGGGGTTCCAGCAGATCGGCATCATGCGCAAGGTCGGCTGGAAGTTCGAGCGCTGGCTCGATGTGGTGGTGATGCAGAAGGGGCTGTAACAATACAAAAGGAGGTAACGGTCAGGCCGGAATTTCGGGTTTGGCCGTGACCTCCCGGCTGTTCCGGGGGGATATCTGCCGGGCCGCTTCTGGATCATGGCTTTGAATACCGGACATTCGGCTCGCCGCTGGGAGCGGGCCGTCCGGTTTTGGTGCGGCGCGCGCCAGATGTAGGCATTCGCACCGGATTTCCGCACCAGAAAAAGCCGCTTCCAGCCGGGGCTTTGTGCTGGTGCATATTTCGTGAAATTCGTTCCGATTAAAAATCATAAACAGGTTTGTGGATAAACCTAGGGGCTTCCTCTGTATGGCGCGGCATTTGTCGCAGGTTGTTTTCGAACGGATACTTAATGGCGTATTAAGCGGATTGCTCAGATAGGTATTCACTTCGTGAGCTTCGCAATAATGTTATGCTCCTCAGTCCAGACCTCCCCTTCTCGGAATGAAAAGTCAAAATAGTAGTGCCCATTTTTGAGCCAGTATGGTCGGCCATGAATGAAGAAATCGAAGTTGAGTGGATGGAACCCTCGTACATGCGTTGGGTCTATTACATGCCAAGGACTTCCGAAGATGGGCACCCGAAGATGTAAAACTCCGCCTGGTGCCAAGATGCGATGGCACTCACGGAGCCAGTGCTCTGGCATCAGTTGCAAATGCTCAAAGACGTCGAGTGCAAGGATTTCTGAACAACTCTCGTCTGCCCATGGCCATGGCAATTCGTTCAAATCGTGCACTATATCGACATGGGACGAATGTCGGCTCCGATCATGGTGCTCATACCCAGCCGTCGGTGCCATTCCGCATCCGAGTTCCAATTTTTTAACCGTCTGCATTGAGCTTTCTGTATTCTGACGAAAAAAATCTTGACTTTCCAATAAGTTGCTCACGAATTTGAATGCTCGACCATATTTTTCTAGATGCCCGCCCGTAGATAGGGCATCGGTCTGGCTATGTTGAAGCCATCCGCTGACCATATACGGGTGTTCATCATCAGGACAATTATAAAGATACATCGGAATTTTTTTCATATTGAAATACATCGACAAAACGATGTCATCGCTTCGGCGACAGTCTTCATTTTCGGATGTTATTCTTACGTACTCTTCAAAATCGGTTTCAATTGAACCTGGTGGATAAAGCACCCCACCAAACGCTTCAAAAAACGAAACTCGTCGCTCAC
>NZ_JBKQJR010000124.1:0-24780 GCF_052326845.1 Acidocella sp. | reverse complement strand
GTCAGCGGATTCGCCTTCTCAATTTTTCGGTGGAGCAGGGGGATCTGAGCGCCCTTCAGCGCTCAGATCCGTGTACGTGTCCCGCAGCAGGAAGTCGCTGACGAGGCTGTTGAAGCGCTCGGTGTGCTCGATCTGCGTCCAATGCCCGCAACGGCCAAACACATGCAACTCGGCGTGCTGGATCAGCCCAAACAAGCGCTGGCTCGCCTCTGGCGGGATCACCTTGTCCTCGCGGCCATGGATGATCAGCGTCTCATGCGGCAGTTTGGCGATGTCCACTTCCGCCGAGGCCAGCCTGTCCACGCCGTTCTGCCGTTGGACGGGGAACATGGCGGAGAAGCTTTCCTGAAAGCCCGGGCGGATGGAGGCGCGGTAGCGCAGCTCGGCCAGTTCGTCATTCACCAGCGTGCGGTCGAAGGCGAAGATATCCAGCAACTCGCGCATTGCCTCGAACGAGGGCTGGTAGCCCCAGACCGCGTCCAGCCCCGGGGTGATGGGGAAGCTGACGCCGAGGCTGCCCATGAGCACTAGGCGGCGCACCCGCTTGGGGTACTTGATGGCGAAGGCCAGAGCCAGCCCGCCGCCGAAGGAGTTGCCGACGAGATCGGCTTTTTCCAGCCCCAAGGCATCGAGGAAATCGCTGAGATGTTTCAGCCAGAGTGCCTTGCCGTATACAACGTCCGCCGGGCGCTGGGAAAAACCGAAGCCCACCATGTCCGGCGCGATGACTCGCATGTTCTTCGACAGCGGCCCGATATTCAGGCGCCAGTTCGCCCAAGCGGAAACGCCGGGTCCTGAGCCATGAATCAAAACCGCCGGGAAACCCTCACCTTCGTCATGGAAGTTGGTGAGGATTCCGGCGGCCGCGATGGATTTCCCGATTTCGGGGTTCATGAGCCTGCTTCTGGCGGGCGGCCTTTAACCTCGCCACCGGCGGCGAAGTGCCAGGGCGGTACCTCGCGCAGGATCACTCGTACAGCCTCGCGCGGGGCGCCGATCGAGGAGACGACCGCCTGGGTCACCTCCTTCACCAGCTTCTCCTTGAGCTCGAAACTGCGGCCTTCGATCAGTGTGATCTCGACGATAGGCATTTTTTTATGCTCCAACGGTGAAGGACACCGCGCCCAGGTTCTGGAACACGGTACGGATATGCTCGCCCGGGGTGAGCGAGTGAGCCGCGGTGGCGCCGCCGGCCAGCACGATGTCACCAGGCTGCAAGCTCTCACCAGCGCGGCCGACCAGGCGGGCGGCGGAGACCAGCGAACGCACCGGATTGCCCAGGATAGCGGCGGAGGAGCCGACCTGCACGGCGCGGCCGTTCACCTCGACGATGATGCCGAGATTCGACACATCGGTGGAGGGCTTCGACCACGCACCGACATAGAAACCGGAGGAGGAGGAGTTGTCGGCGATCACGTCCGGCAGCGAGAACTTGAAGTTCTTGTAGCGGCTGTCGATGATCTCCATCGCCGGGGCGACGGCTTCCACGGCGGCCAGCGCCTCAGCGGCGGAAACTTCACCGGAGAGCGGCTTGCCGATGATGTAGGCGATCTCGGGCTCCACGCGCGGATGCACGTAGCGGGCGCGTGAGAGCGTGCCGCCCTCCTCCAGACGCATAGCGTCGGTCAGGCGGCCCCAGATGACCTCGGACACACCGACCTGAAGCATTTTGGCGCGACTGGTCAGGCCCATCTTGTAGCCCGCCCGGCGCTCGCCGCGCGCCCAACGGTGCTGCACGTTGAGCAGCTGGATCGCATAGGCATCCTCGATGGTCAGGTCGGGATGCGTCTCGATCAGTTGGGTCGCGGCGGTGGCGGTGCGTGCGGCTTCATCCAGCGTGGCGGCCAGAACGGAAAGATTGGCGCTCATGCCGCTTCTCCACGGTGCTTGAGGATGTCGAGGGCGACGTCGATGATCATGTCTTCCTGGCCGCCGACCATGCGGCGCTTGCCCAGCTCGGTGAGGATCTCACGGGTATCGACGCCGTAGGTCTCGGAGGCGTTCTCCGCGTGGCGCAGGAAGGACGAGTACACGCCCGCATAGCCCAGGGAGAGGGATTCGCGATCGACCCGTACCGGGCGGTCCTGCAGCGGACGCACCAGGTCGTCAGCCGCGTCCATCAGCGTGTACAGGTCGCAGCCGGTCTCGATGCCTTCGCGGTCCAGCACGGCGATCAGCGCCTCCAGCGGGGCGTTGCCCGCACCGGCGCCCATGCCGGCGAGCGAGGCGTCGACGCGCACGGCGCCAGCCTTGATGCCAGCCACGGCGTTGGCCACACCCAGCGTGAGGTTATGATGCGTGTGCACGCCGATCTCGGTCTCCGGCTTCAGCGCCTGGCGCACCGCTGTCACGCGCTCATGATACTGCTCGGGCAGCAGCGCACCGGCGCTGTCGGTCACGTACACGCATTCCGCGCCGTAGCTCTCCATAAGCTTGGCCTGCTCGACGAGTTTCTCGACGGGCGCCATATGCGCCATCATCAGGAAGCCGACGGTATCCATGCCGAGCTTGCGCGCGGCCTCGATATGCTGGCGCGAGACGTCAGCCTCGGTGCAATGCGTGGCGATGCGCACCGAGCGCGCGCCGGCCTCCTTGGCGATCTTCAGGTCGTGCACCGTGGCGATGCCGGGTAGCAGCAGGATGGTCGGCACGGCGTGCTTGCACACCGAGGCCACCGCGGCGATCCACTCCGCATCGTCATGCGCGCCGAAGCCGTAATTGAAGGTGGAGCCGGTGATGCCGTCGCCATGGCTGATCTCGATGGCGTCGACCTTGGCGGAATCCAGCGCGCGGGCGATGGCCGTTACGGTGTCCAGCGAGTATTGGTGGCGGATGGAATGCATGCCGTCACGCAGTGTGACGTCCTGCACATACAGCTTGTTCGGGTTCGGGCGGGCCATTTATGCAGCCTCCTTCAACAGTTCGCGGGCCGCCCAGTGGTCGGCGGTAACCAGCGCGGCGGATGTCATGATGTCGAGATTGCCGGCGTAGGCGGGCAGATAGTGGGCCGCGCCTTCGACTTCCAGCAGGATGGTGGTCTTGAGACCCGAGGTGAAGCCGATGCCGGGGATGCGCACCGGGGCGTTGTCGCCGATATTCTCGAACTGCACCTTCTGCTTCAGGCGGTAGCCGGGCACGTATTTCTGCACGGTCTTTTCCATCTCCAGCACGGAGGCCTCGATGGCCTCGCGCGAGCCGCCCTGGCTGAGCACGAACACGGTGTCGCGCATGATCAGTGGCGGTTCAGCCGGGTTGAGGACGATGATCGCCTTGCCGCGCTCGGCGCCGCCCAGCTTCTCGATGGCGTGTGAGGTGGTCTCGGTGAACTCATCGATATTGGCGCGGGTGCCGGGGCCGGCGGACTTGGATGAGATGGAGGCGACGATCTCGCCATACACCACGCGGTCCACCGCGCGTTTCACGGCATAGACCATCGGGATTGTCGCCTGGCCGCCGCAGGTCACCATGTTCACGTTCGGCGCGTCGATATTCGCGTCGCCGTTGATGGCGGGGATGGTGAACGGGCCAACGGCGGCGGGGGTCAGGTCGATGACCTTCTTGCCGTCGGCTTGCAGGATCGCGTTGTTCTTGATGTGCGCACCGGCCGAGGTGGCGTCGAACACCACCTTGATCTCGTTGTAGTTGGGTAGCTTGCGCAGGCCCTCGATGCCCTCATGCGTCACCGGCACGCCCAGGCGCGCGGCGCGGGCGAGGCCGTCCGAGTTCGGGTCGATACCGACCATGGCGCCCATCTCCAGGTTCTTGGAGGCGCGCATGATCTTGATCATCAGGTCGGTGCCGATATTGCCGGAACCGATGATGGCGGCTTGTACTTTGGCCATTTTGTTACTCCTTCGCGAAAGCGGCGCGCACGGCGCCGAGACCTTCGATGCGCACATCGAACACGTCACCCGGCTGCACGCCCACCATCGGGCCGAGCGCGCCGGAGAGGATGGTGTCACCCGCCAGCAGCGGACGGCCGAGGTTGGCCATCACCTTGGCCAGCCACAGCGCCGCATTCAGTGGCGAGCCGAGGCAGGCCGCACCGGCGCCGACCGAGACGGGCTCGCCGGCTTTTTCCATCACCATGCCGCACAGGCGCGGATCGAAATCCTTCAGCGTGACGGGGCGGGAGCCGAGCACGTAGAGGCCGGAGGAGGCGTTGTCGGCGATGGTGTCGGTGATGCGGATGTCCCAATTGGCCACGCGCGAGCCGACAATCTCCACCGCCGGGACCGCGTATTCGACGGCGCGGAACAGATCCGCCGCGGTGAGTTGCGGCTCGGTAAGGTCGCGCCCCAGCACGAAGGCGATCTCGGCTTCCACCTTCGGCTGCAGCACGTCGGAGAGGGCCACTTCCTCGGCATCGCCGCGCGCCATGTCGGCGAACAGCATGCCGTAATCGGGCTGGTCCACGCCAAGCTGCTTCTGCACCGCGAGCGAGGTCAGCCCGATCTTGCGGCCGACCAGACGCCGCCCGGCATCCAGCGCGCGCTGGGTGTTGAGCGCCTGAACGGCGTAAGCCGCGTCCAGATCGCCATCCGCCAGCAGCGTACGGATGGGCGCGGCAGGCACGCCACTCCGCGCCGCTTCAAACAGCAGGTCAGCAGCCTGCCGAATCGACTCTTGAGAACTCATGAAACCGCCTTACAGTTTGACGCAGACATTGGTCATTTCGGTATAGAACTCGAGCGAGTGGATACCGCCCTCGCGCCCGATGCCGGAGGCCTTGGCGCCGCCGAAGGCCGTGCGCAGATCGCGCAGGAACCAGGAATTCACCCAGCAGATGCCGACTTCCAGCTTGGAGGCGACGCGATGGGCGCGGGAGAGATTCTCCGTCCACACCGCCGCAGCCAGGCCGTAAGGCGTGCCGTTGGCCAGCTTGATGGCTTCTTCCTCGGTGTCGAACGGCCGGATATGGCAACACGGCCCGAAGATTTCCTCGGTCACGATGGCTGCGTCGTCAGCAGCACCAGTCCAGATGGTCGGCTGGATCCAGGCGCCACCGGCGAGATCCGCCGGCATGTCGGGGATGCCGCCGCCGGTGATGACCGTGGCACCCTGCTCAACCGCCTTGGCGTAGTAGGAGAGCACCTTCTTGCGGTGCGTCTCGCTCACCAGCGGCCCGATGCCGGTGGTGGGGTCTTCCGGGCGGCCGAGCTTCAGCCCCTCGGCGCCGACCTTCATGCGGGCGACGAACTCGTCGAAGATCGGGCGCTGCACATAGACGCGCTCGGTGCCCAGGCAAACTTGGCCGCAATTGGCGAAAGCAGAGCGCATTGTGCCCTCGACGGCTTTGTCCATGTCACAATCGGCGAAGACGATGCCGGGGTTCTTGCCGCCCAGCTCCAGGGAGACGGGACGCACGCCGCGCGCGGCTTCGCGCATCAGCATTTCGCCTGAGCGGGTGGAGCCGGTGAAGGTGATGCCGTTGACGCCGGGGTGCTGGGTGAGGAACTCACCCGCCGAATTGCCGCCAAAGCCGTGCACCACGTTGTACACGCCCTTGGGCACGCCGCAGGTATTCATCACCTCGCCGAGCAGCGTGGCGGTGAGCGGGGTGGCCTCGGAGGGTTTGACCACCACGGTGTTGCCAAGCGCCAGTGCCGGGCCGACCTTCCACGTCATCAGCAGCAGCGGCAGGTTCCAGGGTGAAATGACGGCGATAACGCCGCGCGGGCGGCGCAGGCCGTAGTTCAGCGCGCCGGCGCCATCGGGCGTGTCCATCGGGAAGCACTCGGTGGAGACGGTCTTCGCCACGTCGATGAACATGGTGAAGTTGGCGGCGCCGCGCGGAATGTCGATATGCGAGGCCAGCGACATCGGCTTGCCGGTGTCCAGGCATTCGGCTTCGAGGAATTCGTCGAAGCGGCGGTTGATCGCGGCCGCGACGTTGTTCAGCAGCGCGGCGCGCTCGTTCAGCGACATCTTGCCCCACGGGCCTTCCAAGGCAGCGCGCGCGGCCTTCACGGCGGCGTCGATCTCGGCCTTGCCGCCCTCGGGCACGGAACCGATGCGCGAGCCATCAACGGGGCAGAAATTGTCGTAGAACTTACCCGTCGTGCCCTGGGTGAATTCGCCATTGATGAAATGCGAGGCGTCGCGGCGGGAGCTGGACTCGGCCAGCGGGCGGCGCGGTTGCGAAAGAGCATTCATGGTATCATCCTCGTGAACTGGTGAGGGAAGGGGATCAGGCCGTGAGGCCGATGGCTTTGAGCCCGGCGACGGCGGCAACGCGGTCATCATCCTCGGAACCGCCGGAAACGCCGATACCGCCAATGACCGTGCCGTTTTGAATGATGGGCAGCCCGCCGCCGAACAGCACCACATGCTCGCGGGCGGCGATGCCATCCAGCAGCACATGGCTGTGGTTCAGCGCTGTGGCGAGGCCGTCGGTGCTGGCGCCGAAGATGGCGGCAGTCCAGGCTTTGTCTCGCGCAATGTCGATGGAGGCGACGAAAGCGCCGTCGGCGCGCAGGCAGGCCACGAGATGTCCCCCGGGGTCCACCACCGCCGCCACGACGGCAACATTGCGCGCCTTGGCCGCATGTTGCGCCGCCTGCACCGCGGCGAGCGCGGCTTCGGTGGTGATGCTGGTGATGGTCCGGGAAATGCTCATGGCCTGCCTTTGCTGTGGGTTAGGTAACGACGGTGAGGAACGCTTCGTTCAACTGCCGTTCGTAGTAGAAAATCGCCTTGCCGATCTGGGTTTCGTCCCAGGTGCGGGTCGGGTTGTCGGGGTAGTAGGTATAGCCGCCGGCGAACACCTCGTTGCGGTTGCCGGAGGGGTCGAAGAAATAGATCGTCTGGCCGCGGGTGATGCCGTGGCGAGTCGGGCCGACATCGATGGAGATGTCGTAGCGGGTGATGATATCCGCGGCGTGGCCGACATCCGACCAGCTCTCCAGCTCCCAGGAGATGTGGTGCAGCTTGTTCGGTTCGGCGTGCTTTACGAAGGCGATATCATGCGCCTTCATGCCGCAGGAGAGCCAGATGGCGAGCAGGCCGTCCGGCAGGTCCACACGCTCGGCGCAGCGGAAGTCGAGAACCTTCTCGAAGAAGTCGAGATTCTCGTCCACGTTCGGGCCGTAGAAGAGGGCGTGATCGAAGCGCTGCGCGGCCATGCCGTGGGGCTCCACGCTCCACACATCGGGGTTATGGATGAGGGGCTTGGGGTCGGAGAGATCGGCATGGGCATACAACTCGATGCGGTGGCCCGAGGCGATGGTGAAGCCGATGCGCCGGCCTACACCCGGCTGCTCCCCGGCGGGGACATGATCGACCGGGTAGCCATAAGCCACGATGCGCTTCTCGAAGCTGTCGAGATCGGCCTCGGAGGCGACCTTGAAGGCCAGCAGATCAACGCCGGCGTGGTCCGCCTTGCGCAGCACGATGGAGTGGTGGTCGAACTCGTCGCCGGTCTTGAGATAGACGCGGCCATCCTCGCCGGTCATCACCTCATGCAGGCCGATGCGCTTGAGGTAGTGCTCGAGCGCCGCCTGCATGTCGAGCACGCGGACCTGCACGAAGCCTGGGCGTAAAACTCCGGTGAGAGCCATTGTTCGTTCCTCCTTGGTTGTTATATCAGAGCTTGTTTATCGGGCTTGTTTGGCTGCGGCGGCTCAAGCCGCAATGAAAGATCGCCGAGGGCGTAAATGGCGCAGGACAGAACCAGCCCCGCCGCCTCATCCGCCTCGGACACATGCGAGCGGCTCATCGGGTCGGTCCTGTACTCCCCGGAGAGCACGCGGGCGCGGCAGACGCCGCAGCCGCCACGCCGGCAGCCCACGGGGAGCTTGCGCGGCAGGTTCTTCAGCCGGCCGAAGCCTTGGGCACGCTCCAGCGCCGCCAGAACGCGCTCGCCCTCGTAGCAGGTTGCCTCGCCGGTGTTTTCAACAGTGATCTTGTACGGAACCGGCATCAGGCGCCGCCGCCGGGATGGCAAGGTTCCGTGCAGAAAGGCTGGTTTCTGAACATTTCATCCTGTCGCTTGTTTTCGGGCGGCGCGGGTTGGCGCCGGCGTCTTATGTTGGCTCGGTTATCGGGGATCGGGAGGGAAGTGTCAATAATAATTTCGAGAATTTCAAGAAAATCGGTAAAATACAAAACTGCTGCATATGCGAAGTCTGTAGATTTTTTTATGAACTTGCGTTTTGCTTTACGAAAATCGTATCTTTGCGAACTGGTTACCCGAAAACCGGCCCGTGGAGGCCTGGAGTGACGACAAGCATGGATACCAATGTGGCACCTGTGGCACCGGCCCCCGCCCGTGGCCCGAAGGCGGCCTCGGCCCGCAGCTTGGTGGAAGCGGCATATGACACGATCCGCCATGAGATCCTGACCGGCGCGCTGGCGCCCGAGACCAAGCTGCGCTTTGAGATGCTGCGCAAGCGCTACGGCTTTGGCGCGAGCACGCTGCGCGAAGCGCTGACAAGGCTGGTAGGCGAGGCACTGGTGACCTCGGAGGAGCAAAAGGGGTTCCGTGTCGCCCCGGTCTCGTTGGAGGATCTGGCCGATCTCACCCGCACCCGGATCTTCGTGGAGAAGGAGGCGCTTCGGGAATCCATCTTGGCGGGCGACGATGCCTGGGAAGGCCGGGTGGTCGCCGCGTATCACCGCCTCTCGAAGATCGAGGCGAAACTGGCCAGCGGCCCGGAGTATCAGCAGGATGAGTTTGAGGAGCGCAACCGCGAGTTCCATCATGCGCTCATCAGTGCTTGCCCCTCGCGCTGGCTCCACCATCTGTACGGTATCCTGTTCCAGCAATCGGAGCGCTACCGCCGCATCTCGCTGGTCAATCGCGTTGTCCCCCGGGACGTGCATGGCGAGCACAAGGCCATTTTCGAGGCGGCCCTGGCGCGGGATGCCGATCTCGCCTGCAAGGTGGCGGGCGAGCATATCGAGCGCACGTTGGCGGTCATGGCGAAAGTGTTGGCCGGATAGAGTGGCGGCCGGGATTTTTTAAAATCTCGAAATTATTATTGACCGCCGAAAAAAACTTCCCTAAAAATTCCTCCCAGTGAGATGCGCGAAGAAAAGAACGGCGCACCACGGTCGGGAAGGAGGTCTGAATATGGCGAACCGGAACCCCCCGGTGGCCGCTGCACCGCAAGGTGCTGTGGAAAACGCGTCCACCTTTGTCCGCGTGTTAGGGGCGCGTTCGGGCCGTTTCGTGGAATTCGAGTTCGGAATTGGATCTGACGAACTGAAGGTGGAATTGATTCTGCCTTTGCAGGCCTTCAAGGAATTCTGCCAGGCGCAAAATGCCGAGATCCTGCCGCCGGCGGAGGATGTTGCCACCGAGCTGGACCGTCTGGCCTGGCGCGTGGGGCAGCCCGGCCTGCTGCGTCCGCCCGAAAGAAACTGAAAAAGCCGGGTTTCCGTCTGCAATAACGATAACAAGCCGGAGTGCTGAACGCGCTCCACGGAGAGGATACGCATGACCGTACAGATCAAGACGATCGACCTTGCGCCGAAGCGACAGACATTCGGGCATATCGCCCGGCGCCTGGGCGAGGACAAGCCCGCTTCGCGCTATCAGGAGGCGACGCTGGATATCCAGGCGACGGCGAATTTCCACTACAAGCCGCTCTGGGAGCCGGAATACTGGGTCTACGACACGCGCAAGACCGCCGTGGTGATGCAGGACTGGTACAAGCCGCTCGATCCGCGCCAGTATTATTACGCCGCCTACAACATCGCCCGCGCCAACATGAACCAGGCGGTGGAGCGGAACTTCGCCTTCGTGGAAGAGCGTGGCCTGTTCGGCAAGGCTTCCGAATCCGCCCGTGCTGCCATCCGCCGCGGGCTGCTGCCGCTGCGCCATCTACACTGGGGCAGCAACATGAACATGGCCGAGATCTGCCAGCGCGGTTACGGCACCGCCGTGACGGCGCCGTGCATCTTCTCGGCGGGCGATCATCTCGGGATGGCGCAATATATCAGCCGCATCGGGCTGCTGCTGGACAACCAGACTGGCGCGACGCTGGATGAAGCCAAGCAGACTTGGCTGAACGATGCTGCCTGGCAGGAGACCCGCCGGCTGATCGAGGATACCTTCGTCGAGCGCGACTGGTTCCACCTCTTTGTAGCGCAGGCCTTGGGCGTGAATGGCGTTCTTCTGCCGTTGATTTACAAGAATGCCGAAGCCGCCTGGGACGATGCCGCGCTGACCGTGGCGCTGCTCACCGAGTTCATGAACGATTGGCGCGCCGAGGAAGGCCGCTGGAGCGATGCGGTGATCAAGATTGTCGCGGCGGAATCGGAGGAGAACAAGGCGCTGGTTTCGGGCTGGGCGAAGTACTGGATCGGCCGTGCCACCGAGGCGGCGAAGCCCCTCTCCGCCGCGCTGCTGAACGATGGCGGTGCCGTCGCTGTCGCCGCCGGTGAAGCGGTGTTGAAGAAGGCTGCCAGCCTCGGCCTCGCGGTTTAAGGAAAGGAAACGGATATGGCTCAAATCGCCTCCATTACCCTCGTGCAGACCGACGAGGCCCGCCCGATCATCGAAGCCATCATGGCCGATAATCCTGGCATACGTGTGCTGAACATGCCAGGCGCCATCAAGCTCGATTGCGACGGCAAAATTACGGTGAAGCGCGCTTCCGTCGAGGAGCGGATCGGCCGCCCGTGGGACCCGCAGGAGATCCAGCTCGTGCTGGTCTCCATGGCCGGGAACCTGGACGAGGATGACGATCACTTCACGCTGAGCTGGCGCCACTAATTAAAAACGTAGGGGAAACAGAAAAAATGAGCGGTACCAAGAAGCTTGGATTACGGCAGCGTTATGAGTACCTGACGCGCGGGCTGGACTGGGAAACCAGCTACCAGCCGATGGACAAGGTGTTCCCCTACGACGAGTTCGAGGGGATCAAGATCAAGGATTGGTCGGCCTGGGAAGATCCGTTCCGACTGACCATGGATTCCTACTGGAAATTCCAGGCCGAGAAGGAGCGCAAGCTCTACGCCGTGATCGACGCGTTTGCCCAAAATAACGGCCAGACCGGAATTTCTGACGGGCGCTATGCCAATGTGCTCAAGCTGTTCCTCACCGGCATCTCGCCGGAGGAATACCAGGCGCATCGCGGCTTCGCCTTCGCCGGCCGACATTTGCGCGGAGCGGGCACACGCGTTGCGGCGCAGATGCAATCGATTGACGAGCTGCGCCACCTGCAGACGCAGGTACACACGATGAGCCATTACAACAAGTACTTCGATGGCATCGCCGAGTTCCCGCACATGCATGACCGCGTGTGGTATCTCTCCGTGCCGAAATCATTCTTTGACGATGCACGTTCCGCTGGCCCGTTCGAATTCATGATCGCGATCGGCTTCGCCTTCGAGTACCTGCTCACCAACCTGCTGTTTGTGCCGTTCATGTCCGGCGCCGCCTATAACGGCGACATGTCGACCGTGACTTTTGGTTTCTCCGCGCAGTCGGATGAGAGCCGGCACATGACGCTGGGCATCGAGGTGATCAAGTTCCTGCTGGAGCAGCATCCCGACAACCTGCCTATCGTGCAGAAATGGGTGGACAAGTGGTTCTGGCGTGGTCACCGTCTGCTCGGCCTGGTCGCCATGATGATGGACTACATGCTGCCAAAGAAGGTGATGTCTTGGAAGGAAGCCTGGGATATCTACTTCACTGAAGCCGGCGGCGCGCTGTTCCAGGATTTAGGCCGTTATGGGCTGAAGATGCCGAAATATGCCGATATCGCCACGGCAGAAGCCGAGCATATCTCGCACCAGAACTGGGCGGTGTTCTACCAGTACACCCATGCCGCGGCCTTCCACACCTGGATGCCGGACAATGAGCATTTGGATTGGCTCTCGGAGAAATATCCCAACACCTTCGACAAGTACTACCGGCCACGCTGGGAGATGTGGGCGAAGATGGAGAAGGAGGGCAAGCGCTTCTACAACATGGCGCTGCCGCAGCTCTGCCAGATCTGCCAGATACCGATGGCCTATACCGAGCCCGACGATCCGACCATGATCTGCTTCCGCTCCACGAAGTACAAAGGTGATACCTATCACTTCTGCTCCGACGGCTGCAAAGACATATTCTGCGACGAGCCGGAGAAGTTCACCCAGGCCTGGCTGCCGGTGAACCAAATCTTCCAGGGCAATTGCGGCGGCGCCACGGTGCCGGACGTTCTGAAATGGTACAATCTCAAGGATGGTGCCGACAACATGGACTATGTCGGCTCGCCAGATGAGAAATTGTGGAACGAGTGGCACGCGGACAAGCTGCGCGCCGCTGGATGATGCTCTGAGACATAACAACAACAAAATGCGTGGCGCGCGAGGTCGTGCCACGCATCCCTAGGAGAGTAATATGTCTGTCGTTGCGCTTGCGCCTGATTATGAGTCCAAGGTCGAAATCCGCGACCTGCAGAAGAATTTTCACGGCAATATCCTGGTCTTTGTGCATTGGGAGGAACATCTGTCCTTCTGCTCCGCCCTGGCTTTTCCGCTGCCCCCTGCGATGCCCTTCGGCGCGCTGGTGAGCGAGGTGATCGCCCCGCATTACGCCGCCCATCCCGATGCCGGGAAGATCGACTGGTCGAAGGTGATCTGGTCCATTGACGGCGAGAAGGGGACGCCGGATTTCAACGCCTCGCTTGAGGCCAACGGGCTGCACCACAAATCCCTGGTGCGGTTCTGGACCCCCGGTCTTTCCGGGATTGTCGGCTCCTAACAACTACGGATTTTCACTATGAGCTATCAGCTGACCATTGAACCATTGGGCGAATGCATTGAAGTTGAGGAGGATCAGACAATCCTCGATGCGTGCCTGCGCGCAGGCATTTATCTGCCTTATGCCTGCGGGCATGGCTTGTGCGGCACGTGCAAGGTTGAAGTCATCGATGGTGAAGTCGATCATGCCGATGCGTCACCTTTTGCGTTGATGGATTTCGAACGCAATGAGGGCAAGACGCTCGCTTGCTCGGCGCGGCTGAAGAGCGATGTCACGATCGAGGGGGATATCGACGAGGAACCGGACCAGCGCCGGATTCCCATTCAGGATTTCAACGTCACCGTGGAGACGGCGGAAAATCTGACGCGCGACGTGAGGGGCTTGCGCCTGCGCCTGGAGGGGAAGGCCATTGATTTTCAGGCTGGCCAATACATCAACCTCACCTTGCCCGGTGTTGAGGGGACGCGGGCCTTCTCCATTGCAAATCCGCCTTCGGAGAGCGGACATGTCGACCTGCAGATCCGCCTGCTGCCCGGCGGCAAAGGCACCACCTATATCCACGATGTTCTGAAAGAAGGCGACAGGCTCACCCTTTCGGGCCCCTATGGCCGGTTCTTTGTGCGCAAATCCCGTGGCGGGCCCTTGCTGTTTCTCGCCGGCGGCACCGGTGTCTCCAGCCCGCGTTCGATGATTCTCGACCTGTTAGCGGAAGGCTATGCCGAGCCGATCACGCTGATCCACGGCGTGCGGACTCGTGCCGATCTCTATGGCGATACGGAGTTCGAAGCGCTGGCACGGCAGCATCCCAATTTCAGCTACGTTCCGGCGCTTTCCTCCGAACCAGAGGATTCCGGCTGGACCGGCGAGCGCGGCTTCGTGCACGACGTGGCTGCTCGGCTTTATGGCGATCTATTCGAGGGGCTCAATGCCTATCTATGCGGCCCGCCGGTGATGCTCGAAGCCTGCGTGAATACGCTGATGCGCGGCCGCTTGTTCGAGAAGCATATCTTGATGGAGCGCTTCCTTGCCGCTGGAGATGAAAAAAGGCAGGCGAGGAGCCCGTTGTTTAAAAACCTCTAAGCTTGAAGCGTGGCTGTCAATAAGCTGATGCTTCATGACAGAAATGAGGTAGCCACGAGCGGGGCCTTAAAATAAGGGCCGCGATCGGAAGCAGCTCTGGATTATCATTCCGCAACCGGCACGATCATTACAATGATCGAAACTGCATGGTTATGTGCGGTTCGCGTGATCGTACATCTCATAACAGGGATTATAACATATAATGTCCATCAGACTTAAGCTTCTCACCAGCACCATGGCGTTAGCCATGGCCGGCTCCATCGTTACGGCGACGGCGGCCAAGGCGGAAGAGCTCTGGGATCCGTATCTGCGCGGCGTGTTTGAGGGGCAGCCGGCTGGCGCGCTGCCGCCGCCTGGCGTTTATGGCGAACTCAACAATTACTGGACCTCGTACAGCATGTACGGGCAGCCCTTCGGCCACGAGCAGGGCTACGGCTCCGGCGAGAAAGTGCCTGGTACCCATCTCAGCGCGTTGGTTGAAGTGCCCGCCGTGATCTGGGTTCCTGGCATCAAGGTCCTTGGTGCTGATTATGGCGCGGCTATTTCCCAACCGTTTGACTATACGTCGTTCCAGCCGTTCAAGCATGCCTATGGTGGTGGTGGTGGTGGTAACGTCGGTATCTACAACACGATTCTGGTGCCGGGCATGCTGTCCTGGTCGCTTCCGGATCACATCTATGTGCGCGTCGGCCTCACCGTGCTGTTCGACGATGCTTCCACAACCATGGCGGACCTAAGCAAGGGCAAGCTTACCAATGGCGGCGCCCCTTCGGGTAACGGCTATACCACCATGCAGCCGGATCTCGGCTTCAGCTGGCTCTTCAATGGCTGGAATGTGAGCGTCGGTACGCATTACGCGGTCCCGGTGACGTCCGACCATTATAACGGCAACAGCTTTCACTCCGCAGCGGAATTCTCGGCTGACTACACCGTGACCAAGACCATTGGCAGGTGGTCACTCGGTGTCGGTGGCGAACAGGAGAACCAGTTCGGCAAGGATACGCTCAATGGTGCGCCTGAGCCGCAAAGCCAGACGAGCAACTACGCGGTCGGCCCGATCGTTGGTTACGAGTTCGCTGGCGGCGTCAGCGTCACCGCGTACTGGAACCACAGCTTCGCCACCAGAAACGACGTGGCTGGCGATTTCTTCAATGTCCGCCTGGACACACGCTTCTAAGGTCAAAAAGCCGCACGGCCCGGTGCGAAGCTAGCCGTTTTTTTTGGCTCTACGTCAGCGTCGGCATCAGGGCGATTGGCAGAAACACCAGCGCCGCCAGATTGCCGATCAAGACCATGGAGGCCACCTTGTCCGGCTCCTGGTTGTAACGTTCGGCGAATATGTAGTTGAGCACCGCCGGGGGCAGAGCGCCGAAGATGAGCAGCAGCGCCCGCTGCTGCGCGGCTGGGGGATGACGGCCATCACCATCCAGGCCATGGCCATGCCCAGTACCGGGCGCAGAATTGCGCTGAGAATGCCGAAGCCCACGGCATGAAACTGCGAATCGGCCAGCCTTGCGCCAAGAGCGAAGAGCATCAGCGGGATCGAGACATCGCCGAGCATCTTCATGGAGACGAGCAGAGGCGGCCAAACCTGAATACCCGCCAGCGCCACCGCGAGCCCAACGATGGCCGCCTGGATGGAAGGTGAGCGCCACACCCCGGCGAGGCGCCTCTGCCGGTCCAGCAGCCAGGTGCCGAAGGAGAATTGCGACACGTTGGAGACGAGGAAAGTAACCACCGCTGGTGCCAGGGCCTGCGGGCCGAAGGCAAGCGCGGCGATGGGCAGGCCCAGATTGCCGCAATTACTGAACATCAGCGGCGGCACCAGAGTTTTTCGGGTCGATGCGCAGCAGCCGGGCGATGCGCCACCCGGCCACGCCGCAGCCTGCGACAACCAGTAGCGCCGCCGCCGCCAGGGCGGCAAAACCACGGATGTGGAAATCCTTGTCCGCCGGCCGACAATGTAACCCAGCGCGCTGATTGCGAATAACGGGAACAGCACGGAAATGATATGGCTGAGCACCGGCGGCGTGGAGGCTGACGTCAGTACACGCTGCCCGGCTTCACCGCCGGGCCGGAGGACGGCTTGAACTTGCGCGCTAGACGCTCGGTGCCGCGTGCGAGCAGCGTGGCATCCACGCCAACCGCGACGAAGCCGCAGCCGGCACCTATATAGCCTTGCGCCGCGGTCTCGTCTGAGCTGAGAATCCCGGCGGCTTTCCCGGCCTTGCGGATGCGCGCGATGGCATCGAGGATCTTCGCCTGCACCTCCGGGTGGTCCGGCGCGCCGAGATAGCCGAGCGAGGCGGAGAGATCGGCCGGGCCGACGAAAATCCCGTCCACCCCCGGCACGGCTAGGATAGCGTCGAGATTCTTCAGCGCGGTGCCGGATTCCACCTGCAGCAGCAGGCAAACATTGTCGTCGGCATGGTCGAGATAATCGCCGATCCGCCCCCAGCGCGAGGCACGGGCGATGGCGCTGCCCACGCCGCGGATACCGGCGGGCGGGTAGCGCACGGCGCTCACCATCGCGGCGGCCTGCTCGGCAGTCTCGATCATGGGGATGAGCAGGCTGCGCACGCCAATGTCCAGCAGTTGCTTGATGCGGTGCGGTTCGCCTACTGGCGGGCGCACCACGGCCTCGGTGCCGTATGGGGCGATCGCCTGCAACTGCCCCAGCACGCTGCGCAGGTCGTTTGGGGCGTGCTCGCCGTCAACCAATACCCAATCGAACCCCGCCCCGGCGCAAATCTCGGCGGAGTATGGGTCCGCGAGGGTCAGCCACAGGCCGATCATCGTCTCTCCCATGGCCAGGGATGATTTGAAAACATTTTCGGTGCTATCTGGCATCTTGGCGTTCCGTATATGTGGTTGCCGATGTTTTAGCGGCTTTTGCGGTGCATCACAAACAGAGGAGCGGGTTTGGCGCTGGCGAGGACTATTATATCCTGTGGGTATTGAAATATACATAATCAGTGTTGGACCCGAAAATCTCGAAATTCTATTCCAGCGTCAAGCCACCGGGGAAAGAGCCCGGTTCCTCGTACAACAAAAGTGAACAAGGAAACGCAAGCATGCTGGACGATCTTTCGCAGTCCCCTCTCGGCGCCATGCTGGAGGATGACCCCGCCACCGGCCATTACCGCTGCCGCCGCGACATCTTCACCGATCCCGAGCTGTTCGAGCTGGAGATGCAGCACATCTTCGAAGGCAACTGGGTCTTCCTGGCGCATGAGACGCAGATCCCGAACAACAACGATTACTTCACCACCAATATCGGCCGTCAGCCGATCGTCATCGCGCGCAACCGCAATGGCGAGCTGAATGCCTTCATCAACGCGTGCAGCCATCGCGGCGCCATGCTGTGCCGCCGCAAGCGTGGCAATCAGGGCACCTATACCTGCGCGTTCCATGGCTGGACCTTCAATAATTCCGGCAAGCTGCTCAAGGTGAAGGACCCCGAGGGTGCCGAATACCCCGAGAGCTTCAACAAACAGGGCTCGCACGACCTGACCAAGGTGGCGCGGTTCGAGAGCTATCGCGGCTTCCTGTTTGGCAGTCTGAACGCGGATGTGAAGCCGCTGGCCGAGCATCTGGGCGAAGCCGCGAAGATCATCGACATGATCGTGGACCAGTCGCCCGAGGGTCTGGAAGTGCTGGACGGCGCCTCGACCTATGTGTTCGACGGCAATTGGAAACTCCAGGCGGAAAACGGCGCTGATGGTTACCATGTGACGGCGACGCACTGGAACTATGCCGCCACCACCGGCCGCCGCAAGGAGTTGGAGCGCGAGGATAACGTGCGCGCCATGTCCGCAGGCGGCTGGGCCAAGACGGGCGGCGGCTCCTACTCCTTCGAGCATGGCCACATGCTGCTCTGGTCCAACTGGGCGAACCCCGAGGACCGGCCAAATTGGGGCCGCCGCGAGGAGTTGGCGGCGAAGCACGGCCAAGCCATGGCGGACTGGATGGTGCTGCGCTCGCGCAATCTGTGCCTGTACCCGAACGTCTATCTGATGGACCAGTTCAGCTCGCAGATCCGCGTCCTGCGTCCGCTTGCAGTCGATAAGACCGAGGTGACGATCTACTGCATCGCGCCGAAGGGTGAGGACGCCGACGCCCGCGCGCACCGCATCCGCCAGTACGAGGATTTCTTCAACGCTTCCGGCATGGCCACGCCGGATGATCTCGAGGAATTCCGCGCTTGCCAGCAGGGTTATTTGGGCCGCGCCGCGGCGTGGAACGATCTCTCGCGCGGCGCCAAGCGCTGGGTGAAGGGAGCGGATGAAACGGCCAAGGTCATCGGCCTGAACCCGCTGCTCAGCGGTACCCGCACCGAGGACGAGGGCCTGTACGTGGAGCAGCACCGCTACTGGCTGGATGTCATGAACAAGGCGCTCGCAGGCGAATTCCAGGTCAACGAAGAATAACGTCAAGAAACACAGGATAAAAACAATATGATCACGACCGAACAGGTCCAGGGGTTCCTATACAAGGAAGCTCGTTTCCTCGATGACCGCGAATGGGATTCCTGGCTGGCGCTCTATGCGCCGGAAGCGGAGTTCTGGATGCCCTCCTGGAAGGAGGATGACTCCCTGGTGACTGATCCGCAGCGCCAGATATCACTGATTTACTATCCGAATCGCTGCGGGCTGGAGGATCGCATCTTCCGCATCCGCACCGAGCGCTCCAGCGCCTCGATGCCGGAGCCGCGCACCTCGCACAATATCAGCAATGTCGAGATCCTCGGGCAGAGCGGCAATGAGTGCAAGCTGCGCTTCAACTGGTTCACGCTGAGCCATCGCTACAAAACCACCGACACATTCTTCGGCGTGTCATTCTACACGCTGGATGTCTCCGGCGCGGAGCCGAGAATCACGAGCAAGAAAGTGGTGCTGAAGAACGATTACATCCACCACGTCGTCGACGTCTACCATATCTGAGCGGGGAGGGGATCATGGCGTTCAAGGTTGCGCTCAACTTCGAGGACGGCGTCACGCGCTTCATCAACTGCGCGGACACCGACACGGTGGCCGACGCCTCGTATCGCGCCGGGATCAACATCCCGCTGGACTGCCGCGACGGTGCCTGCGGCACCTGCAAGCTGTTCTGCGAGTCCGGCAAATACGATGGTGGGTCCTATATCGAGGATGTGCTGACGGATGAGGAGGCGGCGCAGGGTTTCGCTTTGGCCTGCCAGATGCGCCCGTGCTCCGACCTCGTGCTGCGCGTCCCGGTGCCATCCGCCGCCTGCAAGACCGGCCCGGCGAAGCAGACAGCAGTGCTGGAGGCGGTGAACAAGCTCTCAGCTTCCACCATCTCCTTTTCGCTCAAGCTCGCCGAGCCGGTGAAGTTCCTGTCCGGCCAGTATGTGAGCATCGAGGTGCCGGGCACGAACCAGAGCCGTGCCTATTCCTTCAGCTCCGCGCCGGGTGCCGAAGTGGCAAGCTTCCTCATCCGCAACATTCCCGGCGGGTTGATGAGCACGTTCATCGCCAACGCGCAGCCGGGCACGCAGATCAGCTTTGTTGGTCCCTCGGGGAGCTTCTTCCTGCGCGAGGTCAAGCGGCCGGTGCTTCTGCTGGCCGGCGGCACCGGTCTGGCGCCGATGCTCTCCATGCTGGCGCATCTGCAGGCCCAACCGCCCGCGCACAAGGTGCATCTCATCTACGGCGTTACCAACGACGAAGATCTGGTCGAGACCGCGGCGCTGGATGACTACGCGGCAAAAATCCCCGGCTTCACCTGGCAGGCCTGCGTCGCCAATCCCGCCAGCGCCTACCCGGAGAAGGGCTATGTGACGCAGTATATCCTGCCCGAGCACATTAATGGCGGCGATGTCGATGTGTATCTTTGCGGCCCGCCAGCCATGGTTGAAGCTGTACGCAAATACTTTACCGATAGCGGCGTGACCCCGGCGAGCTTCCATTACGAGAAGTTCGCCGCCAGTACGCCTGCGGAAAAGGCGGCATGAGCGCGCCCACCTGGAGCGGCCGTTTCGCGGGCAAGATCGCGGTTATCACCGGCGCGGCGCAGGGCATCGGCCAGCAGGCCGCCTTGCGCTTGGCGCGCGAAGGGGCGGGGCTGGTGCTGGCTGACCGTTCCCCGCTGGTGGAAGACGTGCGGAACGAGGCGCAATCCCTCGGAGCCGATGCCATCGCCGTGCAGGCGGACCTTGAGCAATACGCGGGCGCCGAGGCGGTGATGGACGCGGCGGAGAAGAGGTTTGGCCGCATCGACGTGCTCATCAACAATATCGGCGGCACGATCTGGGCCAAGCCCTACGGCGAATACACGCCGGAACAGATCGAGGCGGAAATCCGCCGCTCGCTCTTCCCCACGCTCTGGGGCTGCCGCGCCGCTTTGCCACTGTTCCTTGCCAGCAAGGGCGGGGCCATCGTCAACATCTCCTCCGTGGCCACGCGCGGCGTGAACCGCGTGCCCTACGCCTCGGCCAAGGGGGGCGTTAACGCGCTCACCGCCTGCCTCGCCTGGGAATATGCCGAACAGAATATCCGTGTGAACGCGGTTGCCCCTGGCGGCACGGAAGCGCCGCCGCGCCGCATTCCGCGCAACGCGGCGGAGCAGACCCCACAGGAGAAGATCTGGTACCAACAGATCGTGGACCAGTCCGTGCACTCCAGCCTGATGCACCGCTACGGCACGCTTGATGAGCAGGTTGGCGCGATTCTGTTCCTGGCCTCGGACGAGGCTTCCTACATCACCGGCGTCACGCTCCCGGTGGCCGGGGGCGATCTCGGCTAGGCGGGGATCAGCTCTCCAGCCCGGCCGGCGCCGGTAAGCCCCATTCGGTATAGGTTTCGATGATAACGTGGGACATGAGCGCGAGCACGGCGGAATGGTCGCCGACGCGTCGGCTCATGATGATGGGCGAGGTGGCGCCGGGCTCGTCCAGTTCGCGGTAGACGATATCGTCTCTCCGCAGCCGCGCCACGGATTCAGGGATTATGGCATAGCCGACCTCAGCCGCGACGAGGCCGATGGCGGTTTGCAGTTCACGCGCCTCATGCACGATATTCGGTGTCAGGCCACGGTCGTGAAACAGGGAGATCACCTGGTCGGCATAGCTCGGGCGCGGCTCGCGCGGGTAGATGACGAGCGGCTCAGGGGCCAGGCTGGCGAGGCTGAGTGCGAGCGATCCCTCGTGGGACACAAGGTGGTGCGAAAGCGGCAGGGCCACCACCAGAGGCTCGTTCCGCAGCACGTCGCGCCGCACGCCGGGGTCCTCCCGGCGGATGCGCCCGAAACCGACATCGATCCGCCCCTCCTTCAGCGCCGCGATCTGCTCGAAGCTGACCATTTCCACCAGGCCCAGCTCCACATCGGGTGCCTCCGCGCGGAAGCGGCGGATGAGATTCGGCAAGGCGGCGTAAATGGTGGACGGGGCGAAACCGATGACAAAGCGCGGCCGCCCGCTTTCTTTCAGTCGCTGCATCATCATCCGCACGCTGTCCACCCGTTCAAGCACCTGCGTGGCCTGCTCCAAAAACAGCTGTCCGGCATCCGTGGTCTTCAGCGGCCTGCTGTCGCGCTCGAACAGTTGCAGCCCGAGCTCTTCCTCCAATTGCTGGATCTGGCGGCTGAGCGGCGGCTGGGCGATATGCAGCCTCTCCGCCGCGCGGGTGAAATTCCGCTCCTGCGCCACGGCGACAAAATAGCGGAGATGACGCAATTCCATTTCACCCCTCCCGGATACGCTCTGCGTTTGCCTGCCCCAGGCCGGCCCACTATGCCATATGGCCATGGCCCGTGGCGCGGCAAGCCGGGCGTCAGCCGCCAGCCAGGGTCACGCGCCCGTCAAGCGCGGTATAACGGAAAGCCCCACCACCTCGGCGGCGAACATGGCCTTATGATGGGTCGTCATCCTGCCATCGCGCTACCGGCGCGCGCCAGCCGCAATAGATCGCCATCAGGCGCAGAAACACGCAGATTGCGGCGCCAAGAAGCATCGGTGCAAACGGCGTAACACCAAGCGCATGCCCAAGTGAGACTGTTGCTCCAGCGGCGAGCGCCGCGATAGCATAGAGATCTCCGTGCAGCACAAACGGCACGTCGCCAGCCAGCACGTCACGCGTCATCCCGCCGCCGATGCCGGTGATCATGCCAAGAATCGCCGCCATCAGGGGATTGATGCCATAGTCGATCGCTTTTTGTGTGCCAGTCACTGCGAACAGCGCCAAACCTACTGCGTCGAACAGTACAATTTGCTGCTTTAACGTTGCCACGCGGGGATACCACCAGAAGGTGATCAGTCCGCCGATGATGGAAATCAGAAAATAATGAATATCGGTCATTGCCACCGGCGGTACAGCGCCGATCAGCACGTCACGCGCCAGCCCGCCCACCACCGCGACCACGAATGACAGAAACAGCACTCCAAACAGGTCGAACCGCTTATGCACGCCAACGAGCGCACCGCTGAGCGCAAAGGCCAGCGTTCCCACCCAGTCGAGCACGTCCACCAGTACCTGCGGCACCGCCCCGTGCAGCAGCGCCGCCGATGAAACTGCGGTCATGCCGCGCAACCCGAGCCAGGTTGCAGCCAAGCACTGGCGGCGGCCAGCATCGTGTCGATCCCGGTCCGTAGCGTCGGGTCAATCGCCGGCGCGAAGTCAGGGGCATGATTGACCGGAAGCTCGTCGACCTTCCCGGCTGTTTCAGCCTGCTGATAGATCTCCGGGTCTATGCCGCCAACAACCCAGAATACGGACGGGACGTTCCAGGCGGTACCGAACAGTCCAAAATCTTCACTCGCGGTGGCAGGGCCGACCTCACTCACACGCGCGCTGCCCAGCCGCTGCTCGAGAGCTTTTACCACACGCTGCGTTGCCGCCGCGTCGTTGCGGGTAAGAGGGAATTTGCTCAGCACGGAGAAGGCGGGCGGCTTTGGCGCGCCGGAGGCTTCGGCCTCGGCCTCCAGGATGCGCTTGACGGCACCCAGCACGCGCGTGCGGACTTCGTCCTTGAAAGTGCGGACATTGAGGCGCAGCAATGCGTGGTCCGGGATGATGTTCTCGTTTGTGCCTGCCTGAAGAGTGCCCACCGTCACCACGGCGGAATCGGTCATCGCCACCTCGCGCGAGACCACGGTTTGCAGGCGCATCACCGCCGACGCCGCCATCACGACCGGATCGACGCTTTTCTGCGGCATTGATCCATGCGCCCCGCGGCCAAACAGCGTCACCTCCCAACTGTCGCCGGCCGACAGCATGGTGCCGATATGCCAACCAACCTGTCCGGCCGAAAGCGGCATCACGTGCTGTCCCAGGCAGATATCCGGCTTGGGAAAGCGCTTGACCATGCCGTCTTCGATCATCGCTTTCGCCCCCTGGCCGGTTTCCTCGCCGGGCTGGAAAACGGCCATCACGGTACCGCTCCAGGCGCCACGATTCTCGGCCAGAATGCGGGTGGCGCCCATCAGCCAGACGACATGCATGTCATGACCGCAGGCATGGGCGATGAAGGTCATCTGCCCGAAGCGGTCAGTGCCAGTGCGGTCGCTGGCATAGGCCAGGCCCGTGCTCTCCTTGATCGGCAGAGCATCCATGTCGGCGCGCAACAGCACGGTCGGCCCGTCGCCATTACGCAGCAGCCCGACGACACCGGTACCACCCACGCCCTCGGTCACCTCATATCCGTGCTCGCGCAACCATGCGGCGGCAATCCCGGATGTGCGCCGCTCCTGCATGGACAGTTCGGGATTGGCGTGCAGGTTGCGATAGATCGTTTCCAGCTCGGCCAGCAGCGCTGGCGAAGGGACAGGCAGGGGTGGGGTGGTGTAATCCGCGGGCATGACGTTGTCCTCCTATACCATGGCGTCCATCGGGTTGCCGGGTCTGGCCATGGCCTCGCATCGGAACCGGGGGGCCTCCCCAGTCCATGCCAGCAGTTCGCCAGCAATTCGTAGCGCCGCTTCAGCGGGCAAGGCATCAGGGTGTTCGATCAGCGCAATAAGCTGCAGGACACGTGTGTGATCCTGTGAAACCTGGGGGGAGCCAATGGCGCAGTATTTGCACACGGTTAATTTCTCCTAGACGGCGTTTGGAGAACAAATACCCCACACCGCCGAACATGTTCCAGAGCAACATGGACAACCGCGGCTCGCCGCAGCCCTGGTGCTGCATGAGACGGTACCGTCAGCCATGCTCGTCGCCACCGCCGCCATCATGTTCTGCGTCGCAGGAGCTAAAAAATGTGCGTAAAATGCGGTTCAAGTACCAAATGGCGCACATGGGCTGGAACCATCCGATGAACCAGAGGCGAGGCATAGACGATTTCGGGACGAACTTTTCGAATCTGCCAAACCGCTTTTGCCCCGTTGACGCCAAGATCGGACCGTGGTTGCGCGATTACTTGGTGGACCGGTACAGCGAGCGCACGGAAGGCGCGAAGGAACTGTCCCGGCGGGTTGATCAGCGTTTGATTTGAGGGAGGATGCTTTGCCGTCTTGTCTATGCTCTTGGCATAGGCGGCGTTGAAGGCGATCCGGTGGAGGCTGAAGCAGATATTGCCAGTATCACCGTAATCCCCAGTCTGGGGCTGGCAAGCCCCCGAACGGTAATCCAGGTCCAATGTAGTTAAATGCATGGTGGCTGGTCTGGTTTTGCTGTGGCCGGCGCCGCGCCTATGAACGCGGCTGGCGGTGGCGGCCACAGCAAAACCTCTGGCGCTGGTGGCTGATAGCCGAGCGACGAATGCGGCCGGACAGTGTTGTACTGGCGACGCCAAGCTTCGATGAGGATTTTGGCCTCCTGCAGGGTGTAGAAGATCTCGCCGTTGAGGAACTCGTCCCGCAGGTGGGCATTGAAGCTTTCAATGTAGCCGTTTTCCCAAGGGCTGCCCGGGTGATGTAGGCGGTCTGGGCACCCGCCGCCGCGATCCACGCCTGCACCGCCTTGGCGATGAATTCCGGTCCGTTGTCAGAGCGGATATGTCCAGGCACGCCACGCAGGATGAACAGATCCGAAAGCACGTCGATGACA
>NZ_JBKQJR010000123.1:0-4378 GCF_052326845.1 Acidocella sp. | reverse complement strand
GTTTCACTTCCAAAACCTCGAACTTGGGGGCAAGCGGCGAGTCACTTTTCTCCAAGGCTTTTAGCCGGAAAAGACGGCCATTTTTCGGCGGTGGGTTTCGACAACCCTGGCGACTGTCCGTCGTCAGATAATTTCAGACAGTTTGTGGTGTGAGTTACCGGAGGATTTGGCTTATCTGGTAGGTTTAAGGTTTAAGCGTCGACTCGGAAATTACGGCTATAACCCCCTTTTTCTGATAGGAGGTCACTTATGGCTAAAAAGCCAAGTGGCGGTGACGGAAAAAAGACCGAAAATCCGCCACCAAAGACCTCTCCCAAGGTCAAGAAGGAAGCCGGGAAGGAGATGAAGGCTGGCGCTACAGCAGCTGAACGCTCGGTCGCGGCCTCTGTTATGCGGCACATCGAGCCTAGGAAAACGCCAAACAATAAGCCATCAAAGCCTGGCAGCAAGTAAAGTCGCCGACCTCATTTGCGACAACGCTGCAATAAAATGACAAAAAACCATTATAAATCAAATGCCAACCAAGGAATCATAATCCCTTGGTCGGAGGGTCAAATCCTTCCGCCGCTACCAGCAGTCCCCCGGAAAATTCAACCCAGACTTTATAACAACTTGCTCTGGCAGGTCGGTCAGCTATTTTTCGCGCTGAATGGCCGCCAGAGTAGAGTTTTTCAGCCCCCCGCCAGCGTCATGCCCTCGATGCGCAGGGTCGGCGCATCAGTCCCGCGCTTGAATTCCAGGTCATCGGCCGGGGTGAGGTGCAGGAACATGTCCTTCAGGTTCCCGGCTATGGTGCATTCCGCCACCGGCTCGGCGAGCTGGCCATTGCGGATCATGAACCCCGCAGCGCCGCGCGAATAATCGCCGGTCAGCCCGTTCACGCCCATGCCGATCATCTCGGTCACGTACAGCCCCTCGGCGATATCCACCATCAGCGCCGCCGGGCTCAGCTTCCCCGGGGCCAGATAGAAATTCGCCAGCCCCCCGGCATTGCCTGAGGTCTTCAGCCCCAGCTGGTTGGCGCTGCGCGTGTCGAGGATCCAGCTGGTCAGCACCCCGTCCTCGATGAAGGCGCGGCACGCAACGGGCTGGCCCTCGCGGTCATAGGGGCGCGAGCGCAAGCCCCGCACGCGGAACGGGTCGTCGATGATGGCGATGCCGGGCGCGAACACCGCCCGGCCCAGCGCATCTTTCAGGAAGGAGGTGCCGCGCGCGATGGAGGCGCCCGAGATCGCCCCCGAGAAATGCCCCAGCATGCTGCCCGCCACGCGCGGGTCGAACACCACCGGCAGCTTCGCGGTTTGCGGGCGGCGGGGGTTAAGCCTCGCCAGCGCCCGGGTGGCGGCGTTGCGGCCGAGGGCCGCCGGGTCCTCCAGATCCGCCCCGTGCAGGGTAGAGGAGAAATCATAGTCGCGCTGCATCTGCGTGCCCGTGCCGGCAATGGCGGTGACGGAAACGCCATGGTGCGAGCGGGCATAGGCCCCCATGAAGCCATGGCTGGTAGCGAGCAGCGAAATGCCGCGCGACCAGGAGGCGGAGCCCCCTTCGGAATTGGTGATGCCGGCCACGGCGAGCGCCGCTTCCTCGGCAGCCGCCGCGCGGGCGATCAGCACATCCATCCCGGGCTCAACCGGGTCGTCCAGTTCCAAATACGCCGCATCCATGGGCGCCGGAGCCTCGGGGATTTCCGCGTACGGGTCCTCTGGCACCACCCGGGCCATGGCCACCGCCTGCTCGGCGAGGCGCGTGAAGCTCGCCGGGTCGATAGCGCTAGCGGAGACGCTGGCATTGCAGCGCCCCACAAACACGCGCAGGCCGACCTCGCGGGTCTCGGCGCGCTCGGTTTCCTCGATCTTGCCCAGCCGCCGCTGCACCGAGACCGACGCGCTCTCGTGCAGCAGCACTTCGGCCACATCCGCCCCGGCGGATTTCGCCGCCTTCAGCAGACGCTCGGCGGCCTCGTGCAGCGCGCTCACGCGGCCAGCCGGTCGATGATGGCGGAGAATTTCGGCACCTGGCCGATGGGCCCGATGGTCGCCAGCGTCGGCTTCTGGCGGAAGATCTTGTGCCCCGCCGCGCGGATATCATCCACCGTCACCGCCTCGATCTTCGCCACCGTCTCGGCCACCGGGATGACCCGGCCGAACACCTGCCACTGGCGGGCCAGCTGCTCGCAGCGGCTGCCGGTGGATTCCAGGCTCATCAGCAGCCCGGCCTTGAGTTGCGCGCGGGCACGGGCCAGCTCGGCCTCGCTCACCTCGTGCTGCACCTTGGCCAGCTCTTCCAGCGTCACCGGCATCAGCTCCGCGGCCTCGGACTCGCCGGTGCCGGCATAGATGCCGAACAACCCGCCATCCTGCGCCGGGGCGGTGAAGCTGTAGATGGAATAGACCAGCCCGCGCTTCTCGCGGATCTCCTGGAACAGCCGGGACGACATCCCCCCGCCCAGCAGGGTGGAGAGCAGCATGGCCGGGTAGTAGTCCGGCTCTCCATAGCCGGGCGAGTTGAAGCCCAGCACGATATGCGCCTGGTCGAGGTCGCGCAGCTCCCGGTACTCGCCGCCCATGTAATCGGCGGGCATGGGCGCGGCGCGCTCGGCCTTCGGCAGGTCGGCGAAGTATTTCTGCGCCAGTTCCACCACATGCTCATGCTCCAGCTTGCCGCTGGCGGCGATGACCATGTTCTCCGGCGTGTAGTGCTGGCGCATGAAGCCGTGCAGCGTCTCGCGCTTCATGCCGCGAATGATCTGCTCCGTGCCCAGCACCGGGCGGCCCATGGGCTGCGACGGATAGGCAGCGGACTGGAAATGGTCGAACACCACGTCGTCCGGCGTATCGTTGGCCTGGCCGATCTCCTGCAGGATCACCCCGCGCTCGCGCTCCAGCTCGTCCGGCTCGAAGGTGGAGTGGCAGAGGATATCCCCGATGATATCCGCGCCAAGGGCGAGGTCTTCCTTCAGCAGCTTCACGTAATACGCGGTCTGCTCGCGGGAGGTGTAGGCGTTGATATGCCCGCCCACGTTCTCGATGGCCTCGGCGATATCGGCGGCCGAACGGGTCTCGGTCCCCTTGAAGGCCATGTGCTCAAGGAAATGCGCCGCGCCGTTTTCGGCGGCGGTCTCGTGGCGGGTGCCGGCGCCGACATAAGCGCCGAAGGATACCGTCTCCACCCGCTCCATGCGCTCCGTGAGCACAGTGAGCCCGGAGGGCAGGGTGGTGATGGAAACCTGTTCAGTCATCAATTATGTGTTCCTGTTGGCAAAATTCCGCACGCAGGCCTCGATGGCGGCCAGATCGTTGGGGGCGCGGATAAACTTTTCATTCCGTTCATATAGGTCGGCAAGGTGCGCCGGTAAGGGCGGACGAACGCCAACGGCCTTTTCGATCGCATCCGGGAACTTGGCCGGGTGCGCGGTGGCGGCGGCGATGACGGGCAGGCCGACCGGCCCCAGCTCCCGCGCCGCGGCGATGCCGATGACCGAATGCGGATCGGCGAGATACCCGGTCTCGCGGTACAGCCGGGCGATCTCGGCCAGGGTCTGGGCGTCATCGAGCCGGAAGCCCACGAAATCCCTGGTGATGGCGTGCCACACCGGCTCGGCCACCGTCATTTTCCCGCTGGTGCGGAAATCCGCCATGGTCTGCGCGGTGAGCGCCGCATCCCGGCCCAGGAACTCGAACAGCAGGCGCTCGAAATTGGAGCTGACCTGAATATCCATGGAGGGCGAGAGGCTGGGTTCCACGCCCTGCGCGCTCATGTCGTTGGCGGCCAGGAAGCGGGCCAGGATGTCGTTGCGGTTGCTCGCCACAATGAAGCGCGAGATCGGCACGCCCATCTTATGCGCGGCCCAGGCAGCCAGGATGTTGCCGAAATTGCCGGTGGGCACGGAAACCGCCACCTCACGCTCCGGCGCACCCAGGTTCAGCGCGGCGAACACGTAATACGGGATCTGCGCGGCGATGCGGGCAAAATTGATGGAGTTCACCGCCGAGAGGTTCATCTCCGCCCGGAACGGCGCGTCGGCGAACATCGCCTTCACCAGGTCCTGGCAGTCGTCGAAGCTGCCGGCGATGGCGAGATTCCCAACGTTTGGCGCCGTCACCGTCGTCATCTGCCGCCGCTGCAGCTCCGAGGTGCGGCCGTCGGGGTGCAGGATGACGATGTCTATTCCACTTCGCCCCGCGCACGCCTCGATCGCCGCCGACCCGGTATCGCCCGAGGTGGCGCCGACGATCGTTATTTTCTCCCTGCGCTGCGCCAGCACGTGCTCGAACAGCCGCCCGACGAGCTGGAGCGCCAGGTCCTTGAACGCCAGCGTCGGCCCGTGGAACAGTTCCTGCGCCCACAGGCTGGTGTCGAGCTGGACGAGCGGCACGAC
>NZ_JBKQJR010000122.1:0-12270 GCF_052326845.1 Acidocella sp. | reverse complement strand
CTGGTGGGTCGAGCACATCATGACCGAGTCAGCCAAGGTGGGATTGCGCGACCCCGACTGAAAGGTTTCACCGCCACAGTTGCGCCCACGGCAACGTTCCGAAGGTTCATTGCGCCGATCGCTTCGTCAGCTCGGTCAACTCGGCATGCCTTTCTGTGTGTTCGCTCGACAACCCTGCGCCGTCGTCGCGCGGGCGGCAACGTCGACCAAATAATGAGGCTGGTGACGACCGATGCGAAGCACACGCTGACGTAGTCCGACGGTGCACAGCCGACGATGCCCTGACGGGAATTGCACGCGCCGACGCTCAGCTCGCCGGACGCAAGTAGCCTCAAGCGCGTGGCCTACCTCGTCGTCGTCGCGCTCGCGGAAATCGCGGTCATCGTCTGGTACCTGGCGACGGAGCGAACAGCCTCAGAGTCCCGCAAACCTTCGCAAAACGATGCCCCGCCAAGCTGACCCCGTCTGTCTTTTCTCGACTCGGGCCCCGGCCTGGCCTGAACCGGACTGCTGCCAGGCCACGACCGAGAAGCCGGCCTCGTTTGTCGCGGGATGTGGGCGGCGCCCGGGCGGGCACCTCAACTCTGGTGCGCCGCCGATGAACAGGCCATGCGCCGCAGCGGTGAACACCCGAATCGCCCCGCCCTCCCGGCATGCCCTGGCGGCGCGCGCCAAAGTGTTGCCGGTGCTGATGAGGTCATCAACGATGACCGCAACCTTGCCGCGCACATCGCCGGCCAGCAGTTCGCCGCTCACCACCCCGGCGCTACGGTATTTCTCCATGTACGCGCTGCCGACGCCGTGGCCGGTCAGCCCCTCCAGCGTCAGGCGGAACTGCTCGGCGCGCTTGGCCCCGCCCGCATCGGGCGAGACGGCGACGATCTCCTCATCCCGCAGCAGCGGCGCGAAATGCGCGGCGAAAAGCGGCATCGTCTCGATATGCCAGACCGGGCAGCGGAACGCGTTCTCGAACGCGGCCAAGTTGTGCACCTCCACCGCGATCACGCCATCCACGCGCATCGCCTCGAAAAGTGCTGCGACATAACGTGTGGTGATCGGGTCGTTGGGCTTCGTCCGCCGGTCCTTGCGGGCGTAGCAGAGATACGGCACCACGGCGGTGACGCGTGCCGCACCTGCGTCGCGCAGCGCGCCGCAGAAGAACAGCAGGCGGCAGAGCTTGTCGTTGCTGGTTTCCCGATCATCGCCATGCAGGCTGTGCAGCACGAACACGTCGTGCCCGCGCACATCCTGCAACGGCCTTGCCTTATGCTCGCCATCCTCGAAATGCCGCTCCTCGTGCAAAGCGGGCGTCACCTCCAGCCGGGCGGCGACGGCTTCCATCAGCTCGCGGCTGCCGGCCAGGCCGAAAATGGTGAGCGGATGTGAACTCATGGGGCGCTCCTCTCCGCCTGCGCCAGCAGGGTGATGACCTCGTTATCCTGGGTCTGCCCGAAATCCTGGTAGAACTGCCCAACGGCAGCGAAATATTCCGGCTGGTGCAGGCAGATTGTCTCATCCGCCTCTTCCTCCAGCCGCCGCAGCGATTCCGGCGGGGCCACCGGCACCGCCAGCACCAGCCACGCTGGGTCCCGCCGCCGCACCGCGCGCAGCGCCGCGCGCATGGTGGCGCCCGTGGCGATGCCGTCATCGACGATAATGGCCGTATGCCCGGCGACTTCAACCGGCGCCCGCTTGCCGAGATACACGCGGCGGCGGCGCTCGATCTCTTCCAGAGCTTCGGCTTTTGCCCGCTCGACGTAGTCTTCCGGGATATTCAGGCTGCGGCGGATGTTTTCGTCGATGACGAGTTCCGGCTCCCCGCCATCGGCAATGGCGCCGAGCGCGTATTCCTCCTGGAACGGCACGCCGATCTTGCGCACCAGCACTAAGTCCAGGGGCGCGCCGAGCGCCTTGGCCACCTCGAACGCCACCGGCACGCCGCCGCGCGGCAGCGCCAGCACCACGGGCTTCTTGTCCTTCAACTGGAGCAGCCGCCTGGCGAGTTTCTTGCCTGCATCGGCGCGGTCGGTGAACAGCATATCACGCCCCCGCCGGGCCGAGATGTTGCAAAAACCACTCCCGCGCCAGTTCTACCACTAGCTCCAGCGTGCCCGGCTCCTCGAACAAATGCGTCGCCCCCGGCACCACCGCCACGCGGCGCTCGCAGCGCATCCGGCGGGAGGCGGCGCGGTTGAGCGACAGCACCTCGATGTCATCACCGCCAACGATCAGCAACGTCGCGGCCTTCACCGCGCCGAGCGCGTCGCCCGCCAGATCCGGCCGCCCGCCCCGGCTGACCACGGCCCGCACATCCCGCCGTGCCGCGGCGCCAACCAGCGCTGCCGCCGCCCCCGTGCTGGCCCCGAAATAGCCCAGCGGCATCGGCCAACCGGGCAGTTTGGTCTCGAGCCAAGTGGCGGCCTGGTTCAACCGCGACGCAAGCAGCGAAATGTCGAACACATTCGCGCGGTCCTCGGCTTCCGCGTCTGTCAGCAGGTCAAACAGCAGGAAGGCCAGCCCCGCATCCCGCAGCGCCTCTGCCACGAACATGTTGCGCGGGCTGCGATGGCTGCTGCCGCTGCCATGGGCGAACAGCACAATCCCGCGCGGCTTGCCCTCCGGGAGGCCAAGCGTTCCCTCCCGCGAGAATGGCGGCAGGAGCACCGGGAGCGTACGGCCAGATTCGGACATGATCCTCTCAGCCTTGGTTTAAGGGAGACTGAAACTCTATTCACTGCATTTCCGCATTGATCCGCGTCAAGCATCGCCAGTCCGGCGAGAGGAAACCTAGTCCAGCGGCAATGTGCCGCCGCGCCAGCGCCATCTTGCGCGCGGCCTGCGCCGGGCTCGCCTGCCGGCTGGCGCTGCCCGCCAGCGCGTAAGCGCGTGTCGCCGCGCGCAGGGCCAGGAACAGGGGCAGCGCGCGCAGCCCCTCGGTTTCCGGCGCCAGTTCGAGATACGCATCGAACGCGGCATTGGCGAGGTCGGCACGGTCATGCACCAGTAAGTCCATCAGCAGGAAGGCGAGGTCGTGCAGAACGTCGATGCAACTAATTTCGTCGCTGAACTCGATGGCATCGAACGGCGTCGGCACGCCCTCCCACAGGCAGATATTCGCCAGCCGCAAATCGCCATGGCACCGGCGGACTTTTCCTTCGGCCCGCCGGCGGTCGAGCAGCCCGGCGACCTGATCCAGCGCCAGCGCCGTGCGGGTGGTGAGCGCACTGACATCCGCGCCGTCCAAAGCGGTGGCGACACGGGCCAACTCCCGCGCGTTATCGGCAATCACCCGCCGCATCGCAGCACTGCCGCCGAAAGCCGGCACCGGCTCGGCCGCATTGTGCAACTGCGCAATGGCCCGCCCCAGCGCCTGCATCAGCACGGGCGTCAGCCCGCCATGTTCCAGCAGATGGTCGAGCAGCGCCGTCTGCGCGAAACGGCGCATGACCACCACGGGCTCCAGCACGGGGCCGGACCCATCGAACACCAGCCCGTCACCCGGGCCACGGCAGATGGCGCTGACGCCAAAATAGATCTCCGGCGCGGTCCGCCGGTTGAGCACCAGTTCCGCCGCGCAGGCGGCTTGGCGCTGCGCCAGCGTGGTGTAGTCGAGCGCCGAATAGCGGATTGCCCGCTTCAGCTTGTAGGCGCGCTCCCCGGCAAGGAACACGATGGAGCAGTGCGTCTCGATCTTCTCCACCGCGCCGCCGTGCAGGCCGTAGCTTTCCGGACGGGAGAGAAACCCGACCACCTCGTCCTGGCTGTTTGCGGCCAGCGCCTTATTCACGGCGCCAGATCCTGATCCAGCCGCGCCGCCAGAGCGCGCAGCCGGGGGCTGATCTCGACCGGCACCGCCGCCTGCTCCAAGCGCCGCAGCGGCGCGGGCAGCCGGGCAAGGGAGCTGGCAGCGCGGGCGCGGGCCTCGGCCAGCCCGGGCAGACCCGCCACACGCCGTCCGGCGCGGATGGCGGGCTGCAGCAGAGCCTCCCCTGGCATTGGCTCATCAAGCAGGGCCACCACATCGCCCGCGATTGTGCCGTCTTCCGCATAACGCCGGTACACCTGCTTGCGCCCCGGCCAGGTGGCCTTGCCCTCGCTGCGCTTGCGCCTGGGCTTTCCGGCGTATTCCTGCAGCTTGTAGGCGCAATCCAGCGCCGGAACGTCCGACGAGGTGGTCAGGCCAGTGCCGACGCCGAAGCCTTCGATCGGCGCGCCATCCGCGCACAGCGCCTGCAAGCAGTATTCATCCAGCCCGCCGCTGGCGAAGATGCGGATGCGCCACAGCCCGGCATCGTCCAGAATGGCGCGCACGGCGCGGGCATGGGCGGCAAGGTCGCCGCTATCCAGCCGCACGGCGTTCACCAGGATGCCCTCCGCCGCCAAGCGCGGGGCCAAAGCCGCGACGATACGCGCCCCCCGCTCGGTGTCGTAGGTGTCGATCAGTAATGTCAGCGCATGCGGCCGCGCCCGGGCAAAGCGCTCAAAGGCGGTGGCCTCGTCGTCATGCGCCTGCACGAAGGAATGCGCCATGGTGCCGACGGCGGGGATGCCGAATTCCTGACTGGCCTGCAATGTCGCCGTGCCGTCGAACCCAACCAGATAGCTTGCCCGCGCCGCCAGCAGCCCCGCCTCCGCCCCATGCGCCCGGCGCAAGCCGAAATCCACCAGCTGCCTGCCCGGAGCCGCCAACACCATGCGCGCGGCCTTGGAGGCGATCACGGTCTGGAAATGAATCATGTTGAGCAGCCTGGTTTCCACCAGCTGCGCTTGCGGCAGCGGCGCGGTAACGCGCAGCACCGGCTCATCGGCGAAGACCAGCGTGCCCTCCGGCATAGCATCCACATCTCCGGTGAAACTAAAATCCGCCAGCGACGCCACGAAATCCGGCGCGAACAGGCCCGAGGCGGAGAGCCAGGCGAGATCCTCCGGCGTGAAGCGCAGATTTTCGAGATACGCCACTGCCTGCTCCAGCCCTGCCACGAGCAGAAACCCGCGCTCCGGCGGCAGCTTGCGGAAGAACAGCTCAAATACCGCAATATCCGCCATGCCGTGCGCCCGGTAGGCCTCGAGCATCGACAGCTCATACGTATCAGTCAGCAGCAGGCTTTGTTCGATCATTTTGCGCCGCGTTTCAGTTAAAAAGGTAAACGATCGCCCGCCGCAGTTGAAGTTCGGCGCAATCATTATTGCGTCCTATTAATATTCCCCCGCGCGGCATGGTGGTTGATCGACATCAATGCGCACACCATCCAGTGGAAAGAACACGCAGCGCGCTTCAGGAGAACGATCATGAACACATTGACGCCGCTCAAACTCGGGCTGGCCGCCGCTCTGCTTGCCGCGACCGCCGCCACCGCCTCTTCGACCACCGAAAACGTCAGTCCTTCCGCCCAAAACGAGCAGATGGGCGCAACGACCGGCCTTGGTGAGTCCCACCGCTTCCCCACCGCCGCCGCCGCAACAGATCATTGCCCTGGGGACACCATCGTCTGGCTGCACGGCCCGAACCTGACCTATTACCTGCCCGACACGGCCAAATACGGTAAAGGTGCAGGCAGCTATGCTTGTAAAGCCGAGGCGGACGACGCCGGCTTCACAAGCGCCAGCCCGTAACCGCCGGTCTTGCCACCGCAACGGCCCGTCATCTACGTTGCGGTTGTAAACTCCTCGCCTCGCCTGCACTCAGGTTGCTCCATTCATGCCGCTTTTTGGGCTTCGCGCCATCGTTGCAGGCTTGTTCTGCGTTCTTGCCGGTTCCGCCATGGCGGAGCCGTCCGTTCCCATACTGGTCTATCACCGGTTCGACCCGGTGAAATCCGGGCTGACGACCGTCACCACCAGCGCGTTCGCGCAGCAGCTCGACTGGCTGGCAGCGCATCATTACAGCATCGTGCCGCTGCAAACGCTTGTGCAGTGGCGGAATATACCCTCGCCCGCCGTGGCGATCACGGTGGATGACGGACATGAATCCGTCTTCACCCAACTCTACCCCATACTTCAGCGCCGCCACATCCACGTCACGCTGTTCATCTATCCCTCGGCGATCTCCAACGCGTCCTACGCGCTCACCTGGACGCAGTTGGATGAGATGGTGAAATCCGGGCTGGTGGACGTGCAGTCCCATACCTATTGGCACCCCGATTTCCGCAAGGAGCGGGAAAAACGCACCCCGGCCGATTACAGCGCCTTTGTCGATATGCAGCTCACCCGCTCCAAGAGCGTGCTGGAGCAGCGGCTCGGCATATCCGTCACCATGCTGGCCTGGCCCTATGGCATCTACGACCCGGATCTCGAAGCCGCTGCAACCCGCGCGGGCTACCGGTTCGGCTTCGCCTTTGCCGGCGGGCAGGCGCATCCGGATAGCGACACTCTGGCCATCCCCCGCATCCCCATCTCCGGCGGGTTGAGCCTCGCCGGGTTCGCGGCGCTGGTCGCGGCGCCGCCGCAATGATGCGCCGCATTGCCGCTTTAACCCTGCTCTCGCTGGCGCTGCTGCACCCGGCACAGGCCGCGCCGTTGCAGGTGGTGGACGCCGCCTCGGGCAAACAGATTTCCGGCGCCACGGTCGTGGAGGCCGGACAGGCCCTGCAGGCCGATGCCCAGGGCGATTTCGACCCGCAAGGCAACACGGGCACGCTGTTCGTCCGCGCGCCCGGCTACCGGGCCGGCAATTTCGACCTTGCCGCCCCGCCCGCCGACGGCAAACTGCTCCTCGCCCCATTCACACCACACGCGCTGTATCTCAGCGTCTATGGCGCGGGTTCGCATGCCCTGCTCGGCAATGCGCTGGCCCTGGCGCAGAGCGGCGCGGTCAACGCCCTGGTCGTGGACATCAAGGGCGACAGCGGCATCATTCCCTACCCCAGCGCCGTGCCATTGGTGCAGCAGGACGGAGCGCGGCGGATCACCACCATCCCCGATCTCGCCGCCTTCGTGCGGATGCTGCACGCCAGGGGCATCTACGCCATCGCCCGCATCGTCACCTTCAAGGACGACGCGCTCGCCACTTACCGGCCGGACCTCGCCGTGCATACCGCCAGCGGCGCGCCGTTCCGCGACCGCGAGAACATGGCCTGGACCGACCCGTTCCAGCCCGAGGTGCGGGCCTACGACATCGCCATCGCCACCGAGGCCGCGCAGGCGGGGTTCGACGAAATCCAGTTCGACTATCTGCGCTTCCCCGATGCCTCGCAGACCCTGCAATTCGCGCACCCCATCTCGGCGCCCGCCCGCGTGGCCACCATCGCCGGCTTCCTGGCCGAGGCCCGGCAGCAATTGCGCCCCTACAATGTTTATATCTCTGCCGATATCTTCGGCTATGTCTGCTGGAACCGCAACGATACCGGCATCGGCCAGACGCTGGACGCCGTCGCCCCGAATGTCGACTACATCTCGCCTATGCTGTACCCGTCCGGCTTCCAGTTCGGCATCCCAGGCTACCCCAACCCGGTCGAGCACGCCTACGACATCGTCTATCTCTCGCTACAGCAGGCGCAGCAGCGGTTGAACATCTCCCCCCTGCGCTTCCGCCCCTGGCTCCAGGCCTTCACCGATTACGCCTTCGACCACCGCCCCTTCGCGGGGGAGGAGATCGGGGAACAGACCAGGGCGGCATCGGTTTTCGGCTCGGATGGCTGGATGCTGTGGAACCCGCGCAACGATTACAGCAATACCGGGCTCAACCCTGCTGCAGAACCTTTTCAACCGGATACAGCGCCTGCCCCAGCGCCTCTGCCACGGCCGGGTGGGTGATGCGCCCCTCGGCCACGTTCAGCCCGTGGCGCAGATGCACATCCTCGCTCAGCGCCGCGCGCCAGCCCTTGCTCGCCAGCTTCAGCGTGTAGGGAATGGTCGCCTGCGTCAGCGCGAGGGTGGAAGTGCGCGGCACCGCGCCAGGCATGTTGGCCACGCAATAATGCACGATACCGTGGAGCACGAAGGTGGGGTGCGAATGGGTCGTGGGGTGGCTGGTCTCGAAGCAGCCGCCCTGGTCGATGGCGACATCCACCAGCACCGCACCGGGGCGCAGATGCGGCAGCATGGCGTGGGTGACGAGCTTGGGCGCGGCCGCCCCCGGCACCAGCACCGCGCCTATGGTGAGGTCGGCATGGAACACCGCCTCCTCCACCGCCTCGGGCGTGGAGTAGCAGGTCTTAAGATGCGGGCCGTACAGGTCGTCGAGTTGCGCCAGGCGGGGGAGCGAGCGGTCGAAGATTGTGACATCCGCGCCGATGCCGAGCGCTATGCGCGCCGCGTTGGTGCCCACAACGCCGCCGCCCAGCACCACCACCTTCGCAGGCGGCACGCCCGGCACGCCGGCCAGCAGCACGCCAAGCCCGCCATGGGCCTTTTGCAGGCACACCGCCCCCACCTGCACCGCCATGCGCCCGGCCACTTCGCTCATCGGCGCCAGCAGCGGCAAGCGCCCGGCGGCGTCCGTCACCGTCTTGTAGGCGATGGCCACCGCGCCGGAGGCTTCGATCATCTTCGCCTGCACCGGGTCCGGCGCCAGATGCAGATAGGTGAACAATATCTGCCCCGGACGGAGCATCTTGCACTCCACCGGCTGCGGCTCCTTCACCTTCACGATCATCTCGGCGCGGGCGAAAATCTCGGCGGCGTCCGGGGTGATCTCGGCCCCGGCCTTGATATAGGCGTCGTCCCCCATGCCGATCCCAACCCCGGCGCCGCTTTGCACCAGCACCTGATGGCCATGCGCCTTCAGCTCGCGCACCGAGGCCGGGGTCAGCCCGACGCGGAATTCATTGTCCTTTATCTCCTTCGGCAGCCCGACAAGCATGCTCCGCTCCCCACTTATCGCGGTTGGATCCGGCTAAGAAATGGTATCTCGATCTCCCAGGCCAAACAACAAGAGGCCGGGCTTGGTAATCCGCCCCGGCTCGTCTATCCAACCCGCATGCAGGGTGTACTCGTCACGGGCAGCGGCAAGCGCATCGGCGCCGCCATCGCAAAGCATCTCGGGGCCAAGGGCTGGCACGTCTTTGTCCACTACAACCATTCGCAGGCCGAGGCCGAGGCCGTCGCCGCGGGCATCGTCGCGGCAGGCGGGCAGGCCACCGCCATCGGGGCGGACCTCGCCGACGCGGAGGTGGTGAGCCAGCTCGTCGCGCGCTGCGAGGCGATCTGCCCGCTCGGCCTGCTCGTCAACAACGCCTCCACCTTCGAGTACGACACCGCCGCCACCACCAGCGCCGGAGCGCTGGACCGCAACATGCGCGTAAACCTCTACGCCCCAGCCCTGCTCTCCCAGGGCTTCCACGCGGCGGTGAAGGCGCGCGGCGCGGAAGGCGTCATCATCAACCTTGTCGACAACAAGGTCTTCGCCCTCAACCCGGATTATTTCTCCTACACCCTGGCCAAGGTGGCGCTGCAGGGCATGACGCAGATGCTCGCCATGGCATTCGCGCCAAGCATCCGCGTCGCCGGTATCGCGCCCGGCATCACGTTGATCAGCGGCAAGCAGACAGAGGCGGAGTTCATCCGCACCCACAACAACAACCCGCTGGGCCGTGGCTGCACCCCGGAGCAGATCCTCGGCGCGGTGGATTTCATCCTCGCCACCCCCTCCTACCACGGGCAGACTTTGGTCATCGACGGCGGGCAGGTGCTGCAACGCCGCCCGCGCGACATCGCCTTCCTCGACCGGAACGCCAAAAATGCGGATATCTGAGGCCACGCTGATCCTGCGCGGGTTCGAGGCGCAGGCCTCGATCGGCATCCACGATTTCGAGAAAGCAGCACCTCAGCGCTTGCTCGTCGATATAGAACTGACTTTGAGCAACGCCACCCGGCCGGAGGCGGACCATATCGCCCATGTGGTGGATTACGACTTCCTGCGCGAGGAGACGCTGAAGCTGTTGGCAGCACGGCATTATGAGCTGCAGGAAACCCTGTGCCACGATATCGCGGAATTCTGCCTGGCGCGGCCCGAAGTCCGGCATGTGATCGTCTATTCCCGCAAGCCGGATGTTTACCCGGATTGCGAGAGCGTCGGCTTCCGCCTCACCGCCTCGAAATAAAGGCATAAAAAAACCGGGAGGATCGCTCCTCCCGGCTCAAACTTGGCCTCGCTCTGCTTACCGCGTGGGCTTGGGCGGGTTGCTGCTGTAGTCGTAGAAGCCACGGCCAGATTTACGGCCCAGCCAGCCAGCCTCAACATACTTCACCAGCAGCGGCGCGGGGCGGTATTTGGACTCGCCCAGTTCCGCGTGCAGCACATGCATGATCGAAAGCAGCGTATCCAGCCCGACGAAATCCGCCAACTCCAGCGGGCCCATCGGGTGGTTGGCACCGAGTTTCATGGCCGAGTCGATATCGGCGACAGAGCCAACGCCTTCCGCGAGGGCGAAGATCGCCTCGTTCAGCTCCGGGCAGAGGATGCGGTTGACGATGAAGCCCGGCGCATCCTGCACATTCACCGAAGTCTTGCCCAGCTTTTCCGCCAAGGCATGCACAGCCTGGTAGGTCTCATCAGAGGTGGCGAGACCACGGATGATCTCGACCAGCTTCATCATCGGCACCGGGTTGAAGAAGTGCATCCCGATGAACTTGTCCGGACGACCGGACATGACGCCAAGCTTGGTGATGGAGATGGAGGAGGTGTTGGAGGCCAGGATGGCTTCCGGCTTCAGCACGGCGGCCAGTTCCTTGTAGATGGTCTCCTTGATCTCCAGCTTCTCCGGCACCGCCTCGATGACGATGTCGGCATCGGAGACGGCGTGCCAATCGGTCGAAGTGGTCAGGCGGGCCAGGGCGGCGGCCTTCGCCTCCTCGGTGATGACGCCCTTGGAAACCTGGCGCTCCATGTTCTTGGTCATGGTCGCCAGGGCCTTGGGCAGCGCCGCCTCGAAGGCGTCCACAAGCACCACGTCAAAACCAGCGAGCACCGCCGCGTGAGCGATGCCGTTACCCATAAGTCCCGCGCCGATGACGCCGATTTTGCTGATTGTCATAGTGCCTTCTCGAGCTCCGGTAGGATGTTGAAGAGATCTCCGACGAGGCCGTAATCCGCGACCTGGAAGATGGGGGCGTCCTCGTCCTTGTTGATGGCGACGATGACCTTGCTGTCCTTCATGCCGGCAAGGTGCTGGATGGCACCGGAGATGCCGACGGCGATATAGAGGTCCGGGGCGACGATCTTGCCGGTCTGACCGACCTGGTAGTCGTTCGGCACGAAGCCGGCGTCCACCGCCGCGCGCGAGGCGCCGACGGCAGCACCCAGCTTGTCGGCGATCGGGTCGAGCAGCTTGGTGAAGTTCTCGCCATTCTGCATGCCACGGCCACCGGAGATGATGATCTTCGCGGCGGTCAGCTCGGGACGCTCGCTCTTCGAGAGTTCGGAGCCGAGATACTTGGACTTGCCCTCAGCCGGGGCGATGCTCACCGCCTCGATGGCAGCAGTTCCGCCCTCGGCCGGCACCGGGTCGAAGGAAGAGGCGCGCACGGTCAGCACTTTCTTGGCATCGGCCGACTTCACGGTGGCCAGCGCGTTGCCGGCATAGATCGGGCGGACGAAGGTATCGGCATCGACCACGCCGGAGATGTCCGAGATCACCTGCACGTCGAGCAGTGCGGCGGCGCGGGGCAGCACGTTCTTGCCCATGGCCGTGGCCGCCTGCAGGATGTGGCTGTAATTCGGGGCCAGCGCCACGAGCAGCGCCGCCACCGGCTCGGCCAGGTCATGGTCGTAGCCCGGCGCGTCGGCAACCAGCACCTTGGTCAGGCCCGGGATCTTGGCCGCGGCCTCAGCGGCGGCGGCAACGCCATTGCCGACCACCAAGCCATGCACCTCGCCCAGCTTGGCAGCAGCGGCGATGGCGGAACGGGCCGGCTGCTTGATGCCATGGGCGTCGAAATCAAGAACAACAAGAGCCGTCATGGTTAGATCACCTTCGCTTCGTTACGCAGTTTCTCAATCAGGGTGGCGACATCCGGCACCTTGATGCCGGCCTTGCGCACCGGCGGCTCGGAGACGCTGACGGTGGTCAGGCGCGGGGTGACGTCCACGCCGAGATCGCCCGGCTTGACCACGTCGATGGCCTTCTTGCGCGCCTTCATGATGTTCGGCAGCGAGGCATAGCGCGGCTCGTTCAGACGCAGATCGGCGGTGATGATCGCGGGCAGGGCCAGCGCCACGGTCTCCAGCCCGCCATCAACCTCGCGGGTGACGGTGGCGGTGCCATCGGCAATTTCGACCTTGGAGGCGAAGGTGCCCTGCGGCCAGCCGAGCAGCGCCGCCAGCATCTGGCC
>NZ_JBKQJR010000121.1:0-4552 GCF_052326845.1 Acidocella sp. | reverse complement strand
TTACCGCGGTGTCCCGGAGCAAGGCGATCAGCTTGTCCGGCGGCCGGAAGGCGCCTTTGCGCAGATTTGGTGGCACGATCGCCTCGATGGCTTCGAGCTTTTCGGTCGGATCGCCACGCGTATAGATTTCAGTGCTCGCCAGGGTGGCATGTCCCAGCCAAAGGGAGACCTTGCGGATGTCTTGCGTCGCCTGCAGCACAATCATTGCGCAGGTGTGCCGCAGGACGTGCGGGGAGACCCGCTTGCTCAGTAATCCGGGACAAAGCTGACCGGCCGTTTCGACGTGCTGTTTCAGTACGTAGGCAAACCCCCAACGGCTCAGTGGTTCACCTCGATTGCCGATGAACACCTCCGGTGCCGGAACTGTCCCCCGGATCGCGAGCCAGGCTCGGAGCGCCGACGCCGTGGTTTTCCATAACGGCAACACCCGTTCCCGCCGACCTTTGCCAAGGATGCGAATGCTCATTGATGGGAGTGTCACATCGCTGGTTCGCAGACCGGTCAGCTCTGATACGCGCAATCCGGCACAAACCGCCAGATGCAACATCGCTCTGTCCCGGATACCGTCACGGGTCGCTGGATCAGGAGCGTCCAGCAGCGCCTGGACTTCCTCTCGGACGAGATAGGGCACCAGACGCGAGCTGGTTTTCTTGAACGGTATCGCCAGAACACGACGGATTTGTTCGAGCGCCGCCGGTTGTCTGTGTTCAAGAAAATGAAAGAAGGATTTTATTGCCGCCAATCTCACATTTCGTGTCTCTGGTACGTTCCGGCGTGTGTCCTCTAGATATTCCAGGAATCTGCTGACGAGTTCCGAATCAATCTGCTCCAGAAAAAGCGACGACGGTTTCGTCCGGAGTTTGGTCGCGGCGAACTCGAACAGAAGTTGGAAGCTATAAGCATAAGAGTCGCAAGTGTGCTGGCTGACGCCTCGGTGACGCGAGAGATTTTCACGCAGGAAGGCTTCGATGTGGGGGGCGACCGGCGTCATGGTTGCGCTCCCCTAGACATGAAGGTCTCGCCGGCGTCGGCGATGTCGCTCAGAAGCTCGGCCGTGGCCTCCAGATACCAGTACGTCGCGTAGATGTTGACGTGACCCAGATAGGTCGCCAATGCGACCATATGCTGTCCGATCCTGGATCGGCCTGGCGGGCTGGCCTGCAGCGCTCGCACAGCAAAAGCATGGCGCATGTCGTGCAAACGAGGACGATGGCGGCCTGGGGCAGGCCAAAGGCCCGCCGCCTTCAACAATGTTTTGAATGTGCCTTGAACAGCTGAATAAGGCAGCGGCCGGCCATGACCACCTACGAACACATGGTCATCCCCGGCACCAAATTGGCGGCGGCATATCACGTAACGCCGTAACGCTGCGGCCGCGGTGTCATGCAGTGGTACCAGACGGGTCTTTCGGAACTTGGTCTCCCGAATCAACAACCCGTCGTCGGTGATATCGGTAAATTTCAGCCCCAGCGCCTCGGAGATTCGCAATCCGGTACACGCCAGCAGCGCGATCAAAGTGGTGTATGTCTGAGCTCTCATTGCGCCGCGAGGAGGGAGGCGACCGGCGGCTTCCAGGAGACGGCCGATTTCATTGGATGAGTAGATGTACGGCATGCGGCGGATCTTGCGGCTTCCAAAGTATTTCGCTGGTGGTAACTCCTGCCGATCATCTTCGACGCGGACGTGGCGGGCGAACCGACAGACCGTTTTCAACCGTTCGTCGCGCCGCGCCGCGGATGCCCCTTGAGCGGCCCAATCGATCGCGGTTTGCGTGCGGACGTGGCTTTCGTTCCGCCCGGCGGCAAAGCGGGCGAAGCTGTCCAGCAGGTATTCTGCATTTGCCATCTCAAAGCCCGCGGTGCGGCGCAGGGCGAGGTAGGCGGCCACGGCGTCCTTCATGGGAGTACCTCCGGCCATGGCTGCGAGATCTCTTTCAGCAAATTGACGTCAGCTTTGGCGTAGTATGCTGTCGTGTCGATGCCTCGGTGCCTGAGGACCAGTCCAATCTGGTCGAGGGAAACGCCATGGCGCAGCATCTGGGTCGCCGCCGTGTGCCGCAGGACATGTGCGCCTTTGGCCGGGCTCGCGACACCAGCCCGCTTCATCACGTGTCTCACCGCAGAAGATACGCCATCGCCTCTCTTGAATGGTCGGTACGGGGCAATGTTTCGAACGAAGACATGGTCGCAATCGCGGGTAGGAGTCCGGCTCGCGAGGTAGTCCAGGATCGCGTCTCCAACGTCCTGTGGGAGGGGCAATCGAACCTGGTAGTGACCCTTGCCGCAGACCCGCAGCGTACCGGTCTCCCACTCGATATCGCCGATGCGAAGCCCCGCGACGTCGCCAGCTCGGAGCCCGAGCCGCGCCAGGAGTAGGATGATTGCTCGATCACGCCGGCGTGCTGGCGAACCACCGTCACACGCAGCTACCAGGCTGTCGACCTGCTCCGCTGTCAAATACGTTGGCATTCTGGCCAGGCGCCAGGAGGCAAATGTTGGCACAGCCTGATCGAGATCGGCCCGACACTGGCTGTGGGCACTGAGGTATCGCAAGAACGCGCGTAAACCCGTTGTCAGCTTTTCAGCGGTGCCAGCGCCGCATTTGCGGGCACGATCTAGAAAATAGTCACGCACGCCCTTTGCATTCCAGCGCCCAGGGTCGTCGCCAAGTGCCGTCAGTAAGGAGGCGGCGTCCCGGGAATAAAGTCTGATGGTTGTTTCCGCCGCTCCACGATGTTTCCGCAACCATCGCCCGTACTCGATGATGCTCGCCGGCTCAGCATTCTGAATCTTTAGTGCGCTACTGCATTCGCCAAACCCGATTGTCACCAGGTATTCGCGGTAACGCCTGGCACCGAAAATCGTGTGGTGGTTGCGCCGCCCGCCTTTTGACCGCGGACAACGGCAGGTTCGCAAATGGCGTGAGAAGGCCAACAAATCCATCTTGGCCAATGTTCCGCCCTGTTCCAGCGTGAAGTGCCCGATGTGCGCCGCAGCGCGCAAATAGCGCACCGCGACGGAAGGTTCGTACCCGCTGCGTTCCAGAGACTCCGCAAAGCCATCCATATATGGTCCGCTCGGACCGGCGCGCAGGCGCGCAATCATTTTCGGCGATTCAAAATAAGCTTCCAACATTGTGTCCTCCTGTCATTGGCTACTGGCAGCCAAATCAACTTTAGCGCCGGGGAGGTCCGGGCTTATGGGGACAAGATGAGGATGCGCAGCAGCGTGTAGCGCTCGGAAAAGGCCGAAATTCTACGCGGAGCCGCCGCTGACTCCCCATTACTAAATTTGCCCATAAGGCAGCTATTGTAGGCAATGCGCTGATGGCCGCAGTCCTGGCAGCTCTCGACATGCCCGCCGAGGGCCGCGGTACGGCAGCGCTCGATCGCCGACATCACCTTGAGTTGGGCGAGGCTCAGATGCCCGGCCTGGGCGGCGCGGTATCCTGGACCCTCAGCACGAAAGATGTCGGCGACCTCGAGGGTCGTGCGCACGGCCGTTCAGGGGCTGGGCGCCGCCTTCGCCTCCATCAATGCCATCACCTTGTCGAGCGGGCTGGTCACGGCCCGCACCGTCCTCGTCGCCACCTTGGTGTAGAGCGCGGTGTTCTCGAGCTTGGAATGGCCAAGCAGCACCTGAATGACGCGGATATCGACGCCGTCTTCGAGCAAATGCGTGGCGAAGCTGTGCCGCAGCGTATGCGGGCCGGCATGTTTGGTGAGGCCCGCCGCCCGCGCCGCCTCAACGACCACACGGTGCAGCTGCCGGGTCGAAATCGGCTTCGTCACGTGCTCTCCCGGAAACAACCACCCGGTCTTGTGCATGATACCCTGCTGATGTCCGGCCTTCCACCAGGCGCGCAGCACGGCGAGCAGGTCATGGGACAGCATGGCGTTGCGATATTGCCCGCCTTTGCCGCGCTCGACCCTGAGCAGCATGCGCTCGCTGTCGATGTCGCTGACCTTGAGCGCCGCCACTTCCGCCACCCGCAGGCCGGCACCATAGGCGACAGACAGGGCAGCTCGATGTTTGAGGCTGGTCGTGGCGTCGAGCAGACGGGCGACCTCATCCTGGCTCAGCACCACCGGCAAATGGCGCGGCTGCTTGGCCCGGACCAGTTTGCGCGCCAGCTCCGGCCGCTCGACCGTGATCGTGAAGAAAAACCGCAACGCCGAAACGATGCTGTTCATCGTCGGCACCGGCGTCCCGGCCTCACGCTGCTCAATCTGGAACCGCCGGACATCATCCGCGGTTGCCGTATCGGGCGAGCGGCCCAGAAAGCGGGCAAAGCGCCCGACATCGCGGAGGTAATTGCGCTGCGTCGCCCGCGAGAAACGGCGCATCTCCATATCCTCAATCATCCGCTGGCGCAGATCGATCGGTGCAGGCGTGGCAACAGGCTTGGTCATGACTGGCTCCTTTGCAATGAAAGAAGCCAGCATCCTCAGACCGGGTTGCCCAAACCCTCAAACAAAACCTGCACGCCAAGCGCAGCCGCCGCCCTTAACACAAGCACCATTCCCGCGCAGCGGGTTAGTTCTTCGGCCCGT
>NZ_JBKQJR010000120.1:0-11265 GCF_052326845.1 Acidocella sp. | reverse complement strand
TTACAAGGCTCATGGGGTTCGCTTGCGGACCGTGCGTTGCTCGATGCGCTTCTCGTAAGCGGGGTAGTGGACGATGCGCTGCACGAAGATGCCCGGGGTGTGGATCATGTCGGGGTCGATCTCGCCGGGTTCGACCAGATGCTCGACCTCGGCCACGGTGAATTTCGCGGCGGTGGCCATCATCGGGTTAAAATTGCGGGCGGTCTTGCGGTAAACGAGGTTGCCCTCGGTGTCGCCCTTCCAGGCATGCACGATGGCGAGATCCGCGAACAGGCCGCGCTCCATTACGTAATGCCGGCCGTCGAACTCGCGGGTTTCCTTGCCCTCGGCGATCAGCGTGCCATAGCCGGTGGCGGTGAAGAAGGCGGGGATGCCAGCACCCCCGGCACGGATGCGCTCGGCCAGCGTGCCCTGCGGGTTGAACTCGATTTCCAGCTCGCCCGAGAGGTACTGCTTGGCGAAAGTGGCGTTCTCGCCAACGTAGGAGGAGACCATTTTGCGGATTTGCCGGGTTTCCAGCAACACGCCGAGGCCCGCGCCGTCGATGCCCGCATTGTTGGAGATGACGGTGAGGTCCTTCACGCCGGACTCCTTGATCGCGGCGATCAGCGCCTCGGGGATGCCGCACAGACCAAACCCGCCGGACATGATCGTCATGCCGTCGCGCAGCAGCCCGGACAGGGCCGCGGTGGCGTTGGGGTAAACTTTACTTACGGCCATGTTTCCTCGCTTATTGCGTGGTTTGCCTCAACGGATCGCCAGAGCTTTCATCCCCGCGAAGCGGCGTGGCTGTCAAGTATCGTTTCGGCAAAGAAAAAGCCCGGAACCGTTGCTGGTTCCGGGCTGGATCAGGCTAGGCGCGGATTAGCGTTCCACGCACATGGCGGCACCCATGCCGCCGCCGATGCACAGCGTGGCGAGGCCCTTCTTGGCATCGCGGCGCTTCATCTCGTGCAGCAGGGTGGTGAGGATGCGCGCGCCCGAGGCGCCGATCGGGTGGCCGATGGCGATGGCGCCGCCATTCACGTTCACCTTCGCGGGGTCGAGGCCGAGATCCTTGTTCACGGCGCAGGCCTGGGCGGCGAAGGCCTCGTTGGCCTCGACCAGATCGAGGTCATCGACGCTCCAACCCGCGCGGGCCAGGGCCTTGCGCGAGGAGGGGATCGGGCCGGAGCCCATCAGCGCCGGGTCCACGCCCGCGGTGGCGAAGCTGGCGATGCGCGCCAGCGGCGTCAGGCCGCGCTTGGCGGCTTCGGCGGCGCTCATCACCACCAGGGCGGCGGCGCCGTCATTGATGCCCGAGGCATTGCCCGCGGTGACCGTGCCGTCCTTGGTGAAGGCGGGGCGCAGCTTGGCCAGAGCCTCGGCGGTGGTGCCGGCCTTGATGTACTCGTCCTGGTCCACCACGACCTCACCCTTGCGGGTGGTCAGGGTCACGGGCGTGATCTCGTCCTTGAACTTGCCGGCGGCCTGGGCGGCGGCGGCCTTCTGCTGCGAGGCGAGCGCCAGCGCGTCCTGCTCGTCGCGGTTGATCTGCCAGTGCTTGGCCACGTTCTCGGCGGTGATGCCCATGTGGTAGCCGTTGAAGGCGTCCCACAGACCGTCCTTGATCATGGTGTCGATGAAGTTAAGATCGCCCATTTTTTGCCCGGCGCGCAGATGCGCGGCATGGGTGGAGAGGCTCATGCTCTCCTGGCCGCCTGCGACGACGATGGCCGACTGACCGGACATGATCTGCTGGGCCGCAAGGGCCACGGCGCGCAGGCCCGAGCCGCAGACCTGATTGATGCCGAAGGCGGTGGCGGAGTCGGGGATGCCGGCAGCGCGGGCGGCTTGGCGGGCGGGGTTCTGGCCCTGGGCGGCGGTGAGCACCTGGCCGAGGATCGCTTCGTCGATGTCTTCCGGGGTGAGGCTGGCCTGGGCGATGGCGGCTTTCAGTGCCGTCGCGCCGAGAATATGCGCTGGGGTGGAGCCGAAGGCGCCGTTGAAACTACCTACGGCAGTGCGGGTAGCCGAGACGATAACGATATCTTCCATGAGTTTTCCCTTTGTGGTTGGCACTCTATGCGCGGCCGTATCATAGGCCGTGCACCCAATCCGCGAAAGGTCGCCAGAGTGAAGTTTCCGATGTGGAACCGGCGACCATGCCTACATGGCCGGCTTCGGGCTGGATGATGGTGGCTTGGCCAAGCCGCGCCGCCAGGGCCTGGGCGGAGACGGCCGGTACCAGCCTGTCCCGCGCCGGAATGGCGCAGAAGGCGGGCAGGTTGAGCTGGGCCGGGTCCACTGCCTGGCCGGCCACGCGCCACTGGTTGCGGGCGGGGCTGTTGGCGACATACCAGCCGCCGAGCGTCTCGCGCGCCACCGGGGCGGCCAGGGGCACGCCGTCGGCCAGCCAGTCCTCCATCGCCACGAAACGCTTCGCCCGGGGCAGGGATTTGTCCTGCCGGGCGAAGTCCCGGTACTTTTCGCCAACGCCGTAGGGGTCGATCATGGCGAACAGCGTGTTCAACGCGTCGATCGGCAGCGTACCGGAGAATTGCAGCATCATCTCGATGGCCGGCATGGCGTCGCTGATGCGCTTGGGCAGGGAGGCGTCGGCGGCGTGGAAATCCCATGGCGTGGCGAGCAGGGCCAGCGCGCGGACCTTGCCGGCGCCAGATTGCTGCGCGCGGAGCGCCGCGGCCAGTGCCAGCAGCCCGCCCATGCAATAGCCGGCCAGAATTACCGGGCCGGGAATGTTGGCCAGGGCGCGTTCCAGCCGCCCGGCGATATAGTCGGTGAGGGAGAACTGACGCTCGACCTCGCCGGGCCAGCCCCAATCCAGAAGGTAGGGGTGCATGTTCTGGCCGCTGAGGAAGCGCAGCATCGAGCCGCCTTCCATCAGGTCCAGTATGTAAGCGCGGTTGATCAGGCTGGGGATGAACAGAATGGCCGGGCCGGTTCCGCCGTAGTCCAGCAGCTGGGTCTCCTCTTCTTCCCAGATGGCGGGCGGGGTGCGCAACTGGCGCACATAGGGGGCGCTGCGATAGGCGGCGATGCCGGCGATCAGCGCGCGGTCTTGGCGTAGGATCTCCTCAAGCGTTGCCTGTTGGGCTGTCGGGCTTGGGGGATTGTCCGGCGAGGAATTCGCCCAGACGTTGTTCCAGTTCAGCGACGCGGCGCTTGAGCTGCTCGACTTCATCCAGGCCAGGCCCAGATGCAGCATCAGCGGCCGGGGGCCGCGCCGGCTGAGCGGCGCCGGGGCTTCCGGACGGCGGACGGTCATGTGGCAGATACGCGGTGGCCGCTATTGCTGCCTGCGCCCATAGCGCCAAAGTCGAGACCCAGGTCTCCCGTAACTCCCGGTCCGCAGCCATGGCGGTCAGCTCGCTCTGCCACAGGATCACGAAATCCTTGGCCAGGTTGTCGTCCATCTCGCATTCGGTTCCTGCTTACCCGCCGGCGCCTCCTAGCGCAGCTGGCAAAAATCCGCCATAAGTGTCATGCGCCAGGGGACTGTGCAACGCCCAAATTTCGTGTTTCAGTATAAAGTGCCTAGGCTCAAGCCGGCGAAACCGGGATGGAAGAAAAATTCATGAGTGAAAGCGCCGATTCCAAGATACAGCCTGTGGTTGTCAAAAAATACGCCAATCGGCGGCTCTATAATACGGAAAGTTCAAGTTACATCACTTTGGATAACCTTGCGGAAATGGTCCGCAAGGACCGTGATTTCGTGGTCTATGACGCCAAATCGGGGGAGGATATCACCCGCAACGTGCTGACCCAGATCATTGTGGAAGAGGAAGGCAAGGGTAACGCCCTGTTGCCGACGAATTTTCTGCGGCAGTTGATCGGCGTGTACGGCAGCAATGTGCCCAACATGCTGCCCCGCTACTTCGAGCAGGCGATGGAGAATTTCGCCCGCCAGCAGGAGAACGTGCGCGAGACCGTGAGCAAGACGCTCGGGCCCTTCATGCCGCCGGGGATTGAGGAAGTTAGCCGCAAGAACATGGCGATGATGGAACGCGCCATGGCGCTGTTCTCGCCCTTCTACCGCGAGGGTGAGGCGAAGCCGGCAGTGGAGGCCGGACCCTCCCACGAAGCGCAGGAAGAGATTACCAGCCTGCGCGGCGAGGTGGAACGGTTGCAAAAGGAACTGGCTGCCCTGCGCGACACCAGCAAATAAGGCGCCCTCGCCCAGGGCTGCATGGACGGCCCTGGGAGCATCGGCTAGAGAACCAAGTTATGAGACATTTTCGTTTTACGGCCCTCAGTCTAGCCCTGGTTTTGGGGGCCGGGCCCGCTTTGGCGCAGATGCAGATGGGGTCGAGCCCCGGGCTCACCGGCGGCAATGCACCCCAGCCGCAGGCCCGTACCCCGGACATCGCGCCGCCCGCACTGCCCGGCGCCGGTGCCGGCGCGCCGCTGGCTACGGCACCGAAAATGCAACAACCGGCTTCGGGCGACCCGACGGCGGCCTTGTTCGCTGCGATCAACAAGGGCGATTACAACGGGGCGCAAGACGCGCTGGGACGCGGCGCTGATTTGAACGCGCGGGACCAGTTCGGGGAAACACCGCTCGACCTGTCCATTTCGCTGAATCGTAACACGATCACCTTCCTGCTCCTGCAGACGCGCAATGAGCTTGGCGAGCAGGCCGGGCCGGTGGGCCAGCCCTGGACGCTGTATAGCTCTCCGCCGGCAACGTTGCATACGGCGAAGTCACAGGAGCACAATGCCGTGCCTGCCCCCACCGCTGCCAGTGCCGTGGCGCCTAGGCCGGCGATGCACCCTGCCGTGCCCGCCGGCGCGGCAAATGTGGGCACACCCAACCCGCAGGCTGGCTTCCTGGGCTTCGCCCCGAAGAACTGACCCCCCGGATCAGTTTTCCGGACTCCAGCGGGATATTTCGATTTCGCCCTCCCGCACCGGGGGCGGGGTTGGCCGCGAACCGCCCTGGGCGCGCCAGCGCTGCATCCGCCACACATAGGCAAGCACCTCGGCGCAGGCGCGGTAGAGCGCTACGGGGATATGCTCGCCAGGTTCGACATGCCGGTACATGGCGCGGGCCAAAGGCGGAGACTCGACCACCGGAATGCCGTGGCCACGTCCGCGCGCGATAATCTCCTGGGCCAGCAGTCCCACGCCCTTGGCCAGCAGCATTGGCGCTTTGTCCGCTCCGCGCCGGTAGCGGATGGCGCAGGCGTAATGCGTGGGGTTCGTGACGATGACCGAAGCTTCGGAAATCTGGCTCATTTGCCGGGCACGTGCCATCTTGCGTGCGAGCATGCGCTGGCGGGACTTAACATGCGGGTTGCCGGCGGCTTCTTTCATTTCCTCGCGGATTTCGGAATCCGACATGCGCAGCTTGTTGCGGTGCAGCCAGTATTGCAGGCCCATGTCAGCCCCGGCGAGGACAGTGAGCACGATGCAGATGGCGATGACGACCTGCAACGCGAGCGCGATGACCGGCTCAGAGGCGGGGAAGGGTAGGAAGCTAAGTGCAGCGAAATCGGTCTCGCGCAGCCAGACGGATAATGCCCCGACGCCGCCGATGACGATGAATTTGAGCAGCGATTTTGCGGTTTCCGCGAAGGCGGATTTGGAGATGATCTGCTCCAGACCGGCTTGTGGTGCCAGTCTGGAAAGATCCGGCTTGAGCAGTTGCAAAGCAAACACCCAGCCGCCAGACAGGAAGCTGGTGACCAGGGCGATGGCGGCAATAAGCGCCAGCAACGGAAAGATGGCACCGAGCATTGTAGCGCTCCAGCCCATGGCGGCGGTGAGCGAGGACGTACCCGCATCTGCCAGCCAGGCGGCGCAGTCATCCTGCAGCCGTGCCGCCATCCCTGCCGCAGCGCCAAGCGTCAGTAATGTGACGAGGACCACCACGGCAGCCTTCGGCAGGTCAGTGGAGCGCCGCACGTTGCCGCGCTCGGCCGCCTGAGTTAGGCGGCGCTCAGTTGGGGCGTGGCGTTTATCATCGCCGCTATCTTCAGCCATGGGCGAGTAGCACCCCGAGCGCGTCCATGCCGGTGGTGGTGAGGTGCTCTGCCGCCGGGCCGATGGCGGGGATGCTGGCGGCCATGACCCAAAGCCCGGCGAGGATGAGCAGAGGGAAGCCAATGGAGAGCAGGTTTATGCTCGGTGCAAAGATGGTGGTGAGGCCAACGGTAAGGTTAACGCAGAGCGAGACAGCCACGACCGGTAGAGCAAGCCCCAGAGCGGCGCTGAACAGCGTGCCGCCAAGGCCGGCCAGGTCGCCCCAGGAGGAGAGAGGCGCCACGCCAACCCCATGCGCAAACGAGTGCGCCAGCGCGGCGAAGATCCAGACCGGCCCGCCTGCCGCCATGAAGCCGAGCAGCCCGGCCCAGAGCATGATGTCGTAAAGTACTGGCGTCGGGCCGCCAGCTTCCCGGAATTGCAGCTCGGCGAAGGAGAGGCCCATGGCGAGCCCGGCGATTTCTCCCGCGCAGGCGATAGCCGCAATGACGATATGCATGGTCATGCCCATCAATGCGCCAAACGCGATCTGCGTTATGCCCGTGTAGATGGCGCTGAACGGGTTGCCGGGAAATGGGGGCAGGTTTGGCAGCCACATGGCCAGAGCCGCGGCGAAGGCGGCGGCCAGCAGAGCCTTGATCGTGGAAGGAATCATCGACGAGCCGTAAAGTGGCGCGGTAAGAAACAGCCCGGTGATGCGCAGGAACGGCCAAAGGAAATGGCCAAGCCAGAGCATGATGTCCGCCTGGTCTAGTACCATGTCTGGCGGACCAGATACGGCGCTTGGGTGATGAAGCTTTTAGCAAGAGTTTCGAACATGGTGAGCGCGCCGAAGCCACCGCTCAGGGCCAGCACGATCATGGCGGCGGTTTTTGGCAGCAAGGCGAAAGTGGGGTCCTCGATTTGCAGGGCGCCCTGTACCAGCGCCGTGGCAAGCCCGATGATGAGCAGAATGGTGATGATTGGCGTGAGGGCTGCCAGCTCCGTGCCGAACGCCTCATGCAGGAGCTGTAAGTATAGCGGCATGCTCAGGACGCCACGCCGAAGCTGTTGACGAGTGTGCCAAGCACAAGCACCCAGCCGTGAATGGAGACGAACATGAGCAGCTTGAGCGGCAGGGAGATGAGTGTCGGTGAGACCATGATCATGCCGAGCGACATCAGGATCGAGGCGACGGCGAGGTCGATAAGAACAAAAGGGATGTAAATGAGAAAGGAAATCTGAAACGCCGTTTCCAGTTCGGAGGTGGCAAAAGCCGGAACGAGAACGGTCAGCGGGATGGATTTGGCATCAGCGTATTGTTGGCCGGAAAGATCTACGAAGAGATGGAGTGGCGCCTTGCGTGTCTGTGCGAGCATGAAATCCTGGATCGGAGGTTCCGCCGCCTGCAATGCCTGGCTGAACGTGATTTGTCCGGACAGATACGGATCAAGCGCCTTGTCCTGCTCCTGCTGGATGACGCCGCGCATGACGAACATGGTAAGCGCTAACGCCAATGCAGCTAACACCATGTTTGGCGGCGTGGTTTGCAGTCCCAGGGCTTGGCGTAGGACGGAAAGCACGATGATGATGCGGGTGAAGGAAGTCATCAGCAGCATGAGCCCGGGCAGAAAGGCCAGTGTGGTGATGAAAAGCAGACTCTGAACATCGAGCGAGTAGGCTTCGCCCCCGTTGCTGGCCAGCGCGTTGACGATGGTAAGGCCGGTGGGGCTAGTCATGGTCGTCCAGCCTGCCGATAGTGGTGATGCCGGTGCGGCTGATGCCGATAAGGAAGCGTTGTCCGTCAGCCTCGGCGATGGCAAGGCTGTGCTGGCCGCCGAGGGAGCGGGTAGCCAGAAGGCTGATGGGCGAGGTTGCGGCGTTCAATTTTTGCCCCCAGGCTGTACCCCGGAAGCGCCGGGCCAGAAAGGCCGCGCCCGCCAAGGCGAAGAGGATGACGAGCAGGGACGCGATGGTGGACGCCGCGCTGTCCAGGTTGGTTGTGTCCATTAAGCTAATCCTGCTCAACCAGATTGGTGATGTAGGCGGCGGTGAACGGGTTGGGCGGCGTGTAGTTAGCGCTGGTGTTGAGCACCTGATTGGCGATAGCCAGGCATTGTTTGGACAACGCATCATGTGTGGTTGGGTCGGTGAGGGATTTGCTTGTCTGCGCCATCAGCAGATTGATCACCTGAGACTTGATGATGGGCTGCAGGTTGGTAAACGTGGTGACGGCATTCTGATCGAATGTCGAAAATTGCAGCGTGATATCGATGTAGGTGTTGGCAGGGTTGTTGCTGTCCGTGGGTACGCTGACGACGACATCATCCAGCTGCGCGAAGTAGATGGGCTTGGGTGCCGGCATCGTGGCTGCAGTAGCGCTGCCGTTATGATGATTCATGCCGAGGAAGGCAAAAGTGCCGCCAATGCCTGCTCCCAGCATAGTAACGGCAATGATACCATTAAGCATGACTTTTTTCATGGCAAAACCTCAGACAGATTGGAGCAGTGATTCGAACATTGTGTGCACGGCACTGATGACCTGTGCTGCAGCCTGGTAGGCCTGCTGGTAGTTGGTCAGGGTTACGGCCTGCTGATCCGTGTCCACGCCGCTTACCGTCTGCAGATTGGTCGTGGCGGTAGAAACCTGCGCCGAGGTGGCAGATGCCAGATTCTGCGCCGCCTGGGCGTTGGCGCCAAGCCCGGTGGAAAGCCCAACGAAGGCCTGTTCCAGCGATCCGGAGGTCGTGGTGCTTGCGGTGGTCCAGAGCGTCCCCAAGCGCTGGGCATTGCTGCCGCTGGAACTGCCGCCGGGCGTGAGGGTGAGCGTATCGCCGCTGGCGGGTGTGCCGGAGATTGGAAGCTGCCAATACTGGCCGGCGGCGGCGCCGGAAGGGTAGGCGACCGCGATGTTGCCACCATTGTTGTCTAATGTGCCGCTGGCGATGACAGTGCCGGTATGGCTGGCTGTGGTTACGTTGTAGCTGGTGGCAGAGGTGAAGTTCACCTGCAGGTTTTGCCCGAAATAGCTCGACGGAATAACTGCCGCGTTGCTCGCCGGGGCGTTAGTTACCGTATCCGTACCCGCGGTTATAACGCCGGCGTTGCTGTTTAAAATCGAGCCGTCGCTCTGGAGTGCACCGGGGCTGGAGACGTATGGGTCCGCGGCGGCGATGTCGCCAGTCTGGCTGGAGATAGCGCTTATACCCGTGGCGGCATTGGGGGCAGGGTTGAGCGTGAACTGGTCCCCATTGGCGGGGGCGCCAGCGACGGCCAGGGTAATGCCTGCAAACGCCGGTGGATTGCCGCTGGCTGTGTAGCTTTGACCGCTCCCTTGGCTGAGTGCGCTCCAGCCGTTGGCGGTTGTGTACGTGAGCAGGAAAGGACCGCCATCGGTGGGCAGGGTGGAGCTGTCGCTGATCGAAGCGTTGACGGTGGCGCTGCCGTTATTATTGGCGCTGGCAGTTACCGTAGGGGAGGGCACGGAAAACAGCGCACTCCCCTGCGCGCCAGCCGGGGTGAGCCCTTCCGCCTGGGTGGCATTAACCTTGCCTGCGAAAATTGCAGCCATCGCGTTCAAGGATTGTTGAGCGGCGTTGCTGGACTGGATCGTGCCAATGGCACCGCCGATCGAGCCGTCTGCCGCGGTGAGTGTAACGGGCGTCGCGTTCGTGCCGGCGGTAATGGTTGGCGTGCCAGAGCTTGAGGTGTTGGCAGCCAGGTCTTGCGGGCCGCTTTGGTCTAGCAACACTGTACCGCCGGAGGTAACGATCACAGAGCCGTTGTCCTGTGGCAGAATGTTGACGGGAAGATACTGAGAGAGCGAGTTCAGCGCCGATTGCTGCTGGTCCAGCAGGCTTGGGTTATTTGGAGATTGAACAAGGTTCTTGTTGATGTTTTGTAACTGGCCCAGCAAGCCATTGGCCGATGTGATGCCGTTTGATAGCGTCTCGTTGGCGCCGGTTGTGGTGTCGGTGATGTTCCCGGATGCGCTGTGGAAAGCGCTGGTGATGGTCTGGGCGTCTGACAGAATGGTCTGGCGTTGCGCGGCGCTGGTGGGGTTGGACGCCAGTGTGCTGATGTCCTGGAAGAACTGGTTGATGGCGGTCTGGACGGCGCCATTATTCATGAGCGCGTTGGAGATACTGGTAAGCGCCGTGGATTGAGCTGAAGCGGCTGCGTCGGCGCTGTTGGCATTACGCAGTTGTGCTGCGGCAAAACCGCTGGCTGCGCGCACGATCTGCGCTGGCTTAACGCCGTCACCTGGCTGGCTCGTGGCATTCACGGCCGTGGTGGAGTTCACACTTTCTGCCGCGTAGCCACTAGTGGTGACATTGGCGAGGTTGTTCGACACAGTGTTGATGCCAGCTTCGAAAAGCTGCAATCCCGAAAGGGCGGTGTTGATGGTGTTGGTGATACCGCTCATGGTGTGCCCGGTGTGCTTGTGGTTGAGGGGGAGCTGCCAATGGCCTGCAGAACCTGGGCCATGAGCGGAGAGTGTGAGATGCCGACGATTTTTGCCGCATAGCTTGTGTCGGTGGCGTAGCCGCCATCTTGCAAAGCTTGCGCGAAGCCGGCGACTGTTTTCTGCCCCGCCGCGGCACCAAATCCGGACTGGATCAGCCCGACGTAATCCGAAACGCTATCGGTCACGTTATCGTAATTACGAAAGCTGGCGGTTTGCGGCATGAGCACGCCGTCAACCATTTCATGCGTGGCGCGGACGGAGCTGTCCTCATTCCCGGTTGCTTTGATGCCGAATAGATTATTGCCAGCCGCGGAGGTACCCCAGCCGGTTTCCAGGGCAGTCTGCGCCAGCACGGCCACGGGCGGTACGCCGAGAGCCTGGGCGGCCTTGGTAATCTGCGGCCAGATGGATTGGGCAAAATTCTTAGCCTGGCTGATAAGATCTCCGGCCGGTTGTGCAGACTCTGCAGGGGTAGCGAGAACTGCAGATTGGATTTCTGGGCCGGTGCTAGCGGGTAACAGCTGTGCCAGCGGTGAGGGGGTTGAAGATGCGGAGGCTGGTGCTTGCGTGCTGTTCCCACCAACCTGCCGCATTGTCGCTGCCAGCAATGAGGAGTCGTATTTGCCAAAATTATTCTGGGCCATGTTCCACAGAAACATGCTCTGGAAATCCCCGCCGCCGGCACCGAGAGCATTCGTGTCCATGCCGTTCTTATTCATGGCTGAGAGCATCTCGTACCAGAGCATGCCGGCCACATGCTCCACCGTGGTGGAGAGGCTCGGTTTTTGCGAGGCATTGCTGCCGGCGGCATGGCTCGTGTTTGTGGAGAGAAT
>NZ_JBKQJR010000119.1:0-23852 GCF_052326845.1 Acidocella sp. | reverse complement strand
GTATCCCTCCGGTCTGAACCGCCTGCCGTGACTGCGTAGTGAGCGCTCATAAGGGCGCTTCTATGAGCGTCACTTTGAGCACGGGACGGTTTGAGATGGAGATCATGTCTGGGATTGAGCGCCACCGCCGCTGGCGATTGGAAGAGAAGCTTCGGATTGTGGCTGAAGCGGAGGCGCCGGGGGCGGTGTTTGCGTTGGTTGCGCGGCGTCACGAGGTTTCTCGTGGTCAGCTCTGGAAATGGCGCTCGCAGGTTCGGAGCGGTGAGTTGGCTGCGGCGTATGCTGTACCGGAATTTATCCCGCTACGGGTGCTGCCGGCTGCCGCTGAATCTGTGCCGCAACCAAAAGCAGTCGATGCGTCGTTGAATGCACCCCATCCGCAGGAGGCGCGACCACCGGCGCGCGCCGCGGAATTCGGCACGAGCCGGATCGAGATCATGCTGCCGGATGGCACATGTGTACGGGTCGATAATCAGGTGGGGGCTGCAGCGCTGCGCCAGGTGATGGCGGTACTGCGCGGATGATCCCGATGGCGTCCGGGGCGCGGGTATGGCTGGCCTCGGGCCACACTGATATGCGCCGTGGCATGCGGGGCCTGGCTCTGCAGGTGCAAGAGGGGCTCGGCCGTGATCCATTCGCGGGCGACATTTACCTCTTCCGCGGACGTAGCGGCTCGCTGCTCAAGGCGCTCTGGCATGACGGCATCGGCCTGTCACTTTACGCCAAGCGGCTGGACCGCGGAAAATTTATTTGGCCGCAAACCGTGGACGGCGTTGTGGCACTCACGCCCGGGCAGATGGGTTATCTCCTCGAAGGAATCGACTGGCGAAACCCGCAGAAAACTTGGCGCCCGCAAGCTGCGGGATAGCCGAAAATCTGTTCACCGCGGGCGGAATTTTCTAGCAAAACTATTGCTGTTTGTGATTCTATGCGGGTCATGGCGTTTGATCCTTCGGCCTTGCCAGACGATATCGATGCGCTGAAGGATATCGTCCGTTCGGCCTTCGCTCAACTTGATCTGGCCCGGGCGAATGCCGCCGCTGCCCAGGCCGAGCGGTCGGATATCGCGGCCTATATCGCGCATCTGAAGCTGCAGATTGAGAAGCTCAAGCGCACCATCTACGGCCCGCGGGCGGAACGCACGGCGCGGCTGCTGGACCAGATGGAATTTGAACTTGAGGAGCTAGAGGCGACTGCCACCGAGGACGAATTAAGGGCCGAGCAGGAAGCCGCGAAGGCCCGCGCAACTACGGTCACCGGCGCCACCCGCAAGCGCCCCTCACGCCAGCCCTTCCCAGATCATCTGCCGCGCGAACGGATCGTCCTGCCGGGGCCAGCTGCCTGCACATGCTGCGGCGGGAGGCGGCTTGCCAAGCTGGGCGAGACGGTGACGGAGACGCTGGAGAGCACGCCGCGCCAGCACAAGGTGCTCCAGTATGTCCGGGAAAAATTCACCTGCCGCGATTGCGAGACGATCAGCCAGAACCCCGCGCCGTTCCACGTCATCCCGCGCGCCTTTGCCGGTCCCAGCCTGCTGGCGATGATTGCCTATGAGAAATTTGGCCAGCACCAGCCGCTCAACCGCCAGTCCGAGCGCTTCGCCCGAGAGGGTGTGCCGCTCAGCGTCTCGACCCTGGCCGATCTGGTCGGGGCCGCTTGCGTCGCGTTGGAGCCGGCGTTCAAACATATGGAAGCCATGGTGTTCGCGGCCGAGCGCGTGCACGGCGACGACACCACAGTGCCGGTGCTGGCGCGCGGCCAGACCGATATTGGGCGCGCCTGGGTCTACGTCCGCGACGACCGGCCGTTCGGTGGTGCTGGGCCGCCTTGTGCGGTGTTCCACTACTCACGAGATCGGGCTGGCATTCATCCGCAGACTCATCTCGCTGGGTACAGCGGCATCTTCCAGGCCGATGCCTATGCTGGGTACAACAAACTTTACGAATCCGGCCGAACACCGGGCCCCATCATCGAGGCTGCCTGCTGGGCGCATGCGCGGCGGAAATTCTTCGAGCTGGCCGATATCGCCCGCAACGCCAAGCGCAAGGCGCAGGGCCGCACACCGGCCTTCGTCGCGCCAATGGCGCTGGCCGCGGTGCAGCGGATCGACGCGATCTTCGAGATCGAGCGGCCAATTAACGGCAAACCCGCCGCCGAGCGGCTGGCCGTACGACAGGAGCACAGCGTCCCGCTGGTCGCCGATCTCGAGACATGGATGCGCGCCGAGCGCGCCAAACTCTCCCGCCATAACGATGTCGCCAAGGCCATGGACTACATGCTCACCCGCTGGGCATCCTTCTCCCGGTTCCTGAGCGACGGGCGGATTTGCCTGTCGAACAACGCGGCGGAACGGGCCATTCGAAGCTTGGCTCTTGGGCGCCGCAACTGGCTGTTCGCCGGCTCCGACCGCGGCGGGCAGCGCGCCGCGATGATGTACAGCCTAATCACGACAGCAAAAATGAATGGCATCGACCCGCAGGCATGGCTCGCCGACGTCCTCGACCGCATTGCCAATCATCCAGCGCACAGGCTCGACGAATTGATGCCGTGGAATTGGACTGCCCGCCCGGCCGTAACGGTGCCTTGCGCGGCATGACAACACAGCTGAACAAGATTTACGCAATCAAGACCATCGCCCTCGTCGCACAAGAACTCGGTGAGGACGAGGACTGGCTAAACGAAATCATCGAAGAGATGGAACCGGAAGACGGGTTGATTTGGGTTTATGGACCAGATGGCGAAGGCACCGCAGCCTTCTCCGACTTCGGCGTGGAAAACCTGGAGGATATCATCAGAGAACGACGACATCTGAAAAAGTAAGACCCGCGTCTTTCACCGGATGGATACCGGGAAACCCGCGATTCAAGCTATTCACAGAACGCTCTAGGCTTTATGGCGTCACAACGTGACTCCGATCCACAACTAACACGTCAAAAATTGCCAAACAACCTCTGGTTGAGTATAGTATAATTATAATAATAGCTGTGTAGACTCGTCAGCTCACGAAGCAGGCTTTGCTCCAGCCGGAGTAGCTACCGCACGGCTAGCTTTTTTATGCGGTTATTTCAAAGTGACGGAGCAGATCGGATGTCGGGTACAGTGTCCGCGCCAAGCACAGGCGGTGATATTACAAGCCTTATCACGGCGGACGGCGGGGCTGATAACATTGCCCTGCAGGGCGGCAACTATGTGATCAACCTCCCGGCAGGGGCGACAACCTATACGGGTGTCATCTCTGGCGCCGGCACGCTCACCATCAACTCGCCCAACGGCGCCGGCACGCTGGTCCTGACGCAGACGCCAACCTATACCCTGCCCACCGCCGAACAGACGCAGGCCGTATCGAGTTATTTCTACACCTTCGCAGATGTTGAGTATGACGGTTTGTGGGGGGCGAATGGCCTGTGGAAGGGCTGGGTTTATGTTGTCAACAATCCGGATCCGGCCTCTCTGACCATCGGCACCGGCACAACCTTGCAGCTTGGCAATGCCTCGGCCAGCGGCGTGACGATCAATAACGATATTGTCGATAACGGCACACTGCTGCTCGCTGAGGCATATGATACCGGATTGATAACCATCGGCGGCACCATCTCCGGCTCGGGCGGGGTGACCGTGGTCAGCGGCGGCTACAATGGCGGCATCAGGCTGTACGGCGTGAACACCTTTACCGGACCGTCGCTGTACCTGGAGGATGGTGCCAATATTGGCACCGACCATGAGTATGGCAGCACGCCCGATACCAGTTTCATTTTTATCGACACCTCCTATCTGCCGACCGTGCCCGTGCCCAGCACCGGTGAGCCGGGCTATGTGGATGTCACCCAGAACATCTGGGAAGACAGATACGAAAACGACATCAACCTGGATGACCATTCCGGGCTCACCGAACTCTCGGGTGTGTACAGCTACAGCGATTCCGGCAATGAGAGCGCCCCCAGCCTCACCAATGCCGCGCTCAACTACACCTGCATGCCGAAGAATTATTCCGAGCGCGGCGTCAATGTCGAAGGCTCGGTGGTGCAGTTCGGTGACGGCACCACCAGCACGATGTTCATCAATGGCAATGCCTACAACAGCTATATCAACCTGCACAGCAACGGCATTCTCGGCTTCGACTATATCGGCACAACGACGCTCAACACTGCGATCGGCGGTGGACAATATCTGGCTTCCCTGTCCACGCCGGGCGTCGGTGATGTCGTCATAAGAGGCAACTCATCCAATGCCAATCATGTCATTTTCACCCAGGCCGAATTTTATAATGGCCTGACGCAGATCGATGCCGGAACGGTATTGCAATTGGGTGACGGCACTACGGGTAATGCCAGCGGCACGGCGGGAGCGATCGGCTATTACAACAGCTCAGGCGGCAATTCCAGCCTGCTCACCGCCGATACCGCCAACGGCGCCAGCACTGACAGCATCACCGATAATGATTTGCTGATTGTTGATAACACAACCGGCGCCGTTGACGGCATCACCACCGTCTCGCTCTCCAATATCAGCGGCGTCGGCGGGCTGGAGCAGATCGGTGATCTCGCCCTCACCTTGCTGGAGAACACGGATTATACCGGCGCCACCACGATCGGCGGCGACAGCACGCTCTATATCGGCGTCAACAGCTCCGGCGTGGCGGGCAGCATCGCCGACAGCAGCGGCGTGGCGCTTACCGGCGCGGGCGCTGTGCTGGATATTTCGCAAGCTGGGAACCAGACGATTCAGGATCTCGTCGGCGTGGCCGGCAGCACCGTGGCGCTGGGCAGTGGTGCTCTGACGCTGGGCACAGCTGATTCAACGGAATTCGATGGCAGCATTACCGATGGCGGCCTCGCGGGCGGCACCGGCGGAAGCCTGATCAAGCAGGGCAGCGGCGTGCTGACGCTGGGCGGCGATAATGGTTACACAGGCGGCACCGTCATCGACGCCGGCGCGCTCATTGGCAGTGTTGAGAGTTTTGGCACAGGTTCGATTGTCAACGACGCGACACTGGTTATCAACCAGGACAGTGCTGGCACTCTTAGCAATGCGCTGAGCGGCAACGGTGATTTGATCCTGGCCGGGGCGGGCGATATCACCTTGACCGGGATGACCAGCTATTCTGGCGCCATTTCAATCAAAGCGGGAAGTTTGACGTTCTCCGGTGTCACCACGGCAATTGCGGGGCAAGTTTTTGGTGGAGGGACGCTTGTCATCGCTGGCGGCGCCAGCGTCACGCTGGACGCCAATCCCACGGCAGCCATATCGTTTGTTGCCGCGCCAGCCGGACAAGCCAATACGCTGATCCTGCCGGCAAGTGGCGCACCACTAGGCAACATTATGAATCTTGCGCCGAGCGATGTCATCGAGTTTGCAACGGACTCCACGGATACGACGATCATCTGGACCGAAACGTCGCCAGGCGTTTACGCCCTGTACGGCGTGCAAACCGATGGAACGAAAGATCTGCTGATCAACGCGGTGAGTTTCGCGCAAAACACCGATGGCGTATCCTATGTGCCGAGCGATTTTTCCACCAGCACCGCGGATGGCAGCCTGGTCGTCAGTGCGGCCAGCGCTGACGCCCTTTGCTATTTGCGCGGCACGCACATCCTGACTTTGCGGGGCGAGGTGCCCGTTGAAGACTTGGCGATTGGCGATGAAGTCGTGACTTGGCGCGGTGGCGTGCAGCCGGTGAAATGGATTGGCCGCCAGAGCTATGCGGCACGCTTCATTGCCCGGAATTTTGAACAAATCCCGGTAAATATTTCCGCATGCGCGTTGGGGCCGAACCTCCCCCGGCGTGATTTGTTCGTCTCGCCCGGTCACTCAATGTTGCTGGGCCAGACACTCGTGCTGGCGAAATCTCTGGTGAACGGCATTACCGTCACGCAAGAGGAGATGCCAGAGACGGTTGAATATTACAACATCGAACTCGAAACACATGATTGCGTACTGGTGGAGGGGGCTTGGGGTGAGACGTTCGCCGATGGGCCAGGACTGCGAGAGCATTTCAACAATGCCGCCTCGTTCTGGGCGCTGTATCCGGATTTTGAAGCGCCCGACGAGGTAACGGTTTGCGCCCCGCGGCCGTTGAGTGGTCCCGGCTTGGATGCGGCGTTGCGCCCGGTTGTGGCACGCGCGGCGTTTAGGCGCAGGCCGGGCCAATTGCGCGGTTTCGTGGATATAATCAGCCGGAACGGGTTGGTCGAGGGCTGGGCGCAGGACATGGACCATCCATATCTGCCCGTGCCTTTGGAGGTTTTGTTCCGCGATGAAGTGATCGCAACGGTGCTGGCTTGCAATTACCGTGATGATCTGGCGGCGGCAAAAATCGGGCGTGGACGATGCGGCTTCTCTGTAGAGACCGGCCGGACGATTGATCCGCAGGACGCCGGCCTTGTGCGGGTCCGGCGTGAGGCTGGTCAGGCAGATCTCCTTTTCTCCGCTGATCTCGCTGGGTCGATGGCGGGTGCCACAGCCACCGTATGTGCCAGCGCACAGTGGTCGAAATGCCGGCCGCTCGGGCTACACCGTGTATTGCGCTCAGCCGGACACACGCACCAGCCCGCGCGTTGATATGCGCGCACGCCGCTTCCAGCACCGGGCTGGACTCCAGCCGTCGAGGGCGCGAGTGTCCTACTATGAAACAGGGAATGAATAGCTCGGCTTTCGTAACTTCATCTCGCGTCCTGAGGGAACTTCAGCCTTGCCGATGCCCGACACGTACTTTCCGGCAGTTTTTTGTAAAACGAAAATTATGATTTCTATATGTACATTCCAACAGGGAATAATCACGAGGCTGGCTCAACAAAATCGCAGCCCGCCGCGCCATGGCATCATGCAGTTCATCGCGTCCAGGAGCGCAGCCCGTCGCGTCGGCGTGCTGTAGTGCTCGAACCCAGCCGTTGTCACGTCACATGACGCATCGTCGCGTTCCCCCGGTGACCGCAACCCAAATTCTACATGACATGGCGTTCCTTCAGCGGGTCGAGAAGAGTCTGATTAGGGCTTCCTTCGGTGGAGCGGAGCGATGGCGGCGCAGGCCCGGTAATACTAAACAGATATTGAAAACAACATCTCCATATATTGGACCTGAGGTCTGATTTTCACGATATTCGGAGCCAGAAAAGAGCCTCCGTGAATTGTGAGAATTGACTTATGGATACAATGCTTTCGTCTGTAAACGATGTATTGCCCCGTCCCGGCCGCACCTCGTTCAAGTGCGTCGAGCCTAAGCCCAACAGGCTGTTCCAGACCTCAACCATGGCCGCGTTGTTGGACGCGGTCTATGACGGCGAGATGACGATCGAGGAGTTGCTGAGCCACGGCAATTTCGGCATTGGGACATTCAACGCCCTTGATGGCGAGATGATCATCAACGAAAGCGTCGTGCATCAGTTCCGTTCCGACGGGCACGTCGGGGAAGTGCAGCCAGAGCAGCTGACGCCCTTTGCCTGTGTCACCTACTTCGAGCCGGAGACGAGCATCGCCATTGATGCGCCGAAGAGCAAGAAGGAGCTTGAAAGGCTGGTTGACGAAGTGATCGGCAACCCGAACCTTTTCGTGGCGGTCCGCTTCGTAGGCGAATTCGAAGAGCTTGAGACGCGCACGGTATTCTGCCAGTGCCGCCCCTATCCGCCAATGCTCGATGTTGTGAGCCGGCAGCCGACCCAAAATTTTGGCACCACGCGCGGCACCATGCTGGGCTTCCGCACGCCGACCTACATGCAAGGCATCAACGTTGCCGGCTACCACCTGCACTTCCTGGATGAGGCGCAGAAGAAGGGCGGCCACGTTACCGGCTACCGCGTCGGCAAAGGCCGCCTCGAACTGGCCGTGATCTCTGATGTCGAGATCCAGCTTCCCCGCAGCCGGCAGTTTTGCGAGGCCAACCTCTCGCCAGACAACATCCATGAAGCGATCCGCATTGCCGAAGGCGAGTGAGATCCTCCGGCTTTTATAAAGCCGATCACCGGTAGAATTTCCAATCAAGGACTATGAAGATGAGCAGCAACAACGAGCCCGCCGCACCAAATTGCGGCGCAGAGCTGATCGTGAAGAACCTGGTCGCGCACGGCGTGACCCATGTGTTCGGAATTCCTGGCGCCAAGGTCGACCGTCTGTTCGATGTCTTGGTGGACTCGCCGATCAAGACCGTCGTCACCCGGCATGAACAGAATGCCGCCTTCATCGCCGGCGGCATCGGCCGCCTGACCGGCCGCGCGGGCGTCTGCATCGCAACCTCGGGCCCCGGCGCCTCGAACTTTGTAACCGGCCTGGCGACTGCCAACTCCGAAGGCGACCCGGTGCTAGCCATCGGCGGCGCAGTGAAACTGGCCGACAGGCTGAAGCTCACCCACCAGACAATGGACACGGTCAGCCTGTTCAAGCCGATCACCAAGTACAGCGCGGAAATCACGTCCCCCGAGGCGGTGTCTGAGGTCGTTGCCAACGCCCTGCGCGCCGCCGAGGGCGGCCGTCCCGGCGCCGCCTTCGTCAGCACTCCGATGGACGTTCTGAATCAGCCCACCACGGCCCCGGTTCTCGCCAACAAAGCCGTCCCGCAGCCCGGCGCGGCGTCCCACGCGGCGATCAGCGAGGCCGTGAAAATCATCGGCAAGGCCGCGCGTCCGGTCATCCTCTTGGGGCTCATGGCGAGCCGTCCGGCGGTTGCGGTGGCGGTGCGCAAGCTGATCTTGACCACTGGCGCGCCGGTGGTGGGCACCTATCAGGCCGCGGGCGCGGTCTCGCACGAACTGGTGGATCGCTTCGGCGGCCGCGTCGGGCTGTTCCGCAACCAGCTGGGCGATCAGCTTCTGCACGAGGCCGACTTGGTTATTTCCATCGGCTACAATCCGGTCGAATATGACCCGAACCTCTGGAATGTCGATGACGGGCGTCAGATCATTCACATCGACGTGGTCGCGGCTGAGCTCGACAACCGATATGCCCCCGTTGTTGAGCTGATCGGTGACATCGCCGCTACCGTCGATGCGCTGACGGCTTCGGTGAACCGGCTGCCCCGTTCTGAGAGCCTTGAGGCCATCCTGCGCCGTTATAAGGCGGATCGTGCTTTGGCGCTGGCCAGCGCGCGCAGCGAAGGTGCGGCCTTGCACCCGCTGGAGATCGTGCGCGAGCTGGAGAAGGTCATCACCCCGGATGTGACCGCCTGCCTGGACATGGGCTCGTTCCATATCTGGCTGGCCCGCTACCTGCTGTCGTTCCGCGCGCGCCAGCTGCTGATCAGCAACGGGCAGCAGACCATGGGCGTGGCCCTGCCCTGGGCGATCGCCGCCAGCCTGGTTGACCCCAGCCACAAGGTGGTGTCCGTCTCTGGCGATGGCGGCTTCATGATGTCGAGCATGGAGCTGGAGACCGCGGTCCGCCTGAAGTGCAACATCGTACACGTGGTCTGGGTCGACCACGCCTTCAACATGGTCGAGATCCAGGAGCGCAAGAAGTACGGCCGCGGCTCTGGCGTCGAGTTCGGGCCGATCGACTTCGCTGCCTACGCTCAGGCATGCGGCGCCAAGGGCATCGCCGTAGACTCCCCGACCAGCCTGGCCGGCGCTCTGCGCCAATCCATGGACGTCGAAGGCCCGGTCGTGATCTCCGTCCCGGTCGATTACTCGCACAATCATCTCCTGCTGAAACCGCTGGAGATGCTGGGCGAGACCTCCGCTGCCGCCTAACGGAGTACGATCCCATGACGCCCGTTGCCGATGACGCGTTTCAAGCAGTTTGCTTCGAACTCGTCGCTGATGCCGAACCTGGAATCATGATGCGTCTACTGGCCCCCTTTGCAAGACGGGATCTGGTACCTGATCGGGTTAAAACGGGACGTCATGGTGCGCTCATCGAGGCGTCGCTGGCAGTCGATGAAATGCCATCCGGGATGGTCCATCTCGTTGAGAACAATCTGCGACAGATTGTCGGGGTAAGAAGCCTGACGGTCGTACTCGCGAAAGCGACTCAGCGGGTCGCTTAGCGAGCTTGGTTTGATGGCTCAACCGTGCTCGGTCGCGCCATCAAACCACAAAATCCAGGTCAGCCCGTGGTATATGGACGTGAACCGCCCCGGGCGCATTCCGCAGTACCGCTGGCGCGTTCCGCAGTTACGAAGGACTACATGACGATGACCGACACCTCGAGCCTCATCCGCGATCTACGTGCGACACTGGGGGCGAAATATGTCCTCACCGGCGCACGGCAAACGGCGCGCTACCGCAAGGGCATCCGTTTTGGCGATGGGCAGGTGCTGGCAGTGCTTCGCCCGGGCAGCCTGGTGGAACAGTGGCGTGCGCTGCGCCTCTGCCATGCGGCGGGGGTCATCATCATCATGCAGGCGGCCAATACCGGCCTCACCGGTGGCTCCACCCCGGACGGTACTGATTACGACCGTCCCATCGTCATCATTAACGGCATGCGCATCGCCAAGTTGCATGTGCTGCCGGGCGCGGAACAAGTGGTGGCGCTGCCTGGCGCCACCTTGTTTCAGCTGGAGAAGACACTCCGCCCGCTGGGGCGCGAGCCGCATTCGGTCATCGGCTCCTCCTGCATTGGCGCCTCTGTCACCGGCGGCATCGCCAACAATTCCGGCGGCGCGCTAATCCGCCACGGCCCGGCCTTCACCCAGCTCGCCCTCTATGCGCGGGTGAATGAGCAAGGCGAGGTGGAACTGATCAACCATCTCGGCATCCGTCTGGGCAACGACCCCGAGACGATTCTGGCGAGGCTGGAGGCGGGCGATTTCCCCGCCGCCGAGATCGAGCATCCGCGGGACCGCGCCGCCTCGGACCCCGACTACGGCACCCATGTGCGCGACATTTCTGCCCCCACCCCGGCGCGCTTCAATGCCGACCCGCGCCGTTTGTTCGAGGCCGCGGGCAGCGCCGGCAAGGTGATGATTTTTGCCACGCGGCTAGACACCTTCCCGGCAGACAAGACCACCGCCGTGTTCTACATCGGCAGCAACGACGCCGACGAGCTGACCGCGATCCGCCGCCACATCCTGGCGACTTTCAAGAACCTGCCGGTCGCGGGCGAATATATCCACCGCACCGCGTTTGATATCGCGGTTAAGTACGGCAAGGACATGTTCCTCGCCATCGAGAAGCTCGGCACCGACCGTCTGCCCGCCTTGTTCGCGCTCAAGGGCCGGTTCGACGCCTTTGCCTCGCGTATCCCGTTCCTGCCGCGCGACCTCTCCGACCGGCTTATGCAGTTCGCCGGCTCGTTCTTCCCGCAGCATCTGCCACCGCGCCTGCTGGCGTATCGAGACCGCTATGAGCATCATTTGTTACTAAAAACGTCCGGCGAGGGCATTGCGGAGGCCCGCGCCTATTTGCAAAGCCTCTTCCCCTCCGCCGAGGGCGATTATTTCGAGTGCACGCCGCAGGAGGGTGCGAAGGCCTTCCTGCACCGCTTCGCCGTGGCCGGGGCGGCCATCCGCTATCGCGCCATGCACCGCGATACGGTGGAGGACATCGTGGCGCTGGACATCGCGCTCCGCCGCAACGACACCGCCTGGGAAGAGCATCTGCCCGAGGATGTGTCCGCGCCGATCCTGCACAAGCTCTATTACGGGCATTTTTTCTGCCACGTGTTCCACCAGGATTATATCGTGGCCAAGGGGCATGACCCGGTCGCGCTGGAGCACCGCATGTGGCACCTGCTCGATGCCCGCGGCGCCGAATATCCGGCCGAGCATAATGTCGGGCATCTATACAAGGCCAAGCCGGTCCTGGCGGCGCATTACAAGGCGCTGGACCCGTGCAACTGCTTCAACCCCGGCATCGGCCAGACCTCCAAATTCGCCTGTTGGGGCGAGGCGGCCTAATCATTCGCCGGCATCAGGTTCGCCCCTCATCGCCCCCGATGGCCATGAGGGAATGAGGGGGAACCAAAGGGTGGGCCGGTTCTCTTCTTACCAGCTGCCAGTGTTCGGCATTGAGGCCCAGGGCTCGGCGGGCGGCAGTCGCTCGCCTTCCTGCAGCAGTTCGATCGAGATACCGTCGGGCGAGCGGACGAAGGCCATATGGCCGTCGCGCGGCGGGCGGTTGATGGTCACGCCGGCAGCGGCCAGCCGCGCGCATGTCGCGTAGATATCGGGCAGAAGGTAGGCGAGATGGCCGAAATTCCGGCCGCCGGTATAATCCTCCTGATCCCAGTTATAGGTCAGCTCGACCATCGGCGCCTTCGTGGCGCGGGCCCGTTCGGCATCGCCCGGTGCCGCCAGAAAGACGAGGGTGAACCGCCCCTTCTCATTCTCCATCCGGCTAATCTCCTCCAGCCCCAGCGCACCGCACCAGAAGGCCAGCGCGCGGTCGAGGTCCGCCACCCGGACCATGGTGTGCAGGTAGCGCATCATGCCGCCTGCTCCGCGTCGCGCAGCGCCTCCATCACCAGCCCGGCGGTCCGCTCCGCCGAGGCCGGGTTCTGTCCGGTGACCAGATTGCCGTCACGCACCGCAAAAGGCGCGAAATCAGGTCCGCTGACATACGCGGCGCCGAGTTCCCGGAGCCGTGTTTCGAGCAGGAAAGGCACCGCATGTTCAAGCCCGACCGCGCGTTCCTCGCTGTCGCTGAAGCCAGCGACCTTGCGGCCCGCGACGAAGGGCGTGCCGTCGGCCTTCCGCGCGGCGACGAGCCCCGCCGGACCGTGGCACACGGCCGCGACGACCTTGCCGGCCTCGCTCATCGCGGCAACCAGTCGGGCAAGCGCCTCGCTCGTCGGATAGTCGAACATGGTGCCGTGCCCGCCGGGCAGGAACAGTGCGTCGAAATCGCCCGTGCCGAGCGTCTCGAAGCACGGTGTGGCGGCAACCGTTTGCGTGAACGCTTCATCGGCCAGATAGCGTTCCACCGAGGCGTCGTTTTCCCCCACGGGCTTCACGCTGCGCGGATCGATGGGGATGGCGCCGCCGGCGATCGAGGCCAGCGTCACGTCCGCGCCGGCATCGCGAAAGGCGTAATAGGGGGTCGTCAGCTCCTCGAGCCAGAGGCCGGTGCTGCCGCCGTCCATCGTGGCGGCGGAGGTCGCGATAATCAGGATGCGGGGAGGTTTCGGCATGTCCATCTCCATGAGTGCGTCTGTGGCGGAGATAGGGTGCGCTGCACATAAGCACATCAAAAGAATTTGCCGGTCGCTCATAATTTAATTTATGGAACGCAGATGTCGCTGCTGCACTTGCGCACCTTCATTGAAGTCTGCCGTCGCGGTTCGATCAGCGAGGCAGCCCGCGTGCTCGGCATGACGCAACCTGCCGTGTCGCAGCATGTCGCCTCGCTCGAAGCCCAGCTCGGCCGGCCGCTATTTGAGCGTCATGCGCGCGGGGTGCGGCCAACCGCGATCGCGGACGATCTCGCCGCCAGCCTTGGCAGCACGCTCGACACCGCAGAGGCCGCGCTGGCTTCCGTGCGTGCGCGCTCGGCACAATTGTCCGGCACCGTGCACATAGCCGGCCCGGCCGATCTCATGGCCGAATGGGTTGCGCCACGCCTTGCCCCGCTGCTCGAGGCCGGGCTCGACCTGCGCCTTCACCCGGGCGGGCGCGACGCGCTGTACGCCATGCTGCTGGAGGACCGCACCGACCTTGCATTGACCGCCTCACAGCCCGAGGACACCCGCCTTGCCTATGCCGAGATCGGCTTTGAGCAGCTACTGGCCGTTGCAGCTCCACATCTGGCCCGGCAGATCGCGCAGGCGCCCGGCTTGGCCTCGGCGTTGGCGGGGGTACCACACCTTACCTACGACCTCGACCGTCCGTTGATGCGAAGCTGGCTGGCCGCCAACCGCCTGCCGCTACCGGCCAATCTGCCCGCCGTCACCGCGCCGGACCTGCGGATTCTTCGCGCGCTGGTTCGTGTCGGCGCAGGCTGGACCGTGCTTCCGAACTATCTCTGCATCGAAGATCTGGCGGCCGGCAGGCTGGCGATGATCGACCCTCCGGTGACGACACCCCGGAACAGCTTCTATCTTGTCTGGGCGAAAAGCGCGCTACGCCACCGGCGCGTGGCGTTTGCCCGCCAGGAATTGCTGCGCGCGCTAAAAGCCGCGGCGTGAGTGCTCCTCCCCCGTCAGCGCCCTGTCAGCAGAGGCTCTGACGCGAGCGTGTCGACCAGGTGGTCGATGAAGGCCCGGACGCGATAGGGCACGTGGCCGCCGCCCACATAGACGGCGTTGATGATTTCGAGGTCGTCCGGATTATACGCTTCCAGGAGCGGCGTGAGCGCACCGGTCTCTATATCAGCAGCGACGTGAAACAGGCCAAGCCGGGCGACGCCGACACCGGCCAACGCCATTTGCCGCATGGTTTCACCATTGTTGACCAGAAGATTGCCCGAGACGGGCTGCTCGAGCACGCGGCCATCCTGGCGAAAGGGCCAGCCGGTGCGCGAACGTCGGAAGTTGAACCTCAGGCAGTTATGGCCCTGGAGGTCGCCGGGCGTTTTGGGGGCGCCGTGCTGCTCGAGATAGGCTGCTGAGGCGCAAACAACGCGGCGGCTTTGCCCGAGCTTGCGGGCGATCAGGCCGCTATCGGTCAGGTCGCCGACACGGATCGCCACATCGGTCCGCTCCGCCAGGAGGTCGACAATGTCGTCAGTGGCGCTGAAATCGACAATCACATCAGGATGCCGCGCGAGAAATCCCGGCACCGCCGGGGCGACGAACATGGCGCCGAAGGGCAGGGACGCGCTGACGCGCAAACGGCCCCGCACGGCGCCTGCGGCGGCGGCGTGCTCGGCGTCGCTCATGGCCTGCAGGATGTTCAGGGCGGCCTGATAGTAAGCTTCGCCCTCCTCGGTGAGCGACAAGGCGCGGGTGGTGCGCAGCAAGAGACGCGCGCCAAGGCGCTCCTCCAGCCGGGCGATCGCCTTGCTGACCGCTGACGGTGTCAGGTCCAGACTGCGCGCGGCGGCTGAAAACCCGCCTTCCTGCACCACCCTGGCGAAGATCTCCATCTCCCCCGAGCGCTCCATGAGAATGCGCGACATTGATGACCTTCATTCACAAGTGTTTGCACAGAATATGAAATAGCCGCCGCAAGCCGCAAGCCCTAGCTTCGCGCCGACACGCAATGGAGCTTGATCATGGACCTGAAACTGCAAAACAAAACCGCGCTGGTCACCGGCTCGACCGCCGGCATAGGCCTGGAAATCGCACGCGCCCTGGCCGTGGAAGGCGCTCGGGTGATCGTCACCGGACGCGATCAGGCCAAGCTTGACCAGGCTGTCGAAAGCATCCGCGCCTCGGGCGGGAAACAGGTCACCGGCATTCTGGCCGACGTGACCACGCCCGAGGGCGCGGCGGCGCTGGTGCAAGCCGTCCCGCAAGTGGACATCCTGGTGAACAACCTCGGCATCTACGAGAGCAAGCCCTTCGGCGGCATCAGCGACGCCGACTGGCTGTACTATTTCGACGTCAATGTGCTGAGCGGCGTCCGCCTGGCGCGCGCCTATTTCCCCGGCATGCTGGAGCGGAATTGGGGGCGGGTCATCTTCATCTCCAGCGAGACCGGTCTGGTGGTGGTCCCCGACATGATCCACTACGCCATGACCAAGACGGCGCAAATCTCGATCGCGCGGGGTTTGGCGCACTTGACCAAGGGCACCAACGTTACGGTGAATTCGGTGCTGCCGGGACCGACCCGCTCGGAAGGCATTGTCGGCTTCCTGCGGAGCGTCGCCAGCAATCCTGACGCGCCGGCCGAGGAGATTGAGGCGGAGTTCTTCGCCAAGGACCGCCCGGCGTCGCTGATCCAACGGATGATCGAGCCTGAAGAGATCGCCAGCCTGGTGGCCTACGTGGCCAGCCCTCTGTCTGCCGCCACCAATGGCGCGGCTTTGCGGGTCGAAGGCGGCCTCGTGTCGACCATCGCGTAGCCGCGCCTATATCCAAGCGCCACTCTACGGCCTATCCCGCAACAACAGTCCCGGAACTCTTCATGTCCCAGAGCCGCATCCTGCTGATCTACGCCCATCGCGACCCGGCCGCCTCGCGCGTCAATCGCGCTTTGCTTACGGCCGCCGCCACGCTGCCCAATGTGACCGTGAACGAACTAATGACGCGCTATTCGGACTTCCGGATCGACGTGGCGCATGAGCAGCGCCTGCTGCTCGACCATGATGTGATCGTGCTGCAATTCCCGTGCTATTGGTACAGCACCCCGGCGATTCTGAAGGAGTGGCAGGACGCGGTGCTGAGTTACGGCTTCGCTTATGGTCCCGGCGGCGACAAGCTGCGTGGCAAGGTGCTGATGGTTGCTACCACCACCGGCGGCCCGGTTGATGCCTATCAGGCCGGCGGCTTCAACCAGTATACGATGAGCGAGCTGCTGCGCCCCTTGCAGGCGACCGCCAATCTGACAGGCATGTCCTATCAGCCCATTTTCTCGGTGCATGGCGTCCGCATGCTGGACGACGCCGCCCTCGACCATGCGGCCACGGCCTACCGCGCCCGTCTGGCTGCTGTTTGACCGAACCACCTGCGCGGCGCCTTGCCGCGCAGGTGTCCTCTTCAGAGCAGGATGATCCGCTTGCCGGGTTGCCCGGCCTTCAATGCCGCGAGGCTCGCGGGCAACGCCTCAAATGCTTGAGTGACGATCTCCGGCGCTGACAGCGTGCGCATGGCCAGCTGCCGCAGCATGCTCTCGCCGGCTGTGCGATAGTCCACCCAGTCCGCCCGTACGCCGTATTCATGAATGCTGCCCAGTGCCAACTCGTGCAGCGACAGAGCGGTGCTGAAGGGCGGCAGCGGATGCTGCTCGGCGCGATCCTGAATGCAAACGAGATGCCCGCCATAGCCGAGCATCGGGGCAAGGCTTGCGGCATGTACACCGCTCACCGTATCGAAGGCGGCGTATAGCTTGCGCATCCCGATCGCGGTCTGGAGCCCGGCGCGCCAGTTGTCGTCGCGATAGTCGAACACACCGGCCACGCCAAGGTCGAGCAGATGCGAATGATGGCGGGGCGCAGCCGTCGCCCAGACCCTGTACTGGCAGGACAGCGCCAGCTGTACGAGATATTGCGCAACCGCGCCGCCCGCGCCGATGACGAGAACGTCACGCCCCGCCTTCTCCGGCACCTTGGTCAGCGCCTGCCACGCGGTGAGGCCCGGGCAAGGCAAGGCGGCGGCAACGGTTGCATCGAGCCCGTCGGGGATCCGCAGCACGGCCTCAGCGCTCAGGCGCGTATGCGTGGCAAAGCTGCCCGGCTTGCCGATGAACTGGTGGTAGGCCACGCGCGTGCCGATTTCGAGCGGAACGCCTTCGCCCACGGCGATGATCCGGCCGGCGCCGTCAACACCCGGAACATGGCCTGGCTGCCAGTCCCGGTGCCCGGCCGCGATCAGCTTCCAGTCAACCGGATTGAGCGCGATCGCCTGATTCTCGACGACAACCTCGCCCGGGCCCGGCGACGGCTTGGTGCCGCTGACGAGCCGCAATCCGTCCGGCTTGCCCGGTTGCTGCCATTGCCAGCTTCGCATGGAGATGCTCATCGTGTCTGTCCCTTTGTGTCGAATTGCTCCGGCATCATCGCGATGATCTGCTCCCCGGTGAACCTGCTTTTTTTCATGCCTGTCTTCTCAAGAGTGTGGACACTTGCTGGTGGTCACAGAGCGCCGGCGGCTACCGTCGCTCGCCCGGGGGGAAAGAGGGGGAAGGTGGGAGGGAGACTTCCACAGGGCCGGGTGGCTCACTCTGGCTTCCGCTGCATCTGCCCGTTGGGCAGATGCGCCTCGATCCCGACGGTCGCGTTTCCTTGCCTCTCAGTATTCCTGGCTGGTCGGCCGGTAGAGGATCTCGTTGATGTCCACGCTCTCGGGCTGGCCCATGGCGTAGAGCACCGCCTCGGCGAAGGAATCCGGTGAGATGGCATAGGCGTCGTAGAAGGCGCGTATGCCGGCGGCGACATCAGGCTCGGAGATGCTGTTGGGCAGCTCGGTGTCTACCGCGCCGGGCGAGATCACCGTGGTGCGGATGTTATAGGGCTTCACCTCCTGGCGCAGCCCCTCGGAGATGACCCGCACCGCGTGCTTCGTGGCCGAATACACCGCGCCGCCCGCCCGCACCTTGTGCCCCGCCACCGAGGCAACGTTGATGATGTGTCCGCGCTTCTGCGCCTGCATCACCGGCAAGGCGGCGGCGATGCCGTAGAGCACGCCCTTGATGTTGACGTCGATCATGCGGTCCCATTCGTCGATGCGCCGCCGCTCCAGCGGCGATTGCGGCATGAGCCCGGCATTGTTGATGATGACATCGAGCCCATCGAAGGTCGCCACCGCCGCATCCACCAGGCGCTGCACCTGGGCGGGATCGGTGACGTCGGTTGGCACGGCAAGCGCCTCGCCACCCGCCGCGCGCAGCTCCGCTACCAGCGCCTCCAGCCGGTCCACGCGCCGCGCCCCCAGCGCCAGTCTGGCACCCCGCGCCGCCAGACGCCGTGCCGCCGCCGCGCCCAGACCCGAGCTGGCCCCGGTGATGACCACCACCTTGCCCGTGATGTTGTCGCTCATACGCCTGTCTCCTTTCAGCGGTTGACCATCGCCGCCAGGGCGGCCGGGTAGCGGTCGCCGGTGACGGGAATCGCCGCCAGCGCCGCGCCGATGGTGGCGAGGTCATCGGCCGTTAGTGTGAGGTCAGCGGCGGCAAGGTTTTCCTCAAGCCGGTGCAGCTTGGTAGTGCCGGGGATGGGCACGATCCAGGGCTTCTGGGCCAGAAGCCAGGCCAGCGCGATCTGCGCGGGCGTGGCGCCCTTGGCGGCGGCGATTTCGGTCAGCCGCTCGACCAGGGCTTGGTTGGCGGCGCGGGCTTCGGGCGTGAAGCGCGGCACCACGTTGCGGAAATCATTTTCGCCGAAGCTGGTCTGGGCGTTGATGGCGCCGGTAAGAAAACCCTTGCCCAGCGGGCTGAAGGGCACGAAGCCAATGCCCAGTTCCTCCAGCAGCGGCAGGATCTCCGTCTCCGGCGCGCGCCACCACAGCGAATACTCGCTTTGCAGCGCTGCCACCGGCTGCACCGCATGCGCCTGGCGGATGCTTTCCACGCCCGCCTCGGACAACCCGAAATGCTTCACCTTGCCCGCGGCGATCAGCTCTTTCACCGTCCCGGCCACGTCCTCCATCGGCACGGCGGGGTCCACGCGGTGCTGGTATAGCAGGTCGATGCGGTCGGTGCGCAGGCGCTTCAAGGACGCTTCCACCACGGCGCGGATATTTTCCGGCCGGCTGTCCAGCCCCTTCGCCACTACGCCGGAGCAAAAACCGAATTTGGTGGCGATCACCACCTCGTCGCGGAACGGTGCCAGCGCCTCGCCCAGCAACTCCTCGTTGGCGCCAGGGCCATAGGCTTCAGCGGTGTCGAAGAAGGTCACGCCGCGCTCATAGGCGGCGCGGATAAGGGCGATGGCCGCCCCGCGCTCGGTGGCCGGGCCGAGACCAAAGCTTAACCCCATGCAGCCCAGGCCGAGGGCGGAGACTTCCAGGGCGCTGCGGCCAAGTTGACGCTTTTCCATGTTTTAGCTCCCGTATTGTTCGTCGGTGACGTGTTCCATCCAAGTGACGGCGGAACCCTCCAGCCGCTCCTGCACCGCGATATGGCTCATCGCGGTTTGCGGCCCGGCGCCGTGCCAATGGCGCTCGCCGGGCGCGATCCACACCACGTCGCCGGGGCGGATCTCCTGCACGGGCTCGCCCTCAAGCTGCACGCGCCCGCAGCCCATTGTGACAATGAGCGTCTGCCCCAGCGGATGCGTGTGCCAAGCGGTGCGGGCACCGGGCTCGAAGGTGACCAGCGCCATGGAGACGCGGGCCGGGTCTGGCGGGTTGTTGAGCGGGTCCACCCGCACCGTACCGGTAAAATACTCAGCCGGGCCGCGCCCCGAGGGCTGCGTACCGGCGCGCTTGATCTCCATGGAGACTCTCCTTGGTTTGGGGACCCTTTATCTAGACCCGCGCCGCCCCGGCGATTAGACGAGATAATCCGCATGGCTTTATAAGCATGGCTTCTTAATGGCGCGCGACACACTCTCCGACCTCACCGCCTTTTTAGCTGTCGCCCGGGCGCGCAGCTTCACCCGCGCGGCGGCGGGGCTCGGCGTGTCACAATCGGCGCTTAGCCAGACGATCGCCGGGCTGGAGGAACGCCTCGGCGTGCGGCTGCTCACCCGCACTACGCGCAGCGTCGCCCCCACCGAGGCCGGGGAGAGGCTGCTGACCCGCATCGGCCCGCATTTCGACGGCATCGAGGCCGAACTGGCCGCGCTGGGAGAATTGCGGGAAAAGCCAGCGGGGACCATCCGCATCACCAGTACGGAGCACGCCGCCGCCACACGGCTTTGGCCGGTGCTGGCGGGCTTTCTGCCCCACTACCCCGACATCAAGGTGGAGCTCAGCATCGAGGCTGGCCTCACCGACATTGTCGCCGAGCGGTTTGACGCCGGGGTGCGGCTGGGCGAGCAGGTGGAGAAGGACATGGTGGCCGTGCGCATCGGGCCTGATTTGCGCATGGCCGCTGTCGCCGCGCCCGCTTATCTGGCACGGCATCCGGCGCCGCAGACACCGCACGACCTGGCCCGGCACGGTTGCATCAATTTGCGCCTGCCCACGCTGGGCGGCTTCTACCCCTGGGAGTTCGAGAAGGACGGCCGCGTGCTCAATGTCCGCGTCGAGGGCAGCCTGGCCTTCAACAACGCCCGGCTCATCCTGCAGGCCGCCGAGGCGGGGTTCGGCATCGCTTTTCTCCCCGAGGACCACGTGCAGGAGGCCCTGGCCGCGGGACGTCTGGCCCGCGTGCTCGCCGATTGGTGCCCGCTTTTTCCTGGCTTTCACCTCTATTACCCCAGCCGCCGCCAGCCCACGCCGGCCTTCACGCTGCTGGTGGAGGCGCTGCGCCACCGGGAGTGATAGCCAGACTGCACCGACGGGAGGAATATGGTGGGGGGCACTCTCTACGCTCTGCCGAGAGCGGCTCGAATGGCAGCTTCTTTCTGGGAGGAACACCTCGAAGATCAGCCTTTTCAAGGAAGGGGCCGATCCTGCCCAGGAGGCTCAGGACCCGGAGCTGCGCCGCGCGATTTGTTCCGCCGCATCCTCGGCATGATCGACGATCTGCGACCACGGGAGCCTGCGCCATGTTGGCGGACGGAACCGTTCGCACGGGGCGAGCGACAGGCGAAGTACGTCCGCAGGGTTGGAAAACGTACTGGAATCCGGCTGTTGAGTCGGATCAAGGTCGCCGCACGGCGATAATGATGGGGTGGAAGCCATTACACACGGTTCTGTCTTCCAGTCGGGTCACGATCGGGTTATTCTAACCTCAATCAGGTGGGCAGATGGACCGCCCAAAGGGGAAATATCGGCTTAGTCGCCATTTCTGCTCGGGGATCCAGTTGGGCACTGAAGCGCAAAAATACGTGGGGGGAGACCGATTGTGAGCTGGCCTGCTGACTGGAGCGACTTTTCAGACATTTGGTCCCTCGCAGTGGAGGTAAGCGGAACGGGTGTCTGGGACCGAAATGTGGCAACCGGGGAGAATAACTGCTCCGCGAGCTGGTTCAAGATGCTTGGTTATGAGGACGTGCCACAATCGACCCCGATCGAGATCGCCTACGCGCGCGTTCATCCGGACGATCTTGAACGCGCAAAGGCCGCGATACGGGCGCATTGCGAAGGCAAGACCGAAATTTGCGAATGCGAATACCGGCTGCTTTGCATGGATGGCAGCTATAAGTGGGTCTTGAGCCGCGGCAAGGTTGTCAGCCGGGACGCTAATGGCAACGCGTTGCGGATCGCCGGGACGTCGACCGACATCTCCAAGATCCAAGCCAAGACCAGAGGCGCGCAAGCCAGCGTCTCTTGGCCTGAACGCCGGCGCGCCATGCCGAGCCGGCGCAAGCCGTATGCCCTTGAAGAGGCCCCCGCCTTTCCGCAACGGCGCACCGAGAGCATCCCGTGCTTCACCCGCGGCACCGCGATCCTCACGCCGCGCGGTCCCGTCGCGGTCGAGGCCCTTGCAGAGGGTGACGCCGTGCTCACCGTCCGCGACAGCGGCCCGTCCGAGCGGCGTGTTGTCTGGGTCGGCCAGCGCAGCTTCGGGACCCTGGCGACGCCGCTGCCCGAGCGCCTGCGACCGGTCCTGATCCGCGCCGGCGCCTTCGGCCCCGGGCTGCCGGAGCGCGATCTGCGCCTGTCTCCCGGCCATGCAATCTTCGCCGAGAACCATTTGATCGAAGCCAAAGACCTCATCAACGGCGCGACCGTGATCCGCGACACCGCGTGCCGCACGGTCACCTACCACCATGTCGCACTCGAGGCTCACGACATCCTGCTGGCCGAGAACCTGCCAGCCGAGAGCTATCTTGAGTGTGGCGCCCGAGAATCTTTTGTCGATTCCACATTATCGAAAGGCAAACCGATCCTGCTCCGCCCGGACGTCGCGGCGCCGGTCGAGGCGTTTGGCTGTGCCCCGCTCGCCGCCCCCGGCTCCGAGGCGCTGCTCAAGGTTCGCGCTCTCCTCGACAAGCATGCCAGCCGCGCGGGCTATGCCCCCACCGATCCGGTCTGGTCGCGGCACTCTTGAGCCTCGCCGGTTGGAACCCACCTGGGGTGAAATGGACCCGGAAAATGAGACCGGGGGGCGAGCAAGTTGTAGTTGGGCTGTTCTGTCGTAATAGACGGAGCGGAACATGAGCAAGACGCGACGGATGATTGATGCGGCGCTGAATGTCCGCCGCGATACACCATCTCCTGAGATCACCTCCCGGGCCGGCCTATGCCCGACACGGGGCGAACATTGCCCACAGAGGACGGTGGCGTCGACGGCGTGATCCGCGAGGATCAGCTCGGCCTCGACCGCGTGTACCGCCAGGCGAAGCGCTATCAACCGGGCAACACGATCGGCAGCGAGACGGTCCAGGCGTTCATCGGCGCGCTGATCGGGAAGGGGGCGCAGAAGGACGTCCTGATCACCACCTCCTCTTTTTCCAGGCAGGCGCTGGCGGCGGCCAGCTACTCCGGCGCGCTCAGGCGCGTACTCATCGACGGGACCGAGCTGACGAGGCTGATGGTCCGCTTCAATGTCGGGGTGCGGGTCGCCAGGACCGTCGAGATCAAGCGGATCGACATGGACTATTTCGACGAGACCGAGACCGAATAGCGCGACCTGCGGCACTGGGCGTCCCTGGGCTCGGGCTTCGCTCCGGCCGGCGCCGTACGCATCCCACGGGGCGAACGGCGGCGAAATGGGGCCACCGGTGGGAAGCCCCCAAACGACAACGGGCCGGTCACTGCTGACCGGCCCGTACGCGCTTGATTTACAATGAATTTCGTGGCGCGCCCGAAGAGATTCGAACTCCTGACCCTCAGATTCGTAGAAGGTTCCTGAATCGCAACGTGATGCCCGCGAACGCTTGAGATCGCCCCCGATCGCCCTCCGCCGCCACACCTGGGAACGCAACCCGAGCCGGGCACACCCCGCCGTGGCCTCCGGTCATCCCCCATCACCGCCGGTCGCCCGGGGGGATTGTGGGGGGGAAGGTAGGAGGCCAAGCCGACCTTGTGGGGGAATTGGTGCTGGCGAAACGCGGGTGTTCATGATGTGTTCTTTCCCCTCGGCGCCGCGTCTCGGCGAGACACTGGATGAGAGGAATGCGATGCTCTTCGCCCGCCGGGCCATACAGAGACGGCTGAACGAACTTCGTGGGCTGCTCGGAGATGCGGCTGTTGATAGCCTTGTGGCCCGCCTGAATCAGCCCGACAGCCACCGTCTCGCCGCTGTGCGGCGACTTCGCGCTGGCCGCGACTGGGCACGCGGCTTGCTGAGCCTCCGCCGGGGGCACCGCTCGGCAGAGGCCGCCACAACGAAGACGGGG